>NZ_JAYGIN010000014.1:0-253640 GCF_034931005.1 Arcicella sp. LKC2W
AATTACTCTCCTTCGCTTTTTCCTTTACGTGATTGAAGTAAACCTTTAGAAATCAGTTCGTTATTTTTCCAAGCCTTCTTTTCAGCTTTAAGTTTTAGTTTATCGTCGTCGCTCAACGTTTGTAAATCAGATAAATCTGGACAGCCAGCATCAACCCAAGCCGTGAACCAAAAGTCAGCAACCGTTTTTGAAGCATCCAACATTCTTTCGTTGACTGTTGTGCCTAATTTCTCTGCATAAGCCTTCGCAAATTCACCCGAATAATTCTTTCTAATGGCTCCAAATCTCTCTGAACGTTTAAATTTTCGTTCTTCCGAAAAGCCTTCAGACGCTTTAATTTCATCTGCCAAAACTTTATCTAACATCAGTTTAGATTCTCTAATTTTCACCCAAATTTCAGCCAAAGGATTTTTGATATATTTAGCTTTGTGAGCTTGATACAAATTATAATTGTCAATATTCATCTCAGGAACGGTACTTTCCCAAAGTGAGTGCAAACCACGCTGATTAGTCATTTGTCCATCATAATTTATTGTAGTGTGCAAAGGAACATGAGCATCTGCAATATAATGTCCTAAATCTGCCGAATAAAATAAAATGCTGTCTTTCAGTTTGTTACGGAAAGCATTTGTCAATTTTGCTTGCAATTTCATGATTTCCCAAGGTACAGTGCCATATTTACGAAGTGTATCAGCCGTATATTTTTGAGATGCCTCTTCCCAAGTACGTGGCATTGTCTCAATAGAATTTTCTCCAAAAATGGGTGCATCAATATCTATAAAATGCTTGGTTGCTTCGCTTGGGTCATCTTTGCGTCTCACATCTGGACGTACCGAATTGTACACGATATAATCAACATTTTTAAAGAAAAAGCCTTGAAGTTTTTTGGGAAGTGAATAAATCGCAATTTGATGGATGGTTTTGTGTGCTAAAAAACCCCACGACCCACAGGCAAGTAAAACAATGATAGTGGTGAGTTTTAAAAAAGTAGGAATTCTCATAAAACAATTAGTTGGTTGTTAATTTAAGGGCATTTCAACTGCCTTTTGTTTGATTATAAAAATGAAAATAAATAAAAAATCAGAGTGATAATTCAAAATATAAAACTTCGTCTAATGGATTATAGACATAGGCATTGGTCGTAACAAAACCCATTGAACGATAGAGTTTTATAGCACTTTCGAGGGTCGTTAAAGTATCTAATTTCATAGTATTATAACCTGACTCTTTGGCAAAACGAATAAGTTCAACGACTAATTTTCGTCCTAATCCAGTTCCTCTGGTTTGGGGTTTTACGTACAAACGTTTCATTTCGCAAACACCTTCTCCTATTGGTTTTAGAGCAATACAGCCCAATACTTCATTATCTTCTTTTGCTAAAATAATACAACCTTGTGGAGGGTTATAAACTTTATGGAGCGTTTGTAATTCTTGTTCAAAACCTTGAAAACATAAATCAACCTGTAAGAATTCAGCGTACTCAATAAAGACTTTTTTTACTTCATTGAGTTCTTCAGGGGAGTATGTTACGTAGTGTAATTGCATAATTTTAATAATATTTTTGAATAATTCAAGATTAGAAAACGCATTCAAAAACATAGAATTACTTTTGAGTTATGAATTTACAAGAAATATTCCAAAACATCATCGCAGATGATTCTCTTCATGCTCGATTTTTAAATACACTATCGCTCATGGAAAATACGGGAGCCAGAAAAATCTCGGCTTCTGAAGATAAAACTAAGGTTTCTTATCTTATTCTAAAACACGCTTCAGAAGAAGCTCGACACGCATTTTATCTCAAAAAACAAATTCAAAAAGTTGATAAAATTGAAAACTTCCCAACTTACGAAAATGCGTATTTAGTTGCTCCTTTTGCCAGCTATACTTATTTGCATAGCCTTGATATTCATGTTTGTAGATACTTGAAACAAACATTGAAACTCGCTGGGAATGACCTCAAATATGCGGCATATTTACTGGTTACTTATGCTATTGAAGTACGGGCGGATGAACTTTATCCAATCTACCAAGATGCATTAGACGAAGTAGGTTCAAAGGTAAATGTAAAGTCAATAATTGTTGAAGAAGAAGGGCATTTAGCCGAGATGATTTATCAGTTAAAGAACTTCTCGGAAGACTGGCAGAACCATGCAGAAAAAGCTTGTGAAATTGAGAAAAACCTTTTTGATAATTGGACGGTTGCTTTAGCTGAAGAGTTGGTTTAGTAACACAGACTTCAGTCTGTAACTAAAAAAAAACATTCAGATACAGACTAAAGTATGTGATACAAACCTTTTTACACATATCTGCCAACTAATCTGTAATTTTACAGACTAAATCTGTCAATCTGACAGGAAAACGGAAATGGCAAAACTTTTGAACATATTAGGAAAGTACAAAAACAAAGCGAAAAGTGCATTGAAAATGGAAAATAAAGACGAATTATCAGTAGAAGAACAAGTAATCACGCCAGAAACTGACAATGTTTCAGAAGAAACACCGATAGAGGCTGAACCAGAGTTATCTGAAGCCGAAAAATTAAAAATAGAAGTAGCTGAATTGAAGGACAAATATTTACGTCTTTATTCAGATTTTGATAACTTCCGTAAGCGTACTGCCAAAGAGAAATTAGAGATGATTCAGTCGGCTTCGGAAAAAGTTATTGTAGATATTTTACCTGTCATTGATGATATCGAAAGAGCAACTGCAAACGCTCAGGAAGGTGAAATATCAGAAGGAGTTCACTTGATTTTTAATAAGTTAAGTAATACGCTTTCATCTAAAGGATTAAAACCAATGGATGCCAAAGGCGAAGTTTTCAACGCTGATATACACGAAGCAATTACGCAATTCCCTGCTCCAACTGAGGATGACAAAGGAAAAGTTTTTGATGTTGTTGAAAAAGGATATTATTTAAACGATAAAGTTATTCGCTTTGCGAAAGTTGTAGTAGCAAATTAGATTATAGAGATTAGATTATAGATTACAGAGAATAGATTGTACGGTGAAAGAAAAGAATTTGACTTAATTTTCCTTTATCATCTGTTCTCTATTATCTATTCACTAATAAAATTATGGCAAAAAGAGATTATTACGAAGTATTAGAGATTGCAAAATCTGCTTCGGAAGAAGAAATAAAGAAAGCTTATCGCAAGATGGCGATAAAATTTCACCCTGATAAAAACCCAGGAGACAAAACAGCGGAAGATAAATTCAAGGAAGCTGCTGAGGCTTATGAGGTTTTGTCTGATGCGAAGAAAAAAGCTCAATACGACCGTTTCGGACACGCTGGTATGGGCGGAGCCGCAGGTGGTGGTGGCTACGGTGGACAGAGTATGAACATGGATGATATTTTCAGTCAGTTTGGAGATATTTTCGGTGGTGGTGACGGTAGCCCATTTGGTAGTTTCTTTGGTGGTGGTGGCGGAGGTCAGCAACAACGCAGACGTAAAGGCTCTGACCTTAGAATTAAACTCAAATTAAATCTTGAGGAAGTTGCTAACGGTGTTGAGAAAAAAATTAAAGTAAAACGTCATGTTACTTGTAAGTCTTGTAGCGGAAACGGTGCTAAAAACGGTACAGAATTAAGCACTTGCCAAACTTGTGGTGGTGCGGGACAAGTTCGTAGAGTTCAACAAACCATGTTGGGACAAATGGTGACAACTTCACCGTGTCCGACGTGTAATGGCGAAGGAAAACAAATCAAAACTCGTTGTGAGGCTTGTTTTGGCGAAGGTCGTGTATTAGAAGAAGAAATTATCCCAATCAAAATTCCTGCGGGCGTTGCCGACAGTATGCAGTTGTCGATGTCGGGCAAAGGAAACGTGCCACCACGTGGAGGCGTTGCGGGAGATTTATTGATTGTCATTGAAGAGGAACCAGACGAAGTATTGCACCGTGACGGTACAAACGTAATTTATGACTTGCACCTGAACTTTGCAGATGCCGCTTTAGGAACAACCGTAGAAGTACCAACAATCGGAGGCAAAGCTCGTATTACGATTGAAGCAGGTACACAGGCAGGAAAAATCTTACGTCTGAAAGGAAAAGGAATTAAAGAATTGAACGGCTACGGAGTAGGAGATGAGTTAATTCACGTGAATCTGTGGACTCCAAAAAGTTTGACCAAAGAAGAAACTGAAATGTTAGAAAAAATGAGAGATTCAGCGAATTTCCATCCAAAACCTAACAAGAACGACAAGAACTTCTTTGAGAAAATGAAAGATTTTTTTAATTAGTAACACAGACTTCAGTCTGTAAACTATAAACAAAATATAAAAATCCCTCAAACCAACATTTGAGGGATTTTTTATGTCTCAATGAAACTTCTTAGCGGTTTTTTCGTTATGTATTTGGAACTTAAAATTCCTAAAAAATATCAAATCATTCATATTGAAAGAATATTTTTTTTAATATGGCTACAACAAAATCCATTTACAAAAATGAAAAAATTACTTTTATTAACAACGCTTATTTTTTCTGCTTTCATCGGCAACGCTCAACATGACATGAGCAAAGACGCATCAAAAATGCCTTCACCTCCTGCAAAAGCTACGGCAACTGTTGACGGAGCAACTGTAACGGTGAGTTATCACCAACCAGCAGTGAAAGGTCGTAACGTATGGGCAGGTGACCTTGCACCTTTCGGCAAAGTTTGGCGTACAGGAGCAAACGATGCTACAACATTTGAAGTAAGTAAAGACGTAACCATCAATGGAAAAGCTTTAAAAGCTGGTAAATATGCTCTTTTTACAATTCCTGGAGAAAAAGAATGGACTATCATTTTCAATAAAACAGTGAAACAATGGGGTGCGTATGGCTATAAAGAAGCTGACGATGCTTTAAGAGTAACCGCAAAACCAGAAGCGAATGAAATGACAGAACGTTTCACTATCAAAGCTGAAAATTCTGGTGTAGTAACTTTAGCTTGGGATAAAGTGAAAGTTCCTTTTACTGTAAAATAATTACTTGATTATCAATAAGTATTTACGAAATCGTCTGAATTGTTTCAGACGATTTTTTGTTTTAAAAGCATTTTAAATAATCAGGTTAAAGTTTTATTCATTCTTCAAAAATAGCTAATTTTATGATAAGCAATCGTTATAAATCACACGTCATAAACGTTCTTCTAACGAATTGAAATACTAACTACCAAAACGGCATGATTTTAGGACAAATAGTTTTATGATAGTCCTAATCTTTATAAATATGAAAAAACTACTGATTGTAGCTTTTGTAATCCTTACAAATTCTGTTTTTGCACAAACCTTTATGGCACAAACTGACCCGCCAACTTTAGGGAATGTTTGTCCAGATTTTACCATGTCTGTTATTACTTCCAATGGTAACGAAAAGAATATTTCCCTCAAAGAACTTCGTGGTAAAATTGTCGTAATAGAATTTTGGGCTACATACTGTTCGCCTTGTATTCCGTCGCTCAAACATTTTGACAAACTACAAGCTCAATTTGGTAATGCCGTTAAATTTGTAGCAGTTTCAGAAGAAAACCGAGATAAAGTTGATGCTTTTATCGCCAAACGTGGTTTTAAACATATTTCTTTTGCCATGGACTGGGGAAGGAAATTAAATGATATGTTTTACCACCATTTTATTCCGCATACAGTAGTGATTGACCAAACGGGTGTTGTTCGTGCTTTTACTTCGCCTGATGAAGTTGACCAATTTGTGATTGGCAAAATGATAAATCGTGAGCCCGTAGAATTTACGATGAAACATGAATATCAGGAAGCATCTTATTCACAATCGGAAACGTCGTTGAGTACAAAAAGACAATCTGATAATGAACCAATTATTGTTCATAAACCTAAAAGTCAAATTTATAAAATAGAGTTTTCAAATTTTAAGGAAGGACGTACTACTGAATTTATTAAAGAATCCTCTTCTGAATACCGTTTTGTGAATTGTCCAATTTCGTTAATGTATCAAATTTTGTACGACCAAAAAACGAGTAGAGTTATTTTGGATGTAAATGACCCAAGCAAATATTCTTTTGAACCTCAAAATATGTTTTGTTTGGATTTGAATATTCCTGATTTTATTGGTAAAACCATTCGTGAAGTTGGTGTGCAACAATTGGAATTACTTTTTCCATTGAAATCAAAAATGGAAATTCGAAATCAAAAAGTGTTTGCCCTTCAAAAGTCTGATTTAATAGGAGCAATTGCCAGTAAAGATAGCATTGGTATTACTCAAAAGGGTTTGACTATCAGAGACTTAATGAACTATTTTGAAAGCAATCCTCAACTGGTGGATAATTTGTCAGTAATCAACGAATCTGGACTTGATGATGCGACAGTGATTGATTTAGATTGGTTTCAAAATTATCCTGACTCTATTGAAAACCGCCTGCGAACTCTTGGGCTACATGGAGAAGTAAAAATGGTAGATATTCCTTGTTTAATACTTTATGAACAGCAATTAGTGAGTAAGAATGAGTAAAATCTTGGAATAATGAGCTTTCTCAATTGTTGTTTTAAGTGAAAAATGTAGAAATTTAAACTCAAAAACTTTAAACTCAGAAACTCTTGCAAATAATTGATTGCGGTTTCTTATCTTTACCACAATAATCAATTTTAAGTTTAATATGAAAAAAGTCTTAATTGCCGAAGATAGCTCAGTTATCCAAAACCTTGCTAAAAAAATATTGGAGTTCCAAAATTTTGAGATTCATTCTGTCAAGAACGGTCAACAAGTTTTAGATGCTCTTGATAAAGAGGATTTTGATATTCTTTTGCTTGACATCAATATGCCTGTAATGGACGGAATGGAGTGTGCGAAAACAGTACGTAATTTGAAAGATGAGAAAAAAGCAAAATTACCAATGATTGCTATTACTGGTAATGCTCGTAACTATTCTATGGAAGATTTCAAAGAAGCTGGTTTCGATGATATGTTAGCAAAACCTCTCAACTTTGATGCTCTTGTAGCACAAGTAAAAGCTTTAACTGAATAATTTTTAGGTGTTTGGTTTTAGGTTTTAGGGAATAGTAATTTACTCATCTCTAATGCCTAAAGCCCAACCCCTAACCCCTATTATGCAAATCACCTTCTTAGGCACTGGTACATCGCAGGGCGTTCCCGTAATTGCCTGCGGATGCGAGGTTTGCCAATCCCTTGATTTTCGAGATAAAAGACTTCGAGTTTCCATTCATATTGAGGTAGATGGAAAGAGATTTGTCGTTGATACTGGTCCAGACTTTCGTCAACAAATGCTTCGTGAAAGGGTCAATAATCTGGATGCTATTCTGTTTACGCATGAACACAAAGACCATACCGCTGGACTTGATGATGTAAGAGCGTATAATTTTTTTCAGAAACGTGATATGCCTATTTACGCAAGAAAACACGTTTTAGAGCAAATTAAGCAAGAATTTCATTACGCATTCACCGAAATTAAATATCCTGGAACTCCCCAAATTACGCTTAATGAAATTATTAATGAGCCATTTCAAGTAGAAGGAGTAACCTTTACGCCTATTGAAGTGATGCACATGAAATTGCCAGTATTTGGTTTTCGTGTACATGATTTTGCGTATGTTACCGATGTGAATTTTATCTCTGAAATTGAGATGAAAAAGCTCGAAGGGTGCAAAGTAATTGTGATGGGAGCATTAAGAAAAGAGAAACATCTTTCTCATTATACTTTGGCAGAAGCGGTGGAAGTTTTAGAAAAAATTGCTCCTGAACAAGCCTATCTTACTCATATTAGCCACCAAATGGGACTTCATCGAGAGGTAGAACAAGAGTTGCCTGCGTTCATTAAATTAGCTTATGATGGCTTGGTTTTGAAGTTAGACTAAAGCTTCATTTTGTGTAAAATCGTGAGTCTCATAATATTTCTATCAAAAAAGTCTTTTCCAGACGCTCGCTGTTGATACCAATGTAGATATCCCATTTCTACCGAGAAATTCTTCGATAAAACCTTCTCCAAGGCTATGTAAACACGGTTTTGGTCGAAATGATTATACACAATTTCTCCTCCAAAATTGACCATTAATTCGTCTGCAATCTTTAGATTTGTCTGTGTTTTACTTTCCAATTTACTCAGATTTATGACTAATTGCGGACGATAACGAAAGCGAAAATTAAAATCTGACCCCTCCAAAAGTTCAATTCCATTATTTTTTCTAATAAAACGTTCATCCAATCTAAAACGATGGGATAATGTCACTCTTTTTCCTAATGTTTGACTTTGCGTTATTTCTTGAAAAGTTCGAATTTCGGGTATAACTAAGGTCGAAGTAGCATCCGAAAATTGTGGACTTTGTCTAGAATACGTAATTCCTGCCGCTATGTCAAAATTTGGCGTAATTTTATAGTGAATATGTGAGTGGGCAATGACGTGATGGAGACGGCTATTATCCATAAATCTCCGTATATCAACTTCATTATGCCACGTCAATTTTGAATTTAGTGAAAGCTGATTGTAATAGCGAGTCCAATAAAGATTTTGATGAGTAATGTTAGTTTGTCCAAATAATTGGCTACCAATCAGAAAAGCAAAAATTAAAAAGGAATATTTCATAATAAAATCTATTGGAAAATAGATTTACAAATATCTTAAAAAATTAGCAAATAGTAACACAGACTTTAGGTTGTGTAATTAATTATGAACACTTTGATGTCGGTGATACTAATATGCTAAAATTGTGTTTGATAACCTTTTTGATTAGTTTTGATGCTTAATAATAATCTGTAACCATCAATTTCATGAAAAAAATTATTTACGGTTTTCTATTTTCAGGAATGTTCCTTTCTTGTTCTGAGAAGAAAAATACTGAGACTGTTCAAGACTCAACACAAGTTGTTTTAAAAGATTCTATCGGTGCATCAGCACAAGCTACTGAGGTGATGTATCTTGAAGATGTTTTGCAATGTTCTGATTTAAAGGGGCTTGAAACTAAATATGGTGCTGAGAATGTACAAAAAGAAGCATTGGTACAAACAGGCGATGGTGATTTTAAGGTTACAAAACTTTTTCCGAGTACGTCTAAAGAAGTAGAAATTTATTGGAAAGATGGTGAAGAATATAAGAAAATTCAAGATGCAGTGGTAAAGGGAGGTTTTAGCAAAACGAGTGACGTTGCTCCAACTTCTGTTTGGGAGTCTAAAGAGGGCTTGAGATTGGGCATGAAGATGTCGGAAGTGATAGAATTAAATGGAAAGAACTTTACGATTACTGGTTTAGGCTGGGACTTAGGCGGAAATATAGTGAGTTGGGAAGGGGGAAAGTTGAACAATAAAAATATTTCGGTACGGTTTAATGATTATTCAAATAATCAAGGAGGACTTTCTGAAACTGAATATAATTCAATTTCTGGTGATAGAGAGTTTGATACTCAGCATCCTGCTATTGTAAAGCTAAATCCAACAGTTGATGAATTATCGGTTTATCTAAAACCTGAAATTGATGCAGAGTTGGGCAAAAAAATGACCAAAGAAGTTGAGAAAAAACAAATTCCAAGATAAATTGTGATTCAATAGTTTGTGATTGAGCAACTTTACGCTCAATCACAAACTGAAGTTATTGTAGTTTGGTATTTTCCAAATGTCTTGTGGCATCACGTTTGGTTTTCTTATCCAAATTTTTCTGCAAAGCCGTTGTTAAATCAATACCTGTTTGGTTGGCGAGACAAATTAAGACAAATAATACATCTGCCATTTCATCACCCAAATCTTTCGCTTTGTCGGATTCTTTTTCAGACTGTTCTCCGTATCGTCGGGCAATGATTCTGGCTACCTCACCTACCTCTTCGGTTAGCATTGCCATATTAGTAAGTTCATTAAAATAACGAACTCCAACAGTTTTAATCCATTCGTCAACCGTTTTTTGTGCTTCTTCTATTGTCATTTATATTTTATTTTTAGAATCTAAAATGATGGTAACTGGCCCATCATTTACCAAACTAACTTTCATATCTGCCCCAAATGTACCTGTTTGTATTGCCTTTCCTAATTCTTTTTCAAGTTGTAAAATTGTTTTTTCATACAAAGGGATTGCTATTTCTGGTCGAGCCGCTTCAATAAAACTGGGTCTATTTCCCTTTTTTGTACTGGCGTGAAGCGTGAATTGGCTAATCAGTAAAATATCTCCATTAATGGCTGTAAGGTCTAAATTCATTTTTCCTTCTTCATCGGAAAATACCCGCATACCTACAATTTTCTTAGAAATCCAATCTATATCTTCTTGCGTATCGGTATGGGTAACGCCCAAAAGGACTAAAAATCCTGATTGAATAGTAGCTTTAATATTTCCATCAATTTTGACAGATGCTTCTGAAACTCTTTGAATTACGGCAATCATTTCTAATGTAGTATGATTCTCCAGAATCGTATAAAATGTTTTTTATTCCAATAGCGAAGTCACGATTCTGGAGAATCGTGGTACATTTACATCAATAAATAAACAATTAACAAATAAACTCCGTAACCTAAAAGGTCGTTGGTGGTGGTGATAAAAGGACCTGAAGCAATGGCAGGATTTATATCAAATTTGTTCAAGACTAAGGGCGTAATAGTTCCCATTAAGGACGCTAACATTACAACTGAAAATAGTGATAATGAGACAGTTAAAGACAAAAGTACGTTAGCACTATCCACCAATAAAGAGCCACCAAAAGCAAAAAGTCCTGCAATAATGGCATTAAATAATGCTACTTTTAAAACCTTAAAAAGACGTTCACCCAAAGGCATATCAATACCCGATTTATCTGCCAAACTTTGCACAATTATTGATGATGACTGAATTCCGACATTGCCACCTGTTGAACCAATAAGCGGAATAAACGCTGCAATGGCAGGAATTGTAGAAAGTTTGTCATCAAAATTATCAATTAATTTGGCTGCTAAAAAACTCCCACACATACCGCCAATTAACCAAGGTAAACGTGAACGAACCAATTTCCAAACACTATCATCTTCCTCCACATCTTCCGAAATACCAGTCATTGCTTGTACGTCTTCCTGAGCTTGTTCTGTGATGAAATCGACCACGTCATCAATCGTAATTCTGCCTAATAATCGTCCTTGAATATTCACGACTGGCACGGCATCAAGGTCATATTTTTGCATCACATCGGCTACTTCTTCACCAGTTGCAGTTGTCTTTACCGAAACAATATCATCTGAATAAATATCTGCAATTTTTGACCCTCTTTTTGCCAAAATGATTTTTTTCAATGATACTCTTCCTTGCAAAATAATATCATCATCAACCACATAAACTGCAGTTACATTTTCTACGTCTTCAGCTTGTCTTCTTATCTCTTCAACACATTCAGTGACAGATTGTTTGATGTTGATTTTTACCAATTCTTTTTGCATCAAACCACCTGCCGAATCTTCGTCATAGTGCATCAAATCATTGACAAACCGAGCTTGTTCTTTATCCTTCAAAAGCCCTACAATATCTTCAGAAATATCTTTTGGTTGCTCGTTCAAAATATCAACGGCATCATCAGAATCTACTAAATCTACATATTCGGCAATTTCTTGTGGCGTAAAATTTTTAAGGAATTTTTTACGGTCGTCAGAGTCAAGATTGGTGATAATTTCAGCCCCTAACTTTTTGTCCAATAGTCGCACTAAATAATGCGACTCCTCCCCATTCAACTCGTACAAGATATTGGTAATATCCGCAGGATACAGTTCTTCCATCTCAGTTTTGATAAGGTCGTTATCTTGCTGACTAATAGCGGTTTGTATCTTTTCGAGATAATCTTTTGTTAGTTCAAAAGGTGTAAGCTCGAAGGGTTGTTGTGAGTTTAGTTCCATATTTGATAGTAAGGACGATACGGTGAAATTCAATAAGTCACCACTAATCTATTTGACTTTGGATGTTTTTTTAATAGATATTCTTGGGTAGAACGTTTAATAAATCGGAGCTTTCTAAAGTATTTTTCGGGTGTAAGTTTAGCAATTTTTATAGCAGGAATGATGGCACTTGCCAGAGCAATAACCACCGCTGTACCAACAGCAAATGGAGCAATATAAGCGGCAATATAGATGGCGTAAGGCAAAGTGTATGCGGCTTCTCCAGCAAAAACTCCCCCGATAAATAAGAGCGTGCCTGCACTAACGCCTATTCCTTCAATAAATAAAAATGTCGAAGCAAAACCATGCTCGATTGAGTTCTTACGCTTAATAACAAGTGATTTTATTGTTGAAATATTATAAAATTGTTTTTTATAGAGAGAATCTAAAATGACAATTCCATTTGAATCAGCAGCATACAAAAGTCCCTTTCTGATTCCTTCATTTGTTTCAATTTTAACGATAAATCTAAGCCCTGCCCTTTTTAAAAGACGAATATTTGTTTGACTTGTATCAGCATTTTGAGCTTTTATTTCAAAATTTTGAGCAATAAATAAGAGTAATAAGAGGAGTTTTAAAGTTTTCATAGCAGATATTTTTTGTGAAAGTATAAATTTTTGGATGTAATCTTTTATGTAGACAATCATTCTCTCAAATTCCCTTATTTGTTCCCAATTCTGACAGTTTAACAAAAATACAAACAGCTACTCAAAGACTCAGTAAAATAAAGAAAGATTTAATGTAAAAGTTATACTCCAAAGTGTCCTTTGGTAAAAGATTAAAGAAGTTTTTTGTAAATTCAGAAATATAATCTTCCTCACATGAAAAATTCACGCAAAACTATCTTCTTAATCGTCGGAATATTGTCGTTTTGGCTATTAATAGTAGCCTTAAAATTTTATGGTGGTTATTGGTACGACCTTTATCAAAGTCCTTGGGCATATAGCCGTGATACCAATCAAAAACTGCTCATCGGTAAATGGGAAGGTGATTTTATTGACCCAAACGGTGTTAAAAAACATTTATCCCTAACCATTGTAGAGCCTACAACAGATGATGAACGTTGGGCAAAAGCCTTCACTTTTAAAAAACATAGAAGGGCAAGTTCCAGAAACGCAAAGAATATTTTTGATGGAACTGCATACGTAAAAAGTAAATTGGGTTTGGAAGCATACACAGTGTCAGGACATATAGAGGACGATAATATTCATCAATTAGCTGTTCATTTTAGTCCTGTCGATGAAAAGAAAAGGGTACTGCCAAACTTTACTTTGTTTGAAAGTACCCAAAGTTCGTGGCAAAATGATGACATGAATTTAAACCTAAAATTTGTGTATCATAAAGTTGACGGTAGTAGTTTTTGGCGTAGTAGCGACCCCAAACATTCGATGAAAATTGCTTGTAAACTCGGTAGATTTTAAGCATTAGACTTCCTGCGAAAGTGTTTTAAGTCGTAAAACACCATCTTTTCGGCTACAAATAGCGAGAATTTTTCAACCGTAGCTCTGCTATGCTTTCAAAATTTTCGCTATTTTCGCTTGAAAATATACCATTTTCCAATCATAAAATACTTTTGCAGGAAGTCTATTAAAAAATCACATACAAAACATACCCAATAATGGTTGCCAAGCCAATGGAAGAAACATAAGAACGAATCAGAGTTCCACCAAAATCTGAACTGAAAATTTTAAAAATATCTTTCCTAAAGGTGAAATAAACTATTTCTAAAATTAAAGGCAACGAGATAAAAATTACAGGGAAATCTTTGGCAATTTCCGTATTGTGTAGAAGAAAGAAAATCAACGAACTACCTAAAAAAATAGGAATGGCAATTACCATTTGCACCACAGGAGCAACGCCCGATTCTCCGCCGTCTGCTTTGGGAGTTCTGGTTGATAAATAAATATTAATCACAAATGCCAATACGACGATGATTAGATAGAAAATGTACATTTTGGTAGTGGTTTTGATTGTGATAATAAATTGCTACTTCCTTAAAATCTGCATAAATACATCTTCTAACATTCCTGCCATTCTGACTTTTATTTTGTAATTGCTTGTATCTAAACCTTTTGCATTGAATTTCGAAATCCATATTTCTTTAAACCCTAATTTTTCGGCTTCCGAAATACGTTGTTCAATTCTATTTACCGCTCTGATTTCTCCACCCAAACCAACTTCTGCTGCAAAACATATTGTGGACGGAATACTCAAATCTTCGTAAGAGGAAACAATAGAGGCACAAACTGCCAAATCAACAGCGGGGTCTTCTACTTTTAAACCTCCTGCAATGTTCAAAAATACGTCTTGATTTCCCAAACGAAAACCACCTCGTTTTTCTAAAACTGCCAATAACATATTCAAGCGTTTGGCATCGAATCCTGTTGAGCTTCGTTGTGGTGTTCCGTAAGTAGCAATCGAAACTAAAGACTGTGTTTCTATCAAAAGCGGACGATTTCCTTCTAACATTGCCCCGATGGTAATACCCGAAAAGTCTTCGTCTCGTTGTGAAATTAAGATTTCGGAAGGATTAGATACTTCTCTCAAACCTGAATTTAACATTTCGTAAATACCTAATTCTGAGGTGCTTCCGAAACGATTTTTGGTAGTTCTCAAAATTCTGTACGCCAAATGACGGTCGCCTTCAAATTGTAAAACGGTATCTACCATGTGTTCCAAAACTTTTGGACCCGCCAATGAACCGTCTTTGGTAATGTGTCCAATCATGAAAACGGGCGTACCTGATTCTTTGGCAAATTTCATCAATTCAGCAGAACATTCTTTAACCTGCGACACACTGCCCGCTCCCGATTCTACGAAAGAAGATTGTAGTGTTTGAATAGAGTCAATTATCAAAATATCAGGTTCAAATGTTTCAATTTGCTTGAAAATGTTTTGCGTTTGCGTTTCTGTCAGAATAAAGCAATTGGCACTTTTATTTTCCAAGCGTTCTGCTCGCATCTTGATTTGTTGCTCAGATTCTTCTCCCGAAACATACAAAACCCGATAATTATCAAGCATCAACGCAATTTGAAGCATTAAGGTTGATTTCCCAATACCAGGTTCTCCGCCTATAAGTATCAAAGAACCCAAAACGATTCCTCCGCCTAACACCCGATTTAGTTCGGCATCTTTGGTTAAAATTCGGGGTTGTTCTTCAAAATTTATTTCTTGTATAGCACGTGGTTTTGAAGCAACTTTTAGCGAAGTTGTCACTTTCCAAGAGCCTTTGGTGGGTTCATCTTTTTGTACAACTTCTTCTACAAAAGTATTCCATTCGCCACAAGAGGGACATTTGCCCAACCATTTGGGAACTTGATGTCCACAATTTTGACAAAAAAATGATGTTTTTACTTTAGCCATTTTTTAGGTATAAGTTATTAGTTATGAGGTATAAGTTATTAGTTATGAGGTATTAGTTATGAAGTAGTAGGTAACTTGTACGAATAACTACTACCTCATACCTACCACCTCACCTACTACCTCATACCTACAAAATGCCCTCCGAATACTAAATTATATCAAATTATTGAGTAATCGGATACATTAGAGCCATAGAATGACGTTATCTTGCCAACAAATAAAAAATAAGCAATATGAACAAAAAACTGTTAGCCTTTCTTTTTGTCTTGGCATTTGCGAAAGTGAATGTATCTTTTTCTCAATTTTCATTGGGAATTCGTGGAGGTGTAAATTTTTCTCAATTAAAAACCGACTTCAAAACGCAGTCTTTTGGAGATAATTTGCAACAAAGTTTGGATACTAAAACGGGATATGTTGGAGGTATTTATGCCCGTATCGGGAATAAGTTTTTCGTACAGCCAGAATTGATTTTTTCAGCAAAAGGGGGTAAAATCAATATTTTGCCAACTTCAGGTTCAACTTCTCAGACGGTAGCCATTGATTATTCAAGTATTGATGTACCGTTATTGATTGGCTTTAAACTTGGTCCTTTACGTTTGAATGCTGGCCCAATGGCATCATTTATTGTATCAAGTGACGGATTGGACGAGGCTTTGAAAAAATATTCGAGTAATCTTGGTGAATCTTTTAAAAATGCAGCTTATGGTTATCAAGCAGGTGGAGGTTTAGATATTGGTGCTCTTTCTGTTGATTTACGTTATGAAGGTAGTTTGTCAGAAATTGCAGGACTGAACTCATCAAATATCAATTTTTCTCAAAAAGGTAATTTGTGGCAATTGACGCTTGGATTGAAAATGCTGTAATTAGTTACTGGTTACTGGTGGATTGGTTATTGGTGGATTGGTTACTTGATTTTTTGTAATATTTTTGAAAAAAAGCGATATTTAGGGAATCTATAATTACAAAAAGCACTTTTTTATAACCAATAACCAATAACCAATAACCAATAACCAATAACCAATAACCAATAACCAATAACCAATAACCAATAACCAATAACCAATAACCAATAACCAATAACCAATAACTATTTATTCTCTTTAGCAATATCTCTTAAACTTTTCAAATATAAACCTTCTACCTTTTCTCTTGCCCAAGGGTTTTTACGTAAAAAAGTCAAACTCGACTTAATACTTGGGTCAACATTAAAGCATTTTATATTAATTCTACTCCCTAAATCCTCCCAACCATAATAGTTTACCAAGTGCGTAACGATGGTTTCTAAGGTCAAACCATGCAAGGGATTATTTTTCTGTTTTTCCATTGTGTTGGATTAAAATTTGAAATCAAAGTTACGAAGCGTAATTTTGTAATCCATAAAAGGACACTACATAAAAAATAATGCAAAACCCTCATCAACCAGTTTATTTTCCCAATCTCAACGGAGTTCGTTTTATCGCTGCTTTTTCTGTTTTGATACATCACACCGAGCAAATTAAATATTTGATGGGTTTAGAGAATAATTACGGCAATTTCTTTATCAAAAATATGGGAAAATTGGGCGTTGGTTTATTCTTCGTGCTAAGTGGTTTTTTGATAACGTATTTGTTATTAAGTGAGAAAAAGCGTCGGGGCGATATTTCAACTAAAGACTTTTACATTCGTCGAATTCTTCGTATCTGGCCACTTTATTTCATCATTGTTTTATTAGGGTTTTTCGTTTTTCCTGTCATTCCTATTTTCAATGAACCGCTCCGTGACCAATATTATTTTGATGCTGATTTTTTCAAACGTTTACCCTTTTTCTTATTGTTTTTACCCAATATAGGATTCGTATTTTTTCGTTCGCCTTACTTATGTGCTCAAACGTGGTCAGTAGGCATAGAGGAGCAATTTTATGCGATTTGGCCTTGGATTGTAAAAAGTAAAAACCCCTTGAAAACTTTCTTGAAATTATTAGGAGGATTTTTGGCAATTTTGGGAATAATATTGCTTTATGTCTTCAAAATCAGTGATTTATCAGAAGAAACAAAGTTTAAAATACAAGAAGGTTTAGCTTTGTTTTTTAGTCAATTCAGGATTTTGACAATGATGATTGGTGGAATAGGAGCGTATTTGATTTTTACAAAGAAGGAGAAAATATTAGCCATTTTATTCAGAAAAGATGTTCAAATTATCGTGTATGCAATTTTAATGTTGATGTTATGCACAGGTTTTCATGTTCCAGGATTCAATATGGAATTTTACGGATTTTTCTTCTGTTTTTTCATTCTGAATGTTTCGCAAAATCCTAATTCAATTATTTATCTCGAACAGAAAATTATTCATTATCTCGGTAAAATTTCTTACGGAATTTATATTTATCACCCAGCTATTATTGTGCTTTGTATCAATTCAATACATTATTTTTGGGGTAAGAATATCAATCATCTAACCTTCAATTTAATACTATATCCTACTGCTATTTTATTAACAATTGTGGTATGTGAAATGTCATTTCGATACATCGAAACGCCATTGTTAAAGTTGAAAGATAGATTTAATAGATAAAAAAAGCCCAAATTTGAATTTCAAATTTGGGCTTTTTTTATAGTCTTTGTAATAATTGTCCTTGAAGGTCGATTATTTTCTTTTGCATTTCAATCACTTCATCTGCTTTTATGATTACATAACCTGTTTGTGCTTCTTGTATGGCGGACATATTTTTAAGAGGAGTTTCTCCTGCTAAATATGCCACATTTACCGCTAAAGTTTCTGCAATTCTCTGCAATTGAGAGTATTTTGCATCATTTCTATTTAAAATTGCGTGCAAAGTAGCTTCTGTAATATTCGACGATGTTGCTAATTGTAATAATGTAATTCCTTTTTCAGCGACTAATACTCTAATTCTATCTTCAATTCTGCTCATAATTTGTTGTGCCGTAAGAATATTTATGTGATTAAGTGGTTTGAAATTTATAAATGATGATAAATTTTGAGTTATTTTTTAATAATGTTCAAAACTTTTTGGCTTTGTGTAGCTTCGGATAGGAGAATTTTAGGATTTTTCCACTAATCAAATTAATCTAACAAATATCTTGTTTTGAATAATTTTGTTGGATGCAAATATAATTATTTCTGATTACAGGTTGCCTTAAAAATCAGAAAAAAGTGTCTGAATTTCTAAAAAACATGATAAAAGCATACTTGGTATTCAGTTAATTATTGATTGATAACAAAAAATACTCATTCATTTTGAATTTATTGTTTGAGAATTGAGTATAATTATGGATATTTCTTCAAGGTCGTTTAGTTAAGCCGATAAACTTCTCAAAAGTTTGTCCAAATAATAGTTCATAAATTCTCTTCACTAAATAAATGACAATGGATACTGCTTGATTTCTTCCTTCACATTTTGAAATAGAATAATATCCTACTTTTCAAAGACTCTACATATAAATATTTTACTGGCTTTTAGTTGTTGTGTTAGTTGAATGGGGATAATTATTTAAGGTTCAATTTTTCGATTTCAATTATTTCTCCTGATTCCTTTTTCTTCAAAATTATTTTAATATCACCATTTGGTAGTAATTCTTCTTTGATAAACCAATGTTCTGCATCGTATTCTTGATAAACGGATGGTTTTTGTAAACCTTCTTGCCCACGCCAATCTGGTAGCAGGACAGGTTCCCATAATTTTGATTTAGCCGATTGATATGCTGCATCAATAATGGCATTTACTACATAACCATCATAAAAACTTTCTTGAGGTTTTCTACCTTCTTCGATGGCGTTAAACATATCCGTAAACATGTGTGTATAGCCTAATTCATGAGTTTCGTCTCCCACAGGAAAAAGCCAACCTGTTGCTGATTCTGCTTTTTCTGACACATATCCACCTTCCCCTTTTCCAGTTGTAAACATTTCAAAACCAGTCCTTAAAAAAGAGTTTGTCCAGATTGTACCTTCCGTTCCCATTACTTCATCACGTAAATCCATGCCACCTCTGAAAGTCCAAGAAACTTCAAATTGCCCAATAGCACCATTTTCATATTTGACCAAACCGATAGCATGGTCTTCGGCATCAATTGGTTTTACCTGAGTGTCAGCCCAACACATTACTTCAACAGGTTTAATATCTTTTCCGATAAAATTTCTTGAGATTTCGATACAGTGGCAACCCAAATCGAGGATTGCTCCACCGCCTGCCATTTCAATATTCCAGAACCAATCTGAATGTGGACCTGGGTGAGTTTCACGAGATTTAGCCCATAAAATTCTACCAATTGCTCCGTCCTTTACACTTTGAAGCGACTTTAAGAATTTTGGTGTATAACAAAGGTCTTCTAAATATCCTCCAAAAACACCTGCTTCTTCACAAGCCTTTGTCATACGGAGAGCTTCTTCTGCATTTCTACCAAGTGGCTTAGTACATAAAACAGGTTTTTTGTGTTTCACGCAAAGCATTACTGCTTCTTCGTGGATGTGATTTGGAAGGGCAATTACTACCACTTCAGTTTCTGGATGAGCAACGGCATCTTCCATCGAAGTAGTGAAATGCGGAATAGAATAATCATTTGCGAAGCGTATTGCGGTTTCTTCTTTACGTGCGTAAACCACTTCTACACGGTCACGACTACGTTGTCCATGAAGTGCATCGGCATAAAAACGCCCAATGAAGCCACCTCCAAGAATACAAACTTTTGCCATAATTTATTGAGTTGATGAATAATGAAAATAGTAAAACTTATGTTGACAAACAACCTTAAACGGTTTCTTTTTTATCGTTGAAGAAGATAATAAATAATATTAAAACGACTGCTGCAATTCCTGCGGGAACCATCCAAACGCCATTCCAATTGTGTCCCGTAACCACTCCAGAAGCATCTTGAAGAGTATATTTTTCTAAAACAAGCCCAGAGATTTTTGAACCAATACCCATCCCAACGCCGTAAGTAGCTAACGTAATAAGTCCTTGTGCCGAACTTTTGATTTTATCTCCTGCTTTGTTATCAGTATAGATTTGTCCAGTTACAAAGAAGAAGTCATAACAAACGCCATGTAAAACGATGGCCAAATAAAGTATCCATTCTGATGAAATGCCATCGCCATTTCCGAAACATAAAAAGCGAACAATCCACGCTACTAAACCTACAATAAGCATTTTTTTGATGCCAAATTTTTGTAAAGCAAAAGGGATTAAGAGCATGAAAAGCACTTCAGATGCTTGTCCGAGCGACATTTTATTTTCCACATTTGTCATGTGAGATTCCGTAAGCGATAAGTTGGCGTGAGCATAATAAAATGCCAAAGGAATACAGACTAAAACAGAAGAAATAAAGAAAATTAGAAATGAACGGTCTTTGAAAAGTACAAAGGCATCTGTACCTAAGATTTGTGAAATCGAAGCCTGTCCAGTTGCTTTTGGAGGTGTATCTGGTAAGGTAAATGAAAATATTCCCCAGATGATAGAAGTAAACATGGCAATTTGAAAAATAGTCACCTTATCTCCGTAGCCATAAAGCCCAATTACATTCGTCACTACAATCCATGCAATAGTTCCTAAAACTCGAATAGATGGAAACTCTTTTCCAGGGTCTTGCATTTGGTTCATTGCAATAGAACTCGACAAAGCCAAGTTAGGAGCGAAGGTCATGGTGTATGCCAAAATGTACCAAAAGAAAGTATCTGGATTTTGGTTTTGAATTAAAAAATATAGAACAACTGCACCAATTAAATTGAGAATACCCATTACTTTTTGAGCAGAAAAATAACGGTCAGCAATCATGCCAACAAAGAAAGGAGCAACAATTGAAGCAATCGAAAAGGTAGCATAAGCACTACCAATTTGGTCGCCAGAAGCTTTTAATGTTGAAAAAAGATACTTCCCCATTTGTCCGTACCAAGCTCCCCATGTACTAAACATTAAGAACATCATAAGCATTAATTGAATGCGGGTAATTACTTTCATTTTTTTAATTTTATCTATTTTGAATGTTTGTTGATAAATTGATGTTTGACAGAACGAAATTTAGTATAACTTTTTTTATAATATGTCATGGATTATTGACAAATTAGCGTTTATTTTTTTAACTATTTGATTTTTAGATAGCTAAGGGCTCTTTTCTTGAGAAATTTTAGCGAAAATCACGAGAGCAAATGGAAGGAATGATAGGCTTTCTAAAAATAAGCAAGTTTTACTTGTAGAATTAAGATTTATTGATAATTTTTACATACAATTACGTATAAATAAGTCTTATACGCTCCTTGCTTTTGTATTTAATGATGTATTTTATATACCATCGAAAGGTTCTGTCAATTGGTTGTGTTGTATTATTCTGTTACACATTGGGGTTTAGTTCAACAATATTAAATATTCCCAAACCATTGACATGAGGTTGCGACTAACCGCCAATAAGTCGTAGCAATATGGGGTATAACACCGCCAGGTTATGCCCCTATTTATTTGAATAATCCGCCAAAGTTAAATTTCGTATGTTGTGGGGCGGGGCGGCGCACTGCTCCACAACGCAAAGGTTCTTTAATCAATAAATTTATCTTGTTGATTGCTAAGATTCCTTCATTTTCAAAATTTCATTCTTGAATTTTTCAAACTCATCTTGCAAAATAATGATTTCTTTCTCGAAGAGTTGAAAATCACAATGCTTTGCTTTCTCTTCTATAATTCTGGTTATTTCATGCAAACGCATCGCTCCTAAAGTACCTGAATTCCCTTTTAATGTATGTAATTCTCCTTGTACTTGTTTACAATTATTGGCTTTATGACCTTCGATGGCAAGGTTAACTTGTTCGATGGCTTCTTCCTCAAAACCTTCAAAAATGGACGCTACAAACTCCATATCTCCACCAACACTATCAGCTAATTGTTTAACGATGTCATTATCAAGAATCGCAAATTTATCCAATTCTACATCATAGTCAAGAATCGTGAGATTTGAAATGTTTATAGAGTTTTGAGTCGCTATATTTTCTTGAATTTTTAGTGTTGCTTCCTCCTGAACTATCTCAATTGTGGTTGATTGTTTTTGTTCTTTAAAATCAGCTAATTGTTTACTGACCCATTCTGCTACTTTTCTAACCAAAATTTCTGCTCTGATTGGTTTTGGAACGTAGTCATTCATGCCGTTAGCCAAGAAACGGTCACGGTCTTCCTTCATGGCATAGGCAGTCATGGCGATGATTGGCGGTAATGCAACTTTCAAATTTCTGAGATGTTGAGTTGTTTCTACGCCATCCATTTCGGGCATTTGAATATCCATGAAAATAATATCAAATGGTCTTTCCGTTAGAGAAGTTTGCACTAATTCAATGGCTTTTTTACCAGAATCTGCCGTCAGAACTTCACAACCCGATTTTCGTAAAATTTCACTGGCAACTTTACGGTTGGTTGCGTTATCATCAACTACCAATAAATACGGATGATATTCACTAAAATGATTGACAACTTGGAAGACAGGTTCATCTTTTTTAGCCATCATTGGACTAATATCGGTCTGTTTGATTTCGATGGTAAACCAGAAAGTTGAGCCTTTGCCCCATTCAGAATGTACCCCAACATCGCCTTTCATCATGCGGCATAATTCTTTTGAAATAGCTAAGCCTAAGCCTGTTCCGCCAAAAGATTTTTTGGTAGAATTATCCACTTGTTGAAAGGCATTGAAAAGAATTTTGAGATTTTCTTCTGTAATGCCAATGCCAGAATCGGTAACTTCAACTTTTATTCGGTTAAATTTCCCTCTTTTTTCTACCAAATTGGCTTTGATAGTTATCGTTCCATTTTCTGTGAACTTCAAGGCATTTGAAGTGAAATTGGACAAAATTTGAAGTAAACGAGTTTCATCTGCAATGACAAATTCGGGTAAATTATCCCCAAATTCACAGATAATTTTGTTGTTTTTAACGATTGCTAATTGCGAAAATAATGCTTGAAGACGGTCGAAAACGTCTTTGAAAACCAACGGAGCTTCATGCAGAGCCATTTTTCCTGCTTCAATTTTGGCTAAATCCAAAATATCATTCAGAATATGAAGTAACGTTTCCGAAGATTTTTTGATGGTTTGCACATAATCTTTTTGCTCATCATTCAAGGGCGTGTCAATCATTAAGTCAATCATCCCAATTACCCCGTTCATCGGCGTACGAATTTCGTGACTCATGTTTGCCAAAAATCTTTCCTTTACCTTCAAAGAACGTTCTGCTTCGTCTTTGGCTTTTACAATATCCTGTTGATATTTTTTCAAATCGGTAATATCTCGCCCAATACCCGAAACTTCTTCAATATTGCCATTATTGACAATCGGATTTAGGTAAACTTCTACCCACTTTTCTTCTCCATCAGGTGAATCCAACTGAACTTCAAAATGTTGTTGTTCTCCTTTAAAAGCCGCTTTGTATCTTTCTTCCAATACTTTACGGTCGGTTTGGGAAACCATTCTGAATCCCATTTTTTCGGTACTTAGCGTCAATTGTGGTTTTACACCTAATTGACTTTCAATGAGTTGTGCGTATTCTTGGTTAAAGGAAGTCAATAACATTCTACGGTTTACTGACCACATTAAGTGCGAACTTCCTTCGATGATTGCCGTCAGACGAGCGGTTTCACGGGCAAGCATATCTTCTGCCTGTTTGCGTGCAATGGCAAGGGCAACTTGTCCCGAAATAAAATCCAATAACAATAAATCTCGTTGTTCGTATTTATTTTGGCGTTCGTAAGATTTTAAACCAATAATTCCCGTCACTTTATTGCCAATTCTCAAAGGCACACAAATCATCACTTTTGGCACAACGCCATAGAGGTAAATTTTCTTTTCTTCGGCTAATTGATATATTTCTTCGTCTCTGAGAATCAATGGTTTATTAGCAGCAATGGCATATTCTGTTAATCCATTTCCTAATTTTCTTTTTGTAAAATGAACACGATTGTCAAAATATTCATCTACATAATAAGGAAAGTATAAATAAGATTTTGCGGAGTCGTATTGGGCAATAAAGAAGTTTTTTACGTCAATTACTTTGCCTAATTCTTCATGAATATTGAAGTATAAATCATCTAAATTGGTTGAGCGAATGGTGGCTTGTGCAATGCTGGCGTATAAATTTGAAGAACGTTCTGCTCGTACTTTTGCCGTAGAGTTATGAAAAATACACCGAAAAGCGGTAGGAATATCTTTCTCAAAACGGCAGTTTACCGAACCAGAAAGATAGAGTCGTCGTCCGTCTTTTCTTCGGAAAACAACTTCTACATCGGCTATTTTTTCACCATTTTTAATATTCTCAAACTTTTCAAGTGCTTCACTCGCAAAGTCAGGGTGGAGAATATCTTTTAATCGTAAACTTGATAATTCGTCAGATTCGTAACCTGTATTTTCCAACCACGCTTTGTTGACATATAAAAAGCGTCCAGAAATACTGATGATTTGAATTAAATCGGAAGTGTTATTGATTAAATCTTGTAACTGTGCATTTGAACGAGATAATGCCTCAGCTACCTTTCGGCGGTCAGTAATGTCTTCACCGATGACCGTTAGATAACGGACTTCTTCGGTGGCATCATTGAAAATAGTAGAATTGAGTTCAACGTATTTTAACTGGTTAGATTTTGAGAGCATTGTGCGTTCCTTTTGCTCAAATAATCCACCTTTTTCCATCGCCTCTTTAAAAGAAATAATTCGTTGTTCTCTTTCTTCAGCAGGAACAATGGTATCAAAGAAGTTTTGACCTACTAATTCTCCAAATTCGTAGCCTAACATCTTGGTAGCGAAAGTATTACAAAAGACGATTGTTCCATTGTCTTCCAATACAATACCTACTAAATTGAGATTTTCGACTGTTTTTTCTAACTCAGATGCCATCGAAAGGGGCATTTCACCTGACCTTTCATTGACTTCCAATACCCGTAATTCCTTTTTTAGGTGACGTATTTCTAAAATTAATTCTTCTTTTGTTTTATGACTCCAACGCATATTTCAGTTAACAGTTAATAGTTAACAATTAACAGTTTTTGAAACTGTAATTGATTTAGATAAGAGAATTTGCAAAATACTAAACTAAACTTATTGCAAAAGATAGCCTAAAAGTACAAAATTCACTGTAATTTTAAGTTATAAATAAAGGTACAGAATCGGCATAATATACTGAAACTGTTTACTGATAATTGTTAACTGAAATAAATGGACGTAAGGGCAAAGAAAAGTTTAGGGCAGCATTTCCTTCGGGACTTGGAGGCGGCTAAGAAAATAGCAGATTTAATGTCGAGACATGGCGACTATAACCGTGTGTTGGAGATTGGGCCAGGAATGGGCGTTTTGACTCAATATTTATTAGAACATACTGAATATCAGACTGATGTGGTTGAACTCGACCGTGAATCAGTTGATTACTTAAATATTCATTATCCACAATTGAAAGGAAGAGTACATTCTGCTGACTTTTTGCATTTGAATTTAGCGAATTTTTTCAATGGCGAGAAATTCGGAATTGTGGGTAATTTCCCTTACAATATTTCGTCTCAAATTTTATTTAAAGTCTTAGATTACAAAGACTTAGTGCCAGAAGTAGCAGGAATGTTTCAGAAAGAAGTAGCCGTTAGAATTGCCTCAAAGCCAGGTAATAAAGACTACGGAATTTTGAGCGTTTTATTACAAGCGTTTTACGATATTGAATATTGTTTTTCACTTGGACCAGAAGTATTTTCACCACCACCAAAAGTCAATTCTGGTGTAATTCGTTTGAAACGAAATAATGTTACCGATTTGGGCGTTTCGGAAAGTTTGTTTAAATCAGTCGTGAAAATGGGCTTTAATCAACGCCGAAAAACATTGCGAAATGCCTTGAAAGCCTTGCAATTACCCGATAATCCGTTCATGAGCAAGCGTGCAGAACAATTGAGCGTTGCGGACTTTTTGGAATTGACCCAAATGGCAAAACAACAAGGAGATGTAAAAGAAATTGAAATTATTAAAGAAGACTAATGGCAAGACCATCTAATAATCCTACCGATAAAACCAAAGCTAAAAAAGTACATGAAACGCCTCTGGCAAAGCAATACAACCAAATAAAAGCCAAATATCCTGGGGCATTGTTGTTGTTTAGAGTGGGTGATTTTTATGAAACTTTCGGGGAAGATGCGGTACGTGCCTCTAAAATTTTAAATATTACGCTTACCCGAAGAAATAACGGTACTGCCGATGACCATTTGGCAGGTTTTCCACATCATTCTTTAGATAATTATTTGCCTCGTTTGGTACGTGCAGGCGAGCGTGTGGCTATTTGCGACCAACTTGAAGACCCCGCAACGGCAAAAGGAATCGTGAAAAGAGGCGTTACCGAATTGGTAACGCCAGGAGTTTCGTATAACGATAATGTTTTGGATATGAAACGAAATAATTACTTGGCTTCGGTCAGTTTTTCTTCGTTTTCAAAAGAAATTGTGGGCATTGCTTTTTTGGATATTTCTACGGGAGAATTTCTTTGCTCGCAAGGAAATGTGTCTTATATCGAGAAATTATTGCAAAGTTTTTCACCTTCAGAAGTGCTTTATTGCAAGAAAAATCGCCAAGATTTTACCAATATTTTTGGCGACAAATTCAATACTTTTGGCATTGATGACTGGGCTTTTAAGCATGATTTTGCGTATCCGTTACTGACTAATCACTTCAAAACCAATTCGTTAAAGGGCTTTGGCGTTGAATCGCTAACGGAAGGAATTATTGCTGCGGGTGTTATCATGCACTATTTGGCAGAAACAGAACACCGTGAAGTTGGGCATATTTCCCGTATAAATCGTTTGGAGGAGGAGAAATACGTTTGGTTAGATAAATTCACGATTCGAAATTTAGAATTAGTTTCGGCACAGCAGGAGGGAGGAATTCCGTTAATTCAGATTCTTGACCAAACCATGACTCCGATGGGTGCAAGACTTTTACGTAAATGGTTGGTGTTGCCTTTGAAAGAAAAGTCACTGATTCAAGAGCGTTTGAATACGGTTTCGTACTTCAAAGAAAATGATGAATTGCGTGAATCGTTAGAGTCGAGCCTTAAACAAATTGGTGATTTAGAGCGTCTTATCTCAAAAGTTGCCGTTCGCAGAATCAATCCAAGAGAATTATTGGCATTGAAAAAAGCACTTTTGCATATTGAGCCTATTCGTTGGCAATTGGTGAATGGCAAGCCTTTGGAAACGGTAGGTGGTTTACGTTCGGAAGTTGATAAGCAGTTAGCGGTGAGTAATGAAGAATCTCCCGAAATTAGTAGTGATGATTTTTTGAATGAAGTTTTGAATCCAGAATATGGGAAATCGGTAGCAGAAAATGAGCAATTGACTGTAAATGAAGTGGAGGTAGAAACGCCAAAATCTCAAAATTCTAAATCTGAAATTCTAAGAAAATATGCTGACCAATTGAATCCTTGTCAGTTTTTATTGGATAAAATTCAGCGAGAATTACGAGATGATTTGCCACTTTTGAGTAATCAAGGTGGTATGATTCGTCAGGGAGTTGATGAAGATTTAGACCGTCTTTTGGGCATAGCCTACACAGGAAAGGACTTTTTGATGCAAATTCAAAATCGTGAAATAGAAAGAACGGGTATTACGTCTTTGAAAATTTCTTTTAATCGAGTTTTTGGCTATTATTTGGAAGTTACCAATTCCCACAAAGACAAAGTGCCTACTGATTGGATTCGGAAACAAACGCTTGTCAATGCAGAACGTTACATTACGCCCGAACTGAAAGAATACGAAGAAACTATTTTGGGTGCGGAGGATAAAATTAACGTTATTGAGCAACGGATTTTCAATGAATTGGTGAATGTAGCGAATGACTACGTACATCAAATTCAGCAAAATGCCAAGATTATTGCGGTGCTTGATGTACTGACAAATTTTGCCAAAATTGCTGAGAAAAATAATTATTCAAAGCCACAAGTGTCTGATGATAAGGTGCTTAATGTGAAAAATGGAAGGCATCCCGTTATTGAGCAACAATTACCTTTGGGTGAAAAATACGTGCCGAATGATTTGTATTTAGATGATGCCACCCAGCAAATAATCATCATCACGGGGCCAAACATGGCGGGTAAATCTGCCCTTTTACGCCAAACGGCTTTGATAGTTTTGATGGCTCAAATTGGCTGTTTTGTTCCTGCATCGGAAGCACAAATTGGGATTGTAGATAAAGTTTTTACCCGTGTGGGAGCAAGCGATAACCTTTCAAAAGGGGAATCTACTTTTATGGTAGAAATGACTGAAACCGCCAGTATCTTAAACAACCTTTCGGATAAAAGTTTGGTCTTAATGGATGAAATTGGTCGTGGAACAAGTACCTATGATGGTGTTTCGATTGCTTGGGCAATTGCTGAGTTTTTGCATAATCATTCCAATCATCGTCCAAAAACACTTTTTGCCACGCATTATCACGAGTTGAATGAGTTGGCAAATGATTTTCCGAGAATCAAAAACTTCAATGTTTCGGTAAAAGAAATCAACGGAAAAGTGATTTTCATGCGTAAATTACAAGAAGGCGGCTCTGAACATAGTTTCGGTATTCATGTGGCTCAATTAGCTGGTATTCCGCAAAATGTGGTGTATCGTGCCAGTGAAATTTTGGTTGAATTAGAGAAAAACCGTTCAAAAGAACAACATCGCCAAACGATTAGAGAAATGCCAAAGCAGAATTTTCAAATGGCATTGTTTGAAGCAGAAAAGAATCCGAAATTTGAAAAGATTGAGGAACTATTGAAAAATATCGACATCAATACGATGTCACCTATTGAAGCTCTTTTGAAACTGAATGAAGTTAAGAAGGCTTTGAATTAAGTAATAAGTCTGTGAGTGAACTTCTAAATTTTTGGAGGAACTTCCCGAAAGTTCTAAAACTTTCGGGAAGTTTAACGGCAAATGAGGGTATTTTATTAAGTGGATACTCCATAAGTTGTAAAAAATCTCCCTAATATATAACGACTCATAGACTTGTCAGACCGACAACCTAATAAACCCATGAAAAAACTTAACACACTCATACTTTTGTTATTGGTTTGTTCTGCCGCCAACGCACAGAAGTATTTTGCTACAACCTTCGATAAACTTCCCCAAAACTATCAACTCTACCCCCGAAATGAGCTGAATGAAGCCACGATTCCCATTTCAGGGAAAATTGAAGAAACTGGTTGGGATTATTTTTCAGTTCAAATTTTCAGAAATAAAACCCAAATTGGCTATCAAAAAGCCTCGATAACTTATACCAATTCGGTTGGGAATTTCTCCTTTTCAGCCATAAAAATTAAAGCTGAAAAAGCAGAATATGATGTCAAAATCTTTGTGGTAAAAGGCAAAGATTCTTCAAGCATTACCACTCGTGAAAATATCGTAGCAGGTGATGTTTTTGTGATTTCGGGTCAGTCAAATTCAACGTGTTTTTTTAATGATACTCGTACCAACGAATACTGCCGAACTTTCGGAAAAACGATGGGAATAAGTGGTATTTCAACAGGAAGTCCTGCGGATACATTATGGGCTTTGTCAAATCAAGATGCTTTTAATCAAGGAGTTGGAACGATGGGTTTTGAGTTTCAGCAAACTATTTTAGAAAAATATGGTATTCCAACGTGTTTGATAAATGGTGGTTTTCATAATTCGTCGATGCTACAACACGCTACAAGAAATGCCAATAATCCCGCAGATTTGACGACGGGTTACGGTAGAATGTTGTACCGTTTGCAGAAAGCAGGCATTGATAAATCTATCAAAGCATTTATTTATCGACAAGGGGAATCAGAGGCGTATGGTGAAGGGACAGATTGGGATGGCTATTTTGATATTTACTATAAAAATCTTAAAACAGATTTGCCTTCAATCAAGCAAATTTATCTTTTCCAAATTGATGTGATTGGCTATACTCAATTACCTCAAGCTCCACGAATTCGGGATATTCAACGCCAAGAAGTAGATAAATATTCTGATATTCAGGTAGTTGCTTCTCTTGGTACGGCAGGTTTTGATGGTTTGCATTATACACCAGAAGGCTATCAACAAAATGGACGAGAGTTTGCACGGTTGATTGGTCGAGATTTTTATGCTTCAACCGATATAGATAATATTGATGCTCCGAATCTCAGAAAAGCCTATTTTTCAAAGAAAGATAAAACAGAAATTACCTTAGTTTTTCAGGCTTCTCAAGACTTGTCATTTTCGGCACAACCTCGAAATTTGGTAATGAAAAACCAGTTTTATTTAGATGGCATTAATGGCGTTGTTAATACTAATTCGGCTTCTGGAAATAAAATTGTACTGAGCTTAAATTCAGCAAGTTCTGCTTCGCAAATTTCATATTTACCACCATTTATTCTTAATAATGACCCCGAATATCCCTATATTGGTCCTTACATTGTGAATAAAAAAGGATTAAGAGCATTGACTTTTCACGAAGTTAAAATTGAGTCGTTTGAGTCTAATTTGCCTATTCCAACGATAACTTATACCAAAATTCCCCAAAATCTTCAATTATTTCCACGCAATGCCAAAAATGAAGCAAATGTACTGATTGCTGGAAAAGTAGAATCACCTGATTATACCTCATTGACATTACAAGTATTACGAAATAACGCTACCGTAAAATACTATAAATCAAGTTTGGTTTATGTTGCTAATACAGCAAATTTTTCATTTTCGCACACGATAAAAGCAGAATTGACCAATTATAGTTTTAAACTGTTTGCTATCAAAGGAGCTGATTCTGTGTTAGTTACCACTCGTGAAAATGTTGTTTCGGGGGATGTTTTTGTGATTAATGGGCAGTCAAATGCAGCAGCTTGGAATATTTCAAATACTTTTCCAAATAACGATTATCGTAATGAATTTTGTAGAACTTTTGGGCAAGTTCAAAACAATAATTCTTTCATCACAACGGCAGATACCACTTGGGCGTTATCCAATGCCAATAAGCCCTATGTGGGTGTTTGGGGAATTGAATTGCAAAAAATGCTTGTTGAAAAATATGGAATTCCCACTTGTATTTTGAATGAAGCCGTTTTTGCCTCCACCGTTACAGAGCATACCAATCGTGATGCAACAAACCCAAGTAATGTTGCTAATATTTACGGGCGATTATTGTACAGGGCTAAAAAAGCGGGCGTTTTAGATAATATCAAAGGTTTTTTCTATTGGCAAGGTGAAGCGGAGGCTTTGGATAAGCCTAATGTTTGGAAAACAGAATTTGAAAAATTGTATAATTTCTGGAAAACTGATTTTCCGTCAGTAGGTAAATTCTATATTTTTCAAATCAATATTTTGGGAATTGCCAATGAGGAAGCAGGTAGTTTGCGAGATTTTCAGCGACAAATCGGGAAAAATTATCCTAAAACACAAGTAATTTCAACCGTTGGGAATTCTGGTTATGACGGAACGCATTATTCCGTAGAGGGTTATAAAAAAGTAGCCAATGATGTTTTTCGTTTAGTGGCAAGAGATTTTTATGGTTCTGCTGATACTGTTCAAATAACGTCGCCAAATGTTCAAAAAATCTATTATTCAACCCTTGCCAAAGACGAAATAACGATTCTTTTTGAGGATTCTCAGAAAATGGTTTGGACTGCTGATTCTACTTATAAACAAGATGATGGTTTGCTCCGAAAGTATTTGATGAAAGATTATATCTACTTGAATAATACTACCGATAAAGTGGTTTCTGGAAGAGCTGAAAATAATAAAATTGTCTTGAAAACTTCGGGATTTACCAGTGGACAGAGTTTAACGTATTTACCACCCTATTTTCCAATGAATTATCCTGTGGACTTACGAGGAATTTTTGGTGGTCCTTTCGTGAAAAATCAACGAGGTTTATCGGCTTTTTCATTTCATAAACAAACCATTTCTGACCCGCTCGGTTCGCCTACATTAACGGCTAAAATTAAAACGGCTACTTCGATAGAATTAACTTGGACGCAAATCACTACGGCTACCTCTTATGTCTTAGAAATCAAAGACTTGCAAGCTGATAAATATACGATTGTAAAAACATTCCCAAAAGGTACTTTGACTTTTTTGAACGATAATTTATTGGGAAGTACCAATTATACTTTCAGGATTAGGGCGATTGCTCTCAATGTAGAATCAGAATATTCGAGCGTACAAATTCAAACACCCAAAGCATTGGATATTCCCAAAGTTACGGGCGTTTCAACTTATGTTGATGCCATAAAATTGACTTGGAATGCCGTTTCCGATGCCATAAATTATGTAGTTGAAAGAAAAAATAATACGACAAATGCGTATGAGCAATTAGCAAAAGTATCCGCTACGGTTCTGGAATATCAAGATAAATCATTAACTGCTAATACTTTATATACGTATCGAGTAAAAGCTATTGGAGCATTTACAGAATCACCTTTTGGGGAAGTACAAGTAAAGACCTTGGATTTTTTACAAAACTCAGATATTGCCGTTACCGTAATTTATAATAATTCACTAAAGATTGATTGGAAGGCTGTCCCGAACGCAACGTATTATATTTTAGAAAGAAAAGTGGCTGATTTAGATTTTAGAAATTGGGGAACATTTGAATCAGCCGTTTTGTCATTTACCGATAAAGATTTAGTCCCAAATACTGTTTATTCGTACCGAGTAAAAGCTTTGAGTGATAAAAGCGAATCGCCCTTTGTGACGGCTGAAAACAAAACTCCAGCTTTACTTTCAACGCCCGAAGTTACCATAAGTACAAGTTCTTTTGATGCTTTAAAAATTGCTTGGAAAGCAGTGCCAAATGCTTCGCAATATGTTTTGGAAAGACGTTTAAATGAAACAGATACCTTTAAGGAATTAGTGAAGTTGGACGCTACAAAAACGGAATACAGTGATACGCAACTGAAAGAAAAAACGACCTATTTTTATAGATTCAAGGCTTTAGGCGATAAAACAGAGTCAGAATCTGTTACTGTAAAATCAACAACTGCAACGATACTTAAAAACGAAGAAGAGGTTTTTGGAGGAATTATGCTTTTCCCAAATCCGAGTAATACGCAAGTAACGCTGAGATTTTCAGAATCCCAAAGTGGGCAAATTAGCATGGTGGATTTACGTGGAGTAATGTATTTTCAAGAAGAAATTATAAAAGTTAATGAATTGACGATACCATTAATTACTTTTCCAAAAGGTGTTTATTTCGTGAATTTCAAAAATGATAATGGTAGTTTTAGCAAGAAAATTGTAGTAGAGTAACACAGACTTTAGTCTGTTTGTGTTTTACAGACAGACTAAAGTCTGTGTTACTTTCAGTTTGTTTTTATACAGACTAAAGTCTGTGTTACTTTCAGTTTGTTTTTATACAGACTAAAGTCTGTGTTACTTTCAGTTTGTTTTTATACAGACTGAAGTCTGTGTTACTTTCAGTTTGTTTTTATACAGACTGAAGTCTGTGTTACTTTCAGTTTGTTTTTATACAGACTAAAGTCTGTGTTACTAATAATTAACCTCCATCAAAAAAAGTCCTTCCGCAGGGACGGCTCTACCAGCGTTTTTACGATTTTTAGAAAGAATAATTTGCTCAAAATCAATAATTGATAATTTGCCTGAACCAATTTCTAAAAGCGTTCCAACGACTGCTCGCACCATACCTCTCAAAAAACGATTTGCCTTTATATGAAAAATCAATAAGTCGTCTTTTTCTTCCCAACGAGCTTCGATAATACTACAATTAAAAGTAAAAACTTGGGTATTTACTTTGCTAAAGCATTCAAAATCAATGTGTTTGAAAAGAATTTGACAAGCTTCATTCATTAATTCCACATGTAGTTTCTGATTAAAATTGTAGCATAACCCTTTCTGAAATGGATTCTTTTTACGTGAAATACGGTATTCGTATTTTCGTGAAGTAGCTTCAAAACGGCAATGATAATCGTCAGCAACTTTAAAAAACTGATTTACAGAAATATCAAAAGGTAAAATTTTATTAATTCTATACACCAATTTTTCTGTATCAAGTTCATGTTCTACCTCAAAATGTGCCATTTGTTGCACTGCATGAACTCCAGTATCTGTTCTGCTACTTCCCGTAATTTCGATAGTGGTTTTCAGTAAAATACTTAGTGCTTTTTCAATCTCTTCTTGTACGGTGTTGGCATTATTTTGAATCTGCCAACCACAGTAATTTGTTCCTCGATAGGCACATTCAATGAAGTATCGCATTGTTTTAGTTATAAAATAATTATTTTTAATACAAATAGTTGTTATACTTACTAAATGGTTAACATTTGTCAAGTTTTTTCTTATTTTTGTGAATGAAAACTATTCTCACAAAGATTAGTAATCAAATAATAGCAAGAAGCAATACAGCAAAAAAGCCAGATTTTTATCTGGCTTTTTTCTTATTATGCTTTGGCACAAATTATCTCATATTGTGATAAACGTTTTGTACGTCGTCATCTTCTTCCAAACGCTCGATAAGTTTTTCAACGTCAGCCATTTGTTCTTCGGTCATTTCTTTAGTATCGTTGGGGATACGTTCAAAATCAGCACCTAATAATTCAAAGCCTTTTTCTTCCAATACTTTTTGTAAAGAACCATACGCCGTGAATTCTCCATAAATATTGATTTGATTACTTTCCAAATCTAAGAAAACTTCATCAGCACCAAAATCAATCAATTCAAATTCTAATTCTTCAACGTCCAAATCAGCCGTTTTTGCAATTTTGAAAACACATTTACGGTCGAAGATAAAATCTAACATTCCTGTAGTTCCAATTGTTCCGCCACATTTTGTAAAGTGGCTTCTGATATTAGCAATACTACGATTGGTATTGTCGGTTGTGCATTCTACCAAAACAGCAATTCCGTGAGCTGCATATCCTTCATACACAATTTCTTTGTAGTCTTCTTGTTCTTTAGAGGAAGCTTTTTTGATAGCACGTTCAACATTGTCTTTCGGCATATTTACTGCCTTAGCATTTTGAATGATGGCTCTCAAACGTGAATTTGAGTGTGGGTCTGGTCCTCCTGATTTTACAGCAATAACAATATCTTTACCGATTTTGGTAAAGGTTTTTGCCATTTGTCCCCATCTTTTAAATTTTCTTGCTTTTCTAAATTCAAATGCTCTTCCCATTGCTTGGTTATTCGTTATCAGTTATGTTATTAGGAATAGTTTTCAATTCACTAATAATCAGTTACTTAAAATTATTTTGTAATTATGAAGATGATATTTTGTATTTGAGTTAAACGTTTTTTTATGATTTTTTTTTGTTCACTCAATTTATACTTTTACAAAGTTATATATTAATACTTTTTTACGCAAAGTGCGTATAAACAAAAAGCCCACTTGATAGTGAGCTTTTGGGTATATTTTTGATAAATGATTTCATTTCTACCAACCATCATCAGCTTTTGGCTTTACATTGGCTGTTGATTTTTTAGGAGCTGGTTTTGCTGGAGCAGCCGCAACTGATGCTGTTGAACCTCCCATACCTTTTACTTGTGCGTCTAAATCTGCACGACTGAAAACACGACTTACGATTTTCCATTCATTACCAAATTTTAACATACTCAATAAGTCGATGTACTTAAAGTCGCCAAATTGAAGTTCAACGGTTGCTAAGGCAGAAACTCCTACGTAAGCATAAGAAATCAATTTAGTTGAACCGCCTTTGCTTTGAATACCACCTGCGGGCATTGAGGCAACGAATTTTGCCACTGGAATGTCTTGAATTGCTCCTGCACCACTTACAGTTCTCAACATAGCGGTAGGGTGAAACGCTTGGTTCAAAAGACTTGCGTCTCCTTTCAATACACCATTGAGGTAATTATTGACACATAATTTTACAGCTTCATCTTCCGACTGTGCCTTTACTGAAATAGCACTTGCTGAAATAAAAAACAAAAAGAGGATAATTCTGGAAATCTTCATGGCTGATTGTTTTTAGGTTTTACCCCTAAAATTAGTATTTTTTTGTGATTTAACGATTTATTGAGAATATTATTATAGTTGTGATTTAGTGAATTGTAATTAGTTCAGTTGTGATTGAGTGAATTGGGATTTAGTGATTGTTGTTCGTCTGATAATCACTAAATCACAATTCACTCAATCACCAATAAATTACTCTCCTTCCAATTCTTCTGGTAATCCTTCGCCACTCATAAAGTACCATGCTTTTTCAGGATAAAGAATAGACTGTGCTACTTTTATACGTCCAAGAGCATGATTGGCTACGTTTTGGAGAATAATAATTGAAGAATTATCTCGGTTGTTGTGCATATAATAATTTTTGAAACCATGCCACCAACCTGTATGGAATGTTAGCCATGAGCCATCATCTAAAAGCTGTAAACGCCAACCAAACCCATAATTTTTGGTAATCATATTTCTAAAAGTATGGGCAGGTTGGAAGGCTTCACGGAGGGTATTTATTTTTACTAATTTCTCCGAATTCAAAGCCATATCCCACTTAAATAAATCTTCAACGGTTGAATATACACCTTTGTCGCCCGTTGCACCGTCCAAATGGTCGAAAGGAACTTGCCAATAACCATGTCTGCGAGGCGTATAACCTACTGCCGCACTTGCCACTAATTCCGTTTTGGTTGGGTCATAAATAAAGCTGCGAGACATTCCTGCGGGAGCAAAAAGGTTTTTCTGAGCGTATTCTCGAAAATTCATTCCCGATAATTTTTCTACGATATAAGCCAATAAAACATAATTTGAGTTATTGTAATTGAATCGAGAATTGGGCAAATAATTGATACCAGGTTTGTATTTTGCGAATAAATCAACGATTTGGTCATTTGACATCGACAACCGTTTATTCCAAATTCTATCTAAGCAATATACGTAGTTAGGAATTCCTGATGAATGTGTCAATAAACTTCTGATGGTTATCGAAGAGTCATAAGGGAAATTTGGAATGTGTTTATAAACGGGGTCATCATAATTTATCAAACCTTTTTCATGCAACTGCATAATGGCAACTGCCGTAAATTGTTTTGATACGGATGCCAACTGAAATTGTGTTTGCGTTGAATTAGTATCTTTTTTGGTAAAACTTGAATAGCCAAACGCATTTTTATAGATGATTTTTCCGTATTGAGATACCAAAACTGCACCATTGAAACCGTTAAGCTTATGCAGTTTTTTGAAGAAAGTATCTAATTTTGCAGCTTTTCGACTGGCTATTTTAGCGTCAAACAAGCGAGAAAGACTATCGTTTCTAAAAGCAACAGCACTGGTGGTTTCGTCAGAAAGTGATTTGGATTGATGCGAGCAAGCAACGATTCCTAAACCCGAAAAGAAACTGAATAGTAAAATATATTTGGTAATTTTCAAAAGTATCACGTTTTATTAGAAGGATTATAAGATTTATATGTGGCTATCTTTATAACGCTAAATTAAGCGATGAATTTGATTTATGCCAATCTGTTTTTAATTTTAAGTATATACTCTCACAAACGAAATAATGTCAAAACGCTATAAAATTCAGAATGCCAATCTCGGAACTTCCCCTGGAACACTCACTTACGTTGGAGAAGAAGTAAAATTTGATACCAAAGTTTTTTGGACAGAATACAATGTTGAATTTTATAAAATGCACGCTTTCCCAAAGTTGGGAGATTTCAATCTTACCTTAGATGCCGACAAAACCTATTGGCTCAATATTGATGGTATTCATGAACCCAAAGTGATTGCAACCGTTGGAGAAGTGTTTGACTTACACCCACTTGTGATGGAGGATATTTTGAATTCTCAACAAAAACCAAAGTTTGAATATTATGACGATGAACAGCTTTTTATCACCATCAAAATGATGGAGTTCAACCCTTACACCCGTGAAATTGAGATTGAACATCTAAGCTTTATTTTGGGTGAAGGTTTTGTTATTTCATTTCAAGAAGAACGAACAAAAGATATTTTTGAGCCAATCTTACAACGCCTCAAAACTTCTGCGGGAAAAACCCGAAGAAACGGAGCAGATTATTTACTTTATGCTTTAATTGACTTGGTTGTAGATAACTATTTTGTGGTTTTAGAACAGGTTTCAGAAAATATGGAGCGTTTGGAAGAAGATATTTTAACGTCTGCCAAACAAAAATCGTTGAATGAACTTTACGGTATAAAACGAGAATTGACTTTGATGAGAAAAACCGTTTTTCCATTGCGTGAAATGCTTTTTAACCTAATTCGAGAAGAAGCTCCTTTGATAACTCCCAATACTGTTTTGTATTTGCGTGATGTACACGACCATGTTACGCAAGTGATTGAAACGGTGGATTCTTATCGAGAATTAGTAGCATCTTTAATGGATTTATATTTGTCGCAAGCCAGCAATAGAATGAACAATGTCATGAAAGTGCTGACAGTTATTTCGGTTGTATTTATGCCTTTAACTTTCGTTGCGGGAATTTATGGAATGAATTTCGACAATATGCCCGAATTACATTGGAAGTACGGTTATTACTACGTTTGGGGTTTTATGATTCTATCAGTAATCGGAATGTTGATTTACTTTAAGAAAAAAGAATGGTTATGAGTTGTGGGAGGGCAAAATAAATGGATGAAGTCAATGATGAAATCTTATAATTTGACTGTTAATCTGCCCCAAGTTTATAAAATTTAATTTGTTTAATGAAAATACTTTTTTAGCGATAAATACCTTGTTTTAAAACGTCATTTTTGAAAAACGATATCTATTTTGATATTCATGCTAATTTATGATACCTATTTTTGAGAAAAATTGATTTTTGAATCTAAATATACATTGAATCAAAACCTGTTGCTTAGAAAAGTGCAATAAAAAAACTTTATATTTCAATAAAATAATTTTCTGAGTAAAGACCGTTTGAAATTTGAGCCTTTTTAGTCCTAAAATTGTAAAATTGATATATTCTACCTTCAAAATCAGAAATATTATCATAAAACTCATGTTTTTTTCGGAAAATACCATCAAAATACAACTTTCAACTAAATGCCTATGAGCGTATAACTGCTTGATTTTTAATAACTTTTATGCAATTTTTACGTATCTATTGTAAGAAAATCAAATAGATACTTTATATAAAATCGTAAGAGCATTAAATAAAATGGTTAATATACTCAATTCAATATTTTTAATTTCAGGCAGACACGGAGTCTATACTGGAGTTCCACCAACTGTAATGGCTGGTTTTGTGGTAGTAGCGGCGGCGTTAATTTTATTAGGATTTTTCCTTACTCAAAAACGTCGTTCTTGGTATCAACATTCTCAATTGACACAAGGTGAGATTGTTGAGATTAGCAAACGTTTTGACCGTAGTGATAGACGTGGCCAACATCCAATTTTCTTTCCAGTTGTTTCATTCAGTGTGAATGATAGACAATTTAAAATTGAAGCTGACAAAGGAATGGCAATATTGAGCCAAATCGGACAAAAAATGCAGGTTCGTTATAATCCTGAAAATCCCTATGAATCAGCTTTAGGTGAAAGTAATATTCCTGGAATTAAACCTTCAGTTTTCTTCGCTTTAGGACTTGGACTGTTAATGGCAAGTTTATTATTGATGTTGAAATAGATAATATAGTGTGCAAACAAAAAGGGCGTAAAATTATTTACGCCCTTTTTGTTTGCAATTATTTGCAATTTTATAGAATTTCTACTCCTTTGTTTTTAAAGCCATTCAAAAGCTCATCAGACGGACTCAAACTGGTAATCAGATAAGATAAATCGGTGAAATTACAGACATTATAATTCTCTTTTCTGTTTATTTTTTCTTCCAAAACACAGGTTACTGTTTTTCTTGAGATATTCATCATTTTTTGTTTCAGAATAGACTCCTCGTAATGTCTGATGGCTAACCCATTATCCAAACTAATACTATTGATACCCATAAAATAGAGGTCAGCTTGAATGTGTTCTAAGTCTTGAATTGTTTTGCTTCCAATAGTTATTTGGTATCTTTTATAAAATGAACCTCCTAATAAAATAATTTCAATTTTGGGGTGTTCTGCCAATGCCGTAGCCAAATGTGGATTATTAGTTACGATGGTAAGTTCCAGATTTTTAGGTATTTGCTCTGCAATGTAGAAATTAGTAGTGCCACCATCCATTATTATTATTTTATTGTTTTCTAATAATTTTAGTGCTTTTTTGGCAATAGTAACAAATTCGGTATTGACAATCCCCAAACCTTTGCTGGGCTTCATTGAAAGGTAAGAATGGGCAATTGCTCCGCCATGAACTTTCTTCAAAAGACCTTTATCTTCAAGTTCAATTACGTCTCTTCTTACACTGTCGTATGATACATTTAATAGTTGACCTAAATCAACAAGAGTAACTTTTTTGTCGGTCCCTAATTTTTCTAAAATGAGTTGTTGACGTTCTTCTTTTAACATATTGAGAAATTTGGATATTAGTTCAATTGTTTCATGGGATGTTTCTATTTTTTATTGCAAATATCTGCAAAAAAATGCAAAATTGTTTGTAGATTACAAAAAAGTTTGCATAAATTTGTATCGTTATCATTAACCATTTTTATAGTTTAATAAATCAATAATACGAGTACATTTTTTTTTATTATAAAAGCCACTGGTTAAAATAATAAAATTGTGTTTTGAAAGGTTGAAATCGAAAGGGTACGGACATTGCTGTTTGTACCTTTTTTTTATGTTTTAGATTTAATTAATAGGCTCTATAAAATGATGAATAGCTTAAATTATCAACAAAGGTAAAGCATTGATAATTAGCAAATTGCTTTATTTCCTTCAATTCACATATTTATGCTCCTATACTAATTTAGTAAACATTTATTTAACTAAATATAATTCGTATTCCGTTTCGTCTTTACCTTTGTGTTGCAATTTAATTTATAATTTTCAATCTGAATAATGGAATACAGAATAGAAAAAGACACAATGGGTAAGGTGCAAGTACCTGCCAATGTTTACTGGGGAGCTCAAACCCAACGTTCAATCATGAACTTTCCAATCGCCCAGGACATCAATAAGATGCCAAAGGAGATTATCCGTGCATTTGCTTATTTGAAAAAAGCAGCAGCAATTACCAATTTTGAAGCAGGAGTTTTAGCAGAAGATAAGAAAAACCTTATCGGTCAAGTGTGTGATGAAATTTTGGAAGGAAAGTTAGACGACCAATTTCCGTTGGTAGTTTGGCAAACGGGTTCGGGTACACAGTCGAACATGAATTGTAACGAAGTGGTTGCTTACAGAGCTCACGTAATCAATGGCGGGAATTTGATGGACGATGTGAAATTCGTTCACCCAAATGATGATGTAAATAAGTCTCAATCTTCAAATGATACTTTTCCAACGGCAATGCACATTGCGGCATATAAGATTTTGTTGGAAGTTACCATTCCTGGTATCACAAAATTGAGAAATACTTTAGACGCAAAAGCAAAAGAATTCAGAACAGTTGTTAAGATTGGTCGTACTCACTTTATGGATGCTACACCTTTAACTTTGGGACAAGAATTTTCGGGTTATGTATCTCAGCTTGACCACGGTTTGCGTGCCATCAACAATACTTTAGCTCACCTTTCTGAATTAGCATTGGGTGGAACTGCCGTAGGTACAGGTATCAATACGCCAAAAGGGTATTCTGAAAATGTAGCAAAACATATTGCTGATTTGACAGGTTTGCCATTTATTACGGCTGAAAATAAATTTGAGGCATTGGCTGCTCACGATGCTATCGTGGAGGCTCATGGTGCTTTGAAAACCGTTGCGGTTAGCTTAATGAAAATCGGTAATGATATTCGTATGCTTTCGTCGGGACCACGTTCGGGTATTGGTGAAATTTATATTCCAGACAACGAACCAGGTTCTTCAATTATGCCAGGAAAAGTAAATCCTACGCAATGCGAAGCGATGACAATGGTGGCGGCTCAGGTAATGGGGAATGATGTGACAATCGGTATTGGTGGTTCAATGGGACATTTTGAATTGAACGTATTTAAACCAGTAATGATTTTCAATTTCTTACATTCGGCACGTTTAATTGGTGATGTTTGTGTGGCATTTAATGATAAATGTGCTGAAGGAATCCAACCTTTACACGAAAACATTAAGAAGCACGTAAATAACTCATTGATGTTGGTAACTGCTTTGAACACTAAAATTGGCTACTACAAATCGGCTGAAATTGCTCAGACAGCTCATAAAAATGGCTCGACTTTGAAAGAAACAGCGATTGCTTTAGGATACTTAACGGCAGAAGAATTTGACGCTTGGGTAAAACCTGAAGATATGGTAGGGGAGATTTAGTGACTGGTGATTAGTTATTGGGAATTAGTGTTGGGTGAATTTCAAAATCAGACATAATTTCAGAGATAACTTAAAAATCATCAGAAAATACAAAAGGTCAAGGATTCATTTCCTTGACCTTTTTTTAGTTCAAAAGCTATGGTTATTTGACAATTGAAGTGTTTATCAATCAACCAATTTTCTAATTACCAATAACTACTGATTTACTCAATACCATTTTCGTGTTCATAATGAATCACTTCCAATTTTCTACCTTTGACAATTTTACGAAATTTTGCTTTAGTCATACGGTGTTCTCGTTCAAATCCTGCATGATAAAATGCTCTTACAAATAATGCCAAAACCAAAGGAACAGTGTCCATCGAGTATTGAAAAACGAAAAATAGACCCATGGCAATCATTAATCCGACAACGATGAAATAGTAACCATACCAAAAATCACGAGCGTCTTTTTTCTCTGATAATAAAAATATAATGGGCAAGTGCAGTGGAAAAGCCCAAAGTAGATTTTTATTATAATTGGTTACTCCGTGGTCTGTGCCAAACCATAAAAACAATAAAAGCCAGCCGAATATCCCGATGATTCCAAAAAGAATTTTATCGTAGAGATAACCTTTATTCCTTTTTTTCCAGTCATTAAAAGTTATATAGGCAGTGATTAATAAAATCAAACTAAACCAAAAACGTGGCGTAAGGAAAAATGAAGGTTCCTCATCAACAGGATTGGTCGGAAATAAATCATGCGTATTTCTGACAAAATAATAAACATGGTGTTTTGACATTCGTCTGGCTGCTGCCATACTTTTCATCAAATTTTCAGGAAGATAACAAGCATCAAATTGTAAAATTCGCTTGTCGGCAGGAGCTCCCAAAGCGGCATTCATACCTACGGCAGCCCAATAATGATGTTTTCTTAATAAACATTTATTCATCCATTGACGGTACGAACTATCATTCATAGCAGTAATATTTTGCAAATGAACACTATCTGTACAAGCCAACATTAGAGCATCACGAATTCGAGTAGAACAGTTATCCGAGAAAAATTTATACATATAATTTCTGGTCGAAGGATTATTATATGTTTTTTCTAAACTGTCAAAAATTAACTGTTTTTGTCCAATCCCCAAACTCATTACCTGTTCCGTCATATTCCGATTATGCTTTTGGTAATATTCCTGATAAGCATATAAAGGAGCGTAAGACATCTGATATGGGAGTTGACCACGAATAAATTTGAAATAAAAATTTTCAGTATCGTAGTCATAACCACCAAAGTTATAGGCTTTGTCAATTCCGTTTGAAGGGTCATAAATCCATAAAAGCGTATGCCCAAAAGCATCGTTCAATTCATCACCTGGGGCTACCGTTATTAAGCTAATTTTTGTGCTTTCCGATAGCTTTTGGGCGACAGATTGTAAGGCTAAAACAAGCATTAATATGCTCAAAGAAAGGATTTTTGGTATAAATTTCAGATATTTCATAAATTAGTTACGGCTTTGTGTTATTTGTGCTACTAAAATAACATTTTTTAGTCTTTTCCAGCCACAATAATGACAATTTCTCCTTTAATCGTATTAGGATTTAACTGATAATGGGTCAAGATTTCAGCTAAAGTACCTCTTCGATTTTCCTCAAATATTTTAGTTAACTCTCTCGAAACACAAGCCTGACGGTCTGAACCGAGGTATTCGGCTAATTGCTCCAATGTTTTTAACAAACGATGTGGCGATTCATAAAAGATAATGGTTCTTTCTTCTTCCACTAAATTTTTCAGCCGAGTTTGCCTCCCTTTTTTATGAGGAAGAAATCCTTCAAAGGTAAAACGGTCGGCAGGTAATCCAGAATTGACCAAAGCAGGTACAAATGCGGTTGCTCCAGGCAGACATTCTACTTCAACGCCTTGTTTTAAACATTCTCTAACTAATAAAAAACCAGGGTCAGAAATAGCAGGTGTTCCTGCATCAGACACTAAAGCCAAAACTTTTCCTTCTTTCAATAATTTGATAATTCCTTGTGTTCCATGATGTTCGTTATGAGCATGATGTGCGTACAAAGGCTTGTTTATCCCTAAATGTTTGAGCAAAACACCTGAGTTGCGAGTGTCTTCCGCCAAAATGGCATCAACGGATTGTAAGACTTTAATGGCTCTTAGCGTAATATCGTCAAGATTACCAATGGGGGTGGGTACTAAATAAAGTTTCATTTTAATAATTTATCAATGGCAGCGGCAAGTTTTAGGTCTTTTTCCGTTACGATATTTCCTGCGTCGTGGGTATTAAGTTCGATGTTTACGGTTTTATAAACATTCGACCACCAAGGATGATGGTCATGTTTTTCGGCTAAAATGGCGACTCTGGTCATAAACGCAAAGGCTTCCGAGAAATCTTTGAACTCAAACGTTCTTTTCAATTTATTGTCTTCTTCTTTCCACATAGTTTTAGCTTTATTAAACCTAAAATTACTCGTAATTAAGCCATTTTACAAGAAGGAAGCTATATCAAAACAAAATCCGCAGATATTCTGGTGTTTTAGAACATCTACGGATTCTGAAAATTTCTATCAATTAGAAAGTTAATTATGCTTGTAGTGCGTTTCGCTCAAATTTCTTAATTGTTCTGCGGCACGTTCTGGCGTAATATCTCTTTGTGGGTTTGCCAATAATTCATAGCCAACCATAAATTTTTTAACCGTCGCCGAACGTAAAAGCGGAGGGTAAAAATGAATATGCCAATGCCACCCTTCTAAATTATCGCCTTGTGTTGGGGCTTGGTGAATGCCCGCCGAATAAGGAAAAGAGGTGCTAAAAAGATTGTCGTACCGAGTTGTCAATCTTCTAACAATATCGGCTAAATCATTCTTTTCTGCTTCGGTCATTTCTGAAATATATGCCATGGCTCTTTTAGGAATCAATAGCGTTTCAAAAGGCCAAGTTGCCCAAAAAGGTACGACTACCATGAAATTATCATTTTCTACAACAATACGCTCATTTTCAGTCGATTCCAATTGAACATACTCTTCTAAAAGTGTTTTTTTATAGGTTCTATAATGAACTCTTTGGTTTTTAGTTTCTTTTTTGATTTCTACGGGAATATTACTTGATGCCCAAATTTGTCCGTGTGGATGCGGATTTGAACAACCCATAATTTCACCTTTATTTTCAAAGATTTGAACATACTGTATATCTTGACGTTGACGAAAATCTTCAAATTCTGTAATCCAAGTATCAACTACTTTGCGAATTTCTGGCGTTGTCATTTCTGCCAAAGTCAAGTCGTGGCGAGGAGAAAAACAAATTACTCGGCATTCGCCTTTTACACTTTCTGCTTTTAGTAAATTTCCTTTTTTGATTTCTCCATCGGGTACATCCGACTGCAAAGCAGCAAAGTCATTTTGGAAAGTGTAAGTATCTGTATAATTGGGATTTACTTCACCATTTGCACGAGTATTTCCTGAACATAGATAACAATTTGGGTCGTGTTCGGGGCGAGAGTCTTTGACAATATTTTCTGTTTTGCCTTGCCACGGACGCTTCGTTCGATGTGGCGAAACCATCACCCAGTCGCCAGTCAGAGGGTTTTGTCTGATATGAGAATGTTCATTAAAATCGAAAAACATAATTTTGAGAAGTTAAATATAGAGATTGTTTTGTTTTACTTATTGGATAATTTCTGTTCCATTGGCAGTTACGACACTGTACATTTTGAGGTCGATACCCGTTTTTTCCTTATAGAGCATCGAAAGACGGGCATATAAATCATCAATTACATCAGCTTTGATAAGATTGATAGTACAACCGCCAAAACCTCCTCCCATCATTCTTGAACCCAAAACGGCAGATTCGTGCCAAACGGCATCAACCAAGAAATCTAATTCTTTACAACTTACTTCGTATAGATTGCGTAAGCCTTCGTGAGTAGCGGTGAGTTTTATACCAAAATCTCTTAGATTTCCAACTTTCAAATCTTCACAGGCTGAAAGCATCCGTTGATTCTCCTCAATTACATATTGGCAACGATTATAAACCACAGGATTTAATTGACTACGACTGGCTTGTAGCCACGCCAAAGGCACTTGGCTAAGGTTGGGAATGGTTTCGTCAAAGTGTTTTCTGAAAAAAGCTAAACCTTCTTCACATTGCAAACGGCGTACATTGTATTCAGAGTCAACTAAATTATGTTTTACACCAGTATCAAAAAGAACAATTTTATAATCTCCGAGGTTAAGTGGAAAGTACTCATAATCAAGCGTTTCACAATCAAGTCGTAGCACATGATTTTCTTTTCCATGAATACTGGCAAACATATCCATGATACCACATTTCACCCCCATAAATTCATTTTCTGCTTGTTGTGCTAATTTGGCTAATTCATTTCTGCTCATGCCAAACTCATTCATTTCATTAATAGCAAAAGCAACGGCACTTTCTAAAGCCGCTGATGAAGATAAACCCGAACCAATAGGAATGTCACCTGTAACCACGCAATTGAAAGGAATCACTTCAAGTCCTCTTTTATAAAATTGCTCTACGACCCCTAAAATATATTCTGCCCAACGGTTTTGAGGAATCGGTTTGAAAACCCCAAATTTTATATCGACACTTTTGTCAAAGTCAACTGAAATCCATTTGCCACTTTCTGAATCAGAAGGAGCAATAGCTAAATACGTTGATTTATCAATGGCAGCAGGTAATACAAAACCTCCATTATAGTCCACGTGTTCACCAATAAGATTGACTCTGCCCGATGACCTAACGATGGTAGGATTTGTAGAAAAGGTATCAAAAAATAGTTGTTTTATTTTTTCGGAAATTACATTCATTGTATTTGAAAAATATATAATTTTATGATTGCTTTTATAGTTAAATTTGGTTCAAAAGGTTTAATAGTGAACTTATTGCAAAGTTTTTGAAAAAAATATTTGAATAAAAATAGTAAAAATTCTGAAAAGATAGAAAATCTTATGGACGAAAGTTTTTCAATAATATTACCCCAAGCACAACAGCAAATGTTAGCTTTACATCCAGTGTGTCAATCTTTATATTTAACCGAAATGGGTTATCGTCCCAGAGCTTTTTCAGAGGATAGAGAGCGACAAAAAGATACGCAACAATACATTTTGATTTATTGTACGGCAGGAGAAGGGCAATTTAGAGTTTTGAACCAAACTTATCAAGTGCTTGCAAATCAATTTTTTATTTTGCCTGCTTACTGTGTACATAGTTATGCTCCTAATCCCGATAATCCTTGGACAATTTATTGGTTACATTTTTTTGGCACGAATGCCCGTGCAATGGTTACTTTTTTGCAAGGCGAAAATTTATATGCCCCAGTTGATGTAAAATTTTCAGAAGATAGAATCAAATTGTTTCAAGAAATATTCTCGCACGCTGAGCAAACGCAGGACATTTATCATCTGATTCACGCTTGTAATTATTTAAGCCATTTTTTAACATCATTCAAATCACTTGAAAAAGAAAATACACTTCGTAGCTCAGGAATTGAAAATGTCATAAAGTTGATGAAAGAGAATTTAGACAGAACCTTTATGTTAAATGATTTTGTGGAAGTGTCAGGCTTGTCGGCATCTCATTTTTCTGCGGTATTCAAGGCAGAGGTAAAACAAGCTCCGATGAGTTATTTTAATTTTCTCAAAATTCAACACGCTTGTCAATTATTAAAAAATACAAATTACTCAGTAAAGAAAATAGCGACAATGATTGGTTTTGATGATGCTTATCATTTTGCCAGAATATTTGAAAAAACAATGAGTATAGCTCCAGGAAGATTTAGAAAGAGGAGATAGAAAAATAAAAAAGCCCATCCGATTTGGAAGGGCTTTCTTGGTAGAGAGTGAGGGATTCGAACCCCCGGACCTGTAACAGTCAACAGTTTTCAAGACTGCCGCAATCGACCACTCTGCCAACTCTCTTTGTGTTTGATGATGCAAAATTAGTGTTTTCTTTCTTTCCGTACAAATCTGAAGAGAAAATATTTTTTCATTTTTTGTCATTTTGCATTCCAATCCCTGATTATCAAGTAGATAAATTTGTAAAAACTTTTTAATATTTTTTTTCGTATATAAATAAACAGGAAGTTTTGGGGTCTAAAATGTCATTTTTAGGCAATTTTGAAAAACTTTAACATTAAATCACAAACAAACAATTACCATGAAAGCATTAGGAATGATATTATCACTTAGCTTATTGATTTTGGCTTGCAGTAGTTATACACAACAAGACAAACCCCGTAAGTTTGAAGTCAGTAAAACTGAAATGGAATGGAAAAAACAATTAACTCCTAACCAATACACCGTGACTCGACTAAAAGGTACAGAAAGAGCTTACTCAGGAGAATATTGGGATAACCACGAAAAAGGCAAATATCAGTGTGTGTGTTGTAAGTTAGATTTGTTTTCGTCGGATACAAAGTTTGAATCTGGAACGGGTTGGCCTTCATTCTGGAACCCAATCAGTAAACAAAGTGTATTGATTGCGAATGACAATTCTCACGGAATGGTGCGTGATGAAGTTGTATGTAGCCGTTGTGGGGCTCACTTAGGTCATGTTTTTGATGATGGGCCTCAACCAACAGGTAAGCGGTATTGTATGAATTCTATCTCTTTATTATTTGTCAAAAAATAGAATTTCAAATTAAAATTAGGAACCTGTTTAAACTTTCTGTTTTGAGATATAAAGTAGTGTATTTTTGAAGTCTTTAAACTGAAATTTTTGAAACATAGCAGAGCTACGTTGATAAAATTTTGGTTTAAAGGATTCTAAAAGACTTAGTTTTAGCCGAAAGAGAAAGTTTAAACAGGTTCTATATTAAAATTTAGAGAACCAAAGTGTTTAAATCGGTATAATACCTTCAATTATAGGCTTATTGGAGATTTGCTATTTAAACTTTTTGGTTCTCTAACGTTTTAACTATCCAACTTCTTTAACTCATCAAACTTTTATCGTAAATTGTCGCTTATTTTCGATAGATAATTAAGTGTATGATGGATAAAATAAAACAACTCATTAAAAATTCTTATAATAACCTCAAAACTATGCTGTTAAATGTCCTTAACTGGCTTTGGCTTAAATTGGACGTTTTATTGGTAAAAGTCTTTGGAGAACAGAAAGTGGCTACTTTCTACAAAAGACTTGATGATATTAAGACGACTTATTGGGATGCAAAACAAAAAGTTGCTGAAGTTGTTGACCAACGTATTGATAAAGAATCGTTTTATTATACTCAGGTAAAGCGACTTTGGAAGGGCTTTGCTTGGATAGTTTTTGCAGGGTTTTTCTATATATTTTGTATTGAAACTAATTTTTTGTGGCTTACTGGAGAAATGCCTTCGGTTGGAGAATTACAAAATCCTAAGTTGTCACAATCTTCTGAAATTTATTCTTCTGATGGTGTTTTAATGGGTAAATTCTTTTTAGAAAATCGTACACCTGTTAAAAATTACAAAGACTTATCTCCGTACTTAGTAAATGCTTTGGTTTCAACCGAAGATGCTCGTTTTTATCAACACTCAGGTATTGATTATAGAGCATTATTTGGTGTTGCTGTTGGCGTGATTACTGGTGCAAGCGAGCGTGGCGGAGGAAGTACCATTACACAACAATTGGCAAAAAACCTTTTCAAAACTCGTAAAAAAGAAGGAGTAACTAAAAAAGGCGTTTTGGGATATGTTCCAGGTCTTAAAACATTGGTTATCAAGACGAAAGAGTGGTTGACTGCTATAAAATTAGAACGATATTATACCAAAGAAGAAATCATTGTGTGGTATTTGAATACCGTTGATTTTGGCAGTAATTCCTATGGCATAAAAGTGGCTGCAAAAACCTATTTTAATACTTCTCCAGATAGTTTGAATGTACAAGAAGCAGCGGTTTTGGTGGGGATGCAAAAGGCAACGAATACTTATAATCCTCGCAGAAACTATGACAAATCTTTAAGTCGTAGAAATACTGTTTTATCAAGAATGCTGAAGTATAATTATTTGCCCAAAATGGCTTATGATTCCTTAATAAAATTACCAATCACCCTAAAAGTAAATGATGAAACACCGTATGATGGAACAAGTAATTACTTTAAATCTGCGGTTGCGAAAGCATTAGAAAAATGGGCTGATACCAGTGATGTTGAATTAGACCTTTATCGTGATGGTTTGAAAATTCGTACCACAATTGATTCTCGAATGCAAACTCATGCCGAAACGGCTGTTCAAGAAGGAATGCAGGTTTTACAAAAAACATTTGATAATCATTGGTCTGGTAAAAATCCTTGGGCAGATGAAAAAGGAACAGAAATTCCTGGATTTATTGATACTGTTGCCAAGCGTACAAGCTATTATAAATTCTTGGCGGTAAAATACAAAAATAACCAAGATTCGATTTGGCATTATATGAAAAATGTCAAACGTAAAATGTGGGTTTTTTCACGCAATGGGGCAGGAGAAGAGCAAATGACCATGAGTGCTTATGACTCAATTGCATATTATAAACGTTTTTTACAGTCTGGAATGATGAGTATGGATCCTTTTACGGGACATATTAAAGCTTGGGTCGGTGGTCTTGATTTTCAATATTTCAAATATGACCATGTAAGTCAGGGTCGTCGTCAGCCAGGTTCAACTTTCAAGCCTTTTGTTTATACAACGGCTATTGATGGGCCTAAAAATATGTCACCTTGCTCGCAAATTACAGATAGACCTTTTGAAATTGAGATAGAAGAAAAAGGGGAAAAGAAAATATGGCGACCACATAATGCAGATGGACGTTTTAGTTACTCTACGATGTCGATACGTAGAGCCATGGCACGTTCTATAAACTCTTGTGCTGCTTGGCTAACCAACGAAGTAGGACCCGATTCGGTGGTTTATTATGCCCACCAAATGGGAATTAAAAGTCCATTGTCGGCAGTTGCTTCTATCGGTTTAGGTTCAAATGATGTTACCCTTTTTGAAATGGTAGGAGCGTATGGATGTTTTTTGAATGAAGGAATTTATACAGAACCCATGTTGGTTGTTGAAATTCAAGACCGTAATGGAAATACAATTCACACTTTTGAACCTGAACGTCGCCAAGCTATCAAAAAAGAATCAGCCCTATTAATGAGATATATGTTGGAAGGAGGTTTAGAAGAACAAGGTGGAACTTCTCAAAATTTATGGTCATTCAAGGATTTATTTGATGGAAAAGATAAATATAAATCAAGATTTGCAGGAAAAACAGGAACAACTTCAAATCATTCAGATGGTTGGTATATGGGACTCACCAGCAATTTAGTAACAGGTACTTGGGTAGGTGGTGATGACCGTTCTATACACTTCCGAAGTGGAGCTTATGGGGAAGGTTCAAAAACAGCACTGCCACTTTTTGGGCGATATATGTCTAAAGTCATTAAAGACCCAGATTTAGAAGCCTATCATCCCGTTCCTTTTGAAAAGCTTGATGCTAAGCGAATTACAAAAGATTTTAACTGTACGGCAGCTTACGTGCCTCGAACAGATACTTTATATTACGATAGTACATTTGTAGGTTCAGATACAATAACAGCACCTGTGAGACCGTCGGTGGAAGCAAAACCTGACTCGTCAAAACAATAAAAAATATTAACCATGACTAAAGAACAAATATCAGCCTACTTTCAAGAACTTCAAGACCAAATTTGTAATTCCTTAGAAAAAGCAGATGGTAAAGGGAAATTCCACGAAGATAATTGGCAAAGAGATGGTGGCGGAGGTGGTAGAAGCCGTGTAATCCAATCTGGAAAAATTATTGAAAAAGGTGGAGTAATGTTCTCAGCAGTTTGGGGAGATTTACACGAAAAAATGTTGGCATCAATGGGCTTGACCGAAAAGGTTGATTTCTTTGCTACGGGCGTTTCTATTGTATTGCATCCTGCAAGTCCACGAGTACCAATTATCCACATGAATGTCCGATATTTTGAAATGTCAAACGGTACATTTTGGTTTGGAGGAGGAATAGATTTAACCCCTCATTATGTAGTAGAAGAAGATGCAAAATGGTTTCACAATTACTTGAAAAAGGCTTGTGATAAGCACAATGAGGCTTATTATCCTAAATTCAAGACTTGGGCTGATGATTATTTCTTTAATACTCACAGAAATGAAACTCGTGGAATCGGAGGCATTTTCTTTGATTATCAAAAAATAGATGAAACCAGAAGTAAAGAACAATTATTTGCTTTTGTGAAAGAAATTGGAGAGTCTTTTGCCCCGATTTATACCCATTTCATGAAGAAAAATAAAGATTTACCTTTCACAGAGAATGAGAAAACGTTTCAGATGTTACGAAGAGGAAGGTATGTTGAGTTTAACTTAGTTCATGATAGAGGAACTAAATTTGGACTGGAAACCAATGGCAGAACGGAATCAATTTTAATGTCGATGCCACCTGTTGCCAATTGGGTTTATGATTATAAACCTGAGCCAAACTCGGAGGAAGAAAAAACGTTAGGGCTTCTTAAAAAGGGAATAGATTGGGTATAAGCAGATAATTAATAAATCACGGCATATTATTTGTAAACGGATATAAGAGTCTTCTGACTACTATATCCGTTTTTTTATGCAAAAGATTTTGAGATATATTTATTATTTCCGCTAAAATTCATAATCTATGAAACGATTTTTAATACTCTTTATATTTTTATCGTCCCAACTCAAAGCACAAGATTTGAACCTTAAAGGTTTTAGTCCCAATTATTACCAAACGGGAAATATTTCTGGAAGTTTAGGATATAATCTCAATGTATCTTCTATTAGTTCTTTATCGGAAACAATAGAAAATAAGGAGTATCCGTCAGGTCAACTTCATTTTGTGGCACAGTTACTTCTTATTCAAAAATTTAATAAGCACTTAACGGCAGGTTTGGGTTATGGTTACGGAAATCATAATATTTTTGGATTGAAAGAAACCGAAAATCGTTACATTGGTCAAGTTGGATATTTGCATAATTTGGGGAAATTGGCCATTACGCACCGATTGAGATATGAATATAGAACGCCCAAAAATCTCAAAACAAATATTGTTGATGATGCTTCTATTTTAAGGTATCAGACCTATTTTACATTACCTCTTTATAATCCGAAGGAAACTAAAAAAGGCTTTTATTTATCTGCTTCCAATGAAGCATTTTTATACTTAAAAGGAGCAACGAATGGTCCAGTAAGTGCCAAAAATGGGGTTTATGAAATGAGTAATATTTCAGAAGATTGGGCTCATTTATCGTGCGGATATAATATGGGTGGCAAAGCACGAGTTGAATTGGGCTATTGTTTTCAAGCCTTAATTCGGGATAAACAATATGATGTACGTTATCTAAATTTAGCCCAATTGAACGTTTATGTAAATCTAAATTGGGAAGATTTACAGTCTTGGTGGTATTTATAGTAATAAAATGATAGCTAAGATTCTTTACGAACTCTTGCCAAATAGGTAAATAAGCCAATGCCTGATATCAAGATTGCTCCACAAATAAGTGCTTGATTTAGAGAAGGTTTAATCACCCACATTGCCCCAAAAAACTGTACAATAAGGATGATGTACAGCAAAGTAGCAATTGCTTTTCGTGGCATTTTACTAATTACAAAAGCTCCTAATGGTGCAAAAATAGCGACAAAAGGTACACAGGCTAACCAAATTTCAAAAGCTTCGGGCTGAAAATCATTAATAAGCTGAGTATGAATAAATAGCCCCAAAATGGTTTCGAAGGTCATAATAATAACCGATGAAGGAGTTGCCACTTTTTCACTTACTCTGTAATAGATAGTCATCAAACAAAAAGTAAAAATGTTGATTCCTGTTCCAAAAATTGATGAAATAATCCCACCAATTAATCCAAAAATAATTAATCTTCCTTTGTCAGAATTCTGAAAATTTTGGATACTTTCAAAAACTTCTCTTTGAGATTTTCGGTTTTGTAGCCACAAAGCAATGCCAAAACTTAACCAAAGTGAAACAAAAAATAATTTTGCTTGTACTGGAGATATAAGTGGCACAACATAGTATGTTCCTAAAAATAAGCCGATTACACCTCCGATTGTTACGAAAATAATATAATTCCAATCAACCTTTAATTTCATTCCTATTATCAACAGACTTGCTGAAGTCATACCAATACTTTGAATGGCAAATGCAAAATTACGGGCAATAGCAGGTTGAATTTTAAGGATAAGCGTAAAAATTGGATACGCCACCGCAGCACTACCTTCAGGACTTGCCCCAGCAATGAATGACCCAAAAATCATCGTAAGAACGGTTGCCCATTGGCGAGTATATATAACAAAACTTTCGTGCTTGAGCATATACCAAAGCCAGCAACTCAATACGGTTATTAAGAAGAATAGGTATATCCAAGGAATTTTCGTTTTCTGGATTTTGTTTGACTGCATAATTTTTTTGTTACTTTTACTTTTCAGTAAGCGATTTGTACAAATTTAGAGACAATTAAATCATAAAGATATTCTGAGCAATGAAAAATTTTGACGAAGTATTACAAAAATTGGTTGACGAGCAAGAGTTTTTGAAAGGGATTCAAGGAAGAATTGTAGATAATTATGATATTATGATGCAAAACCAGCAGCAAAATGCTGATAATCATGAGATGGTAATACAAAATCAAACTACTATAATTCGTAATCAGGAGATTATTGTCAATAATCAAATGAATATTGTTAGGAATCAGAAGCAAATTGCTCAAAATCAAGTTACCCTTGATGTGATTCAACAAACTCAGACACATTTATTGAATATTATTAAAAAATTAACAGGAAGCGAAGAGCCATTAGAAGCGACAAAAGAATTTGTAGAAAATATAAGACAACAAAGCGAAGCAAGTAGGAAAGGGCAACACCTTAATGAATCTTCTACTTTATAAAAAAAGGGGCTATCAATTTTGAAGCCCCTTTTTTAATGATTTAATTTTTCTTCAAGTAATTTTATCTGTACTTGTAACGATTTAATTTCAGATACTTTACTTTCAAATAACTGCTTGACTAATTGCAATTGAATTTGAAGCCCTTCTACTTGTTGGTTTAATAATTTATTTTGGAAAACTAATTGATTATAAGGATTGCTTAAATCATTTTTATCTTCTTCTTTTTTATTTGAATTCCGCAATTTGTTATTTTGCTTGATTTCTTCTAAAGTCATTTCCGAAAAATCGGAATTTTGTAATTCATCCAGATTTACACTAAAATAACTTCCAATTGTCTCACAAACATCTAAAGAAGGCACGGTGTGTCCGTTTTCATAGTCAGATAATGCACTTTTACTAACTCCGAGAATTTTCCCTAATGCTTCTAAGGTTAATTTATTCTTTTTTCTGAGAACCCTAATATTAGCACTGAACTTGTTTTCCATTAATCAGGAATTTTTAAAATAATATTTCCGTTATTTTGGAAATAAGAAATATGATTGTTTATTTTGCTATTGCAATTTAATGTTTTTTCCTGAATAATGGAAAATCCTCTGCCGATTGTCATTATCACATCGTTTTAAGAAGAAATTTCTCATAAAATTATAATCAGATTTTAAAATTAATAATGAAAACATTTTACCGATTTGGACTTGTGGCTACTCTTAGTTTAGCAAGTCTTGTTACAAAAGCCCAAACCATGACAGATGGTATTTTTATGGCAAAAGGAAATCTCTGTGGAGGTGTAACTTACACCAATGACTCATGGAGCAAATACTGGGAGGGAACTTTATACCGTGAAAATAAAAATATTGGAACATTGACTACTGAGTCGGTTATGTTGATGGGAAATTATGGTATTTCTGACCGTTTCAATATTTTGGCCTCACTGCCTTATGTTACTACAAAAGCCTCAGACGGTGTTTTGCATGGTATGAGTGGTTTGCAAGATTTAACAATGTCGGTTAAATATCGGGTAGCTCAAACCAAGAGTTTATCAATAATTGGTTCGGTTGGAGGTTCAATTCCAACGAATAATTACGTGGCAGATTTCTTACCTCTTGCCATTGGAATGCAGTCAAAAACGCTTTTTGGTAGAGGAATTTTGTATTATACTTTACCGTCTGATTTAGCTTTGACTTTACACGGAACATATACTGCACGCTCAAATGTAAAAGTTGACAGAACGATGTATTACTCAGATAAAGGTTATTTTACCAATGAAATGACGATGCCTGATGTGGTTAATTTTGGAGGAAAATTTGGGCATTATTCTTACCGTTGGCAGTTAGAAGGAACTTACGACCAACAAATTACCCAAGGAAGTGTTGATATTCGTAGAAATGATATGCCAGGACTTTGTGATAAATTTGATTTTACCAAAGTCGGTTTTATTGCGGCATATCGTGTGCCACAATTGAAGGATTTGCAAATTATTGTAACGGGTAGCAAAGTGCTTTCAGGACGTAATGTTGGCGAATCAACTAATTTTTCGATAAGTCTTACCAAGTATATTGATTTCCGTAAAAATAGAGGCTCTGAAATTCCAACAGGTCCAATTTGTCGTCCTGGTGATAAAAATCATACAGGTTCAATGACCGAAGAGCATAAATAAACGGAATTATCTACTATTTGTCGTAAGACAAAATTAGCCCACGGATAGAACAGATAAAACAGATTCACACTGATTTTTCTTTAAATTTATCCGTGTAAATCCGTTGAATCAGTACAATCTGTGGTCTAATTTTATTCTGCGACAAATTGTAGATAGTTCCGTAAATAAATAGAGCCTGATGCTTTTGCATCGGTTGATAAATTTGAGAAAATTATAAAAAAATGAAAGCAATAATTACTAAAAATATAAAATTAACGTTAACTGCCATTGCTATTTTAGCAGGAGTTTCGGCTTGTGATAAGTACCTTGACCGTGATGGAACTGAACTTGAAGCATTATCACCTACTAAAATTGATGATACAGCAGGTGCTTGGAAAACTTATACATCCATGAATGTTTCTGAATTTACCGTTCCAAATATTGTGCCTGTACCGTCAGCAGTAACTTCAACACAATATTTACAAGAAATTGCAGAAGTAAAAACAGAGGTTGCCAACATCACAGATGAACGCCGCAATGCGATTCGTTATTGGAGTGGTGGTGGTGTGTTGCGTTGGAATCAAATCATGCGTGAATTAGTTGCTAAAAATAATTTGCCACCCGCTGAAAATGAACAAGGACTTTATCCCGTTCCAAGTTCGGCAGACCCTGATAATTTGAACGGAACGGGTACGGCTTTTCCATTTTCAAATCCACCTTATGCGGCACGTGCGTATGCGTATGTGTCGGTGGCTCAATACGATGCTTTGGTTGAAGCAATGGCTTTGAAAAAACTATACAACCGTAAAACGCCCAATGCGGTTGATGCTTCCATTACCCCAATCATTTTGGCAGCTCCTAAATTAGCTTCTTATCCATCTGAAGATGCAGTGATGGCGGCAGTTACCTATGAGTTTATGAAACGTTTGTTCCCTCAAAAAGCAGATACACTTTATTTGTACAAGAAAAAAGAAGAACAAAAATGGTTTAAATTATGGGCTGGAGTTTCAACTCGTTCTGATATTGAAGCAGGAGAAAGATTAGGAAAGGCTGTTTTTGCCAAAGTTTTTGCCCGTTTCCGTACCGATGGAATGGCAAATGCAGTTGGAACACAAGTAAAATGGGATAGTTTGAGTAAAAGAATTTCGGAGAAAGGTGAAATAGCTTGGAAATCAATGGAAAACGCACCACGCCCTCCAATGTTACCATTTTACGGAAACGTTGCTGCTTGGAATATGGACAAAAGTACATTAACGAGTATTAGTACGTCAATTCCGCCATTGGCTACTAACTCTAATGAATTTAAAGCTGAGTTGGCAGAAGTAAAAAGTTACACTGAAAGTCCAACTCGTGAAAACATCGCAATTGTTCATTATTGGGCAGATGGAGCAGGTACACACACACCTCCAGGACACTGGAATCAGATTGCCGAACAGTATATCGTTAACGCAAAACAATCGGAAGTAAGAATGGCTCGTAACTATGCGTTGTTGAATACTGCCATGATGGACGCATCGATAAGTTGTTGGTACACAAAAAGTTATTATTACTATCCACGTCCATCACAAATGGATAATAGTATCAAAACTTTGACGGGTTTGCCTAATTTTCCTTCTTATACTTCTGGACACTCAACGTTCTCTGCTGCTGCTGCTACCGTATTGAGTTATTTATTTCCAGAGGGAGCAAGTTCTTTTCAGTCGCAAGCAGATGAAGCTTCAAAATCTCGTTTATATGGTGGCATTCACTACAAAATGGATTGTGAGGGAGGTTTGAAAATTGGTAAAGCCGTAGGTGATAAAGCGGTATTGAGAGCTCAGGGTGATGGAGTTCAATAAAATGAGTAGAAATAATCAATTAGTGTCTTTGCAATACAAGAAGAATGAATTCATGAGATAACTAAATTAAGAATTTAATAAAAATGGTTAGTGTTATAGACTTCTGCCGAGGATAATCGGCAGAAGTTTTTATTTTTTTATGGTATATTCTCCCGTAACTTTTACCGAAATTTTAGGTAATTGATGCGTTTCTTCAAAAATATCATAGCCTTCTTTTAGCTTTTTCCAAAATATAATAAACTTTTCAGTATCAATATTTTGTCCATTTTTCAAAGTACTCCAATAGTCAACGAAATCACTTGACTTAACAATTTTTTGTAATTCCACCAGATTATTATTTGTCAATTTTGCAGGGAAAATATGCACTGGAATTTCGGTTTGTCCTGCGTTTTTTGCTTCTACTGCCAACAGATAAATCTCTTTGATTTTATCATCCGTCATGGGTAAACAACCAACGGTCATACTCGCTCCATGAATAAAAATATCGTTGCCTAAATGACCCTTTTCGCCCAAAATTTTATCAGAAGCATTTGGGTAATTAATCCCTAATGATAAATAAAAATTACTCATTGGATTGAATCTTTCAATATAATAGAAACCTTCGGGCGTTTGCATATCGCCTTGTTTCCTTTTAGGGCCAAGATTGCCAGACGAAGCTGCTATTGGGTAATTTTTTAATAATTGGAAGGTTTTATCATCCGAATTTTTTGCCCAAATCTCTAAAATTTGTTCCTTCTTGAAAGCCCGAAAATAAAGTTGAAGTTTTTGAGGAGAAAGTGATTTATCGCTCAATAAAGCAAAAACCGCCTTCGATTTCTCTTCGTAGGCGGTTTTTACTCGCTCATATTTGAGCTGTTGCACTTTAAAATTTGTTGGAATGGATAGCATTAAAATGATTGAAAATGCGACTAATTTCATGCTCTAAAGATTGGTGAATGATTCACTAAACCGTTGTATTAAGTTCAAATCTATGCTTCTGCTTTCCAAACAATTTTTTTGTTTTTACCCACCTGCAATACAATTCTTACAGGCGTTGGCAACAATAATAATTTAGCACTTGCAGCAGGGTCTTCTTCCAATTCAATTTCTACACCTGCATTTTTCCCAACTTCGATAGAACCATCTGCGGCAATTTTAAATGATTTTGCTAAATAAGCAGTTGGCAATAAAACGTCAGATTCTGGGCAATATTCCTTATGAATATCCGAAAGGATTCCTTCTAAATAATCACCGTATTTATCATTGAAATCATCTTCTAAATCGTGAAGGGCTTCTTCTACATCATCATAATTCTTATGGTCGTAGCCCATTTGGCTAAGTTCTACTCTTTTTTCAAATAAAGAAAGGAGTTCTTGGTCGAGTGCTTGAATATTCATTGAGTTTAATTTTTTCAATTAATTTGATTCTGCAAAATTGCAAACTCCTGAATTAAACTCAAACTATTACTTGAAAAACTTATTAGGAGGGGAGTTTTTTAGTGAGAAGTCTATGCGTTTTTGAGTTGAAAAACTAAGTCAAAAGTCTTTAAATAGATTGAATTTCTAATATCACAATTCGGATTGATAAAGATTGTTGACCCCTTTACGAATTATGACATGAAGAACTTAATCAAACCAAAAACTCCAAAACGTCCAAATCCCAATTATTGACAGGATTATGGAAGATTTTTCCGTGATTAATTTCGAGAGGAGAAGTAATATTATTGTGATATAGTTGACCCGTTCCAAGTCCTTGTGGAAGCGGGTTATTAAATTCTGCGGTAAATTGAGTGATGGCATTTAAACCAATATTTGACTCCAAAGCGGAGGTCATCCACCAACCAATTTTTAGGCGATTGGCATTTTCAATCCATTCTCTACATTGCTGAAAACCACCCAAAAGGGTAGGTTTGAGAATAATGTATTGAGGCATTATTTTTTTGAGGAGTTTATATTTATCGGTATATTCTCGAATACCGATAAGTTCTTCGTCTAAAGCAATAGGAAGTGGAGTATTTTGACAAAGTTCAGCCATGACATCTTCATTTCCTTGACGGATTGGCTGCTCAATTGAATGAAGTTTAAATTCTGCTAATCTTTGAAGTTTATCTAAGACTTCATGCACGGAAAATGCCCCGTTGGCATCAACCCTAAGTGTTATTTTACTGTCATCGTAGCGGTCACGAATGTATGCCAAAACATCACATTCTTTGTTGAAATCAATCGCTCCAACCTTCATTTTAATAGTATTGTAGCCAGCCTCTAATTTTTCGTCAATCTGTTTGAGCATAAAATCTTTATTGCCCATCCAAACTAATCCATTGATGTTGATGGTGCGGTCTGCTTTAGCAAAACCATTGTTGAAAACGACTCTTTTACCACCATTCATAAGGTCAAGCATGGCGGTTTCAAAACCAAAAACAATAGAAGGAAATGATTTGTCTAAAACTTGGTCGAGGATAATATTCAGATTCCAAGGATAGACTTCAAGGTCGAGCGTATTGAAGTTTTCACAGATACTCAGGAGTTGTAAATCAAAATCAGGACGGTCGTCGATACTTAACCCTTTGAGTGGCGAACATTCTCCCAAGCCAAAGGCAGCGGGATTGTCAGAGTCAAAAATCTTAACAAAATAGCTATCTTTATGCGTAAGCACACCCCGAGACGTACCTGCCTCGAATTTGAAATCAAGTGTATGTTTTGTGAATACCGCTCTAAGACTCATTATATGTTGATAAGATTGATTTTGGCAAAAGTTTTCAACCTAACATTTTTTGAAAAGTTAGTCGTTGTTTTAATAATTAATTACCTGACTTTATGTGTGTTAAGGTTGTTGGAGGAGACTTTAACCGAAAAAATAATCGTTAAAGTATCTTAAAAGGGGTGTGAATATACTAAAAAGTCAGAACTCTTTTAGAATTTTGCACCATCAAATTCTTATTTTTTATTAAATGGCAGTTTTTCTTAAATATTATTCACGAAACTGATTTTTTCTAACAATGCAATTTTTACTTCTTCCTTTTTCGTGGCTTTATGGTTTAGTGACAGATTGCAGAAACTATTTATATGATAGTGAAATCTGGGAAACCACCAGTTTTAGCAAACCCATTATTAATGTTGGTAATTTGACCGTTGGCGGTACAGGAAAATCTCCGCACGTTGAATATTTAATTCGATTATTGAAAGATAAATATCAGGTGGCAACGTTAAGTCGTGGATATGGACGCAAATCTAAGGGTTTTATCCATGCCGATGCAAATGCTAATGCAAAAAACATTGGTGATGAGCCTTTGCAGTTTTATCAAAAGTTCAAGCATGAAATCTCCGTAAATGTTGGCGAAAATAGGGTGGAGGCTTTGCAGAAAATATTTGCTCAAAACCCTAAAACTGATGTTGTTATTTTAGATGATGCTTTTCAACATCGTCCTGTAAAACCATCACTAAATTTGCTTTTGGTAGATTATAGTCGCCCGATTGATAAAGATTATCCCTTTCCAGCGGGTCGTTTGCGTGAGCGAAGACACGGAGCAAAAAGAGCCGATGCCGTTATTGTTACTAAATGTCCTGATTTACCGATTGATTTGCAATCGGCTGTGAAGGTTAGTTTAGAACCTTATTTAAGGGGATTTGAGAAAAAACAATCACAATATTTGACTCGGATTAACTTCCCGAAAGTTTTAAACTTTCGGGAAGTTAGAAGTCCTTTTACTACTTCGGTAAAAGCCCCTCCCATATTCTTTACGAAAATTCTATACGGAAAACCTCAAAATTGCCGTTCTGACATTAAGAATGGAGACTTTAAAAAGGTGTTACTGCTTTCAGGAATTGCTAATCCAAAGCCTTTTGAAGAATATGCAAAAGCTACTTTTGAGGTAATTGAGCATTTGATTTATAAAGACCATCATGATTTTTCTGAAAAGGATTTGGAAGAAATTACTACTAAAATCCCTGATGATTTAACCGCTATTTTAATGACAGAAAAAGATATGGTAAAATTTAAACCATTGCTGAATCATGCTTTATTAGTAAATATTCCATTGTATTATTTGCCAATTGAGATTGGTTTTTTAGAAGACTCTATGAAAAAAGATTTTGATGAATTGATATTTGCTCAATTTGAAAAATCTATTTAAAACGGAACTGTATACTTATTAATGCAAGTCCTAAAAACCTCACCCCCAGCCCCTCTCCGATGGAGAGGGGAGCATTCTTCCGCTTTTCTCTCCCCTCTCCATCGGAGAGGGGTCGGGGGTGAGGTTTTGCATTAATAAGTATATAAGTCCGATTTAAAATACCTTAATCAGCTTTACCTAATTCGTTTTTACCTAAATTTGTAGTGTGAAATTAAGAATATATATACTTACCATAATCGGGCTTTTATTTTCGGGTTTGTTAAAAGCTCAATTCCCCTCGACAACCCAGCAAGGTGGAAGTGCTTTTCCAACTAATGGTTTTCCAACTGGAAATCAGCAGGATAAAGACGCTAAAAAAGCCACAAATTCTAATGGTAGAATTGGACTTGATGATTCTACCAAAGTGGTCTATGGGCCAACTTCAACGAGATATTTTTTGGAAGAAGACGTTGTTAACAACCGCAAACGCCTTTATAATATTGATACAATCATTGACGGAATTCATAATTATAATTTCGTTCAAAGAAATAAAAATCTGTATCAAGATTTAGGAAATTTAGGAACTGCCATTCGTCCTGTTTTTTACAAAGCACCTGAGCAAATTGGGACACTTTTGGGCTATGATGCCTTTACACTTTATACTTTCAAGCCCAATCAAGTAAGATATTACAATACAAAATCGCCTTTTACCAATATTATTTATGTACCAGGTGGAGGAGAACAAGACCTTTTACAGTTTGAATTGAGCAGAAATATTGATTCACTCTGGAACGTTGGACTAAATGTTCAGCGAATAACCGCCAATAAAACCTTAGTTGACCAAACTTCAACGGGTGATAATTCGTCGATTGGGCATTGGGATTTCATGGTTCATTCCAACTATCAAACCAAGAATAAAAAGTATTCACTTTTGGCTTATTTCAATTTGTCTGACCATAATTCAAATGACCAAGGCGGTGTCGTGTTAGAATCAGGTAGAGATTATCAGGGAATGCTGGCATTGGCAGATAACCGACCAACTTTGACGGTAGCATCCACTCGTGATAATTCCTATAATCTTCATGTCTATCACGAATATGTAGGTTATAAAGCTTTTCAAATTTTCCAAACGCTTGATTATCAGACCAGAAGAGTTCGTTTTGGCGATAAAGGTTTCAGTGCGGCATGGCAGACAGGTTTTTATCCTTATGCTTTCAAAAAAAATCTTGAAACGCCTTATCGTTATGCTGCTGACACTTCTATTACGAATAACGTTGTTTTAGACTCACTTTATAATGAAAGCAAGTACAGTAATTTTGAGGCAAAAACAGGTATTAAAGGTTTTTACAAAGGTTTTAATTATCGTATGCACTTACGAACTCGTATTTTCAATTACACAAATCCTTTAAAATCCGCTTATAATATTTCTAACAAAAACGAAAACTTTTTAGGGCTTTGGCTGAATCAGTATTTCAAAGACAGTACAAGAGTTTTTGGAGAAGTAGAGTTTTCTACTGACCTAAAAAATCTCAGAATTAACGGAGAATTTCAAGGAAAATGGTTGAATGTAGGCGGAAGTTTTATCTCAACACCAGCCACATTGGTTCAGCAACGAACCTATAATAATGGCTTTAGATGGACGGGGGAATTGGATAATGTCAAAACTACAAATGTGTATGCTTACACAAATTTGAAATTCAAGCAATTAGTTTTACGCCCAAGTGCAGATATTACCAAAGTTTCAAGCTATACTTATTTTGATACTTTGGCTTATGTTCAGCAATCCAAAAAAGATATTGAAATTTATCGTGTAGGTTTAGGTTTTGATTTTAGAAAAGGGCATTTTTCAACCACCAACCAGATTTATTATACTACCACTGGCGATGAGGATAACTTAATGAGAATTCCGAAGTTATTTATTAATTCTCGTGTAGCCTTTGATTTATTATATCGCAAGAAATTATTTATCCAAACAGGCTTAGAGTTTCATTATAAGTCAAGTTATTATGCTGATGCTTATATGCCTGCCATTCAGCAGTTTCATTTGCAGGATAAACAACTTATTGAAGGCTATTTACAAGCCGATGCTTTTGCCGATATGAGAATTAATCGAGTAAGAATATTCTTGAAATTTGCCCATGTAAATAAGGGACTTTTAGGCAATGGCTATTATGCTTCACCAGGTTTTGCAGGTATGGGCAGAGTCTTGGCATTTGGCGTACATTGGTTACTGTTTGATTAATTTCGCATTTCGCAAATCGCTTAAAAATGAATACAGAACAACGAAATAACGCTACTAAAACCATGTTGGGGTTAAAACTCCCAACTGACCCACGTTGGGTAAATGTGGCAGAAAAAAATATTGGTGAAATTTTGATAGATCATGCTTATTGTGAGCAGAAAGCGGCTTCTTCATGTATTTCCTTAATTATTCAATATCCAGAAAAAGAAAAATTGAGAGAAGTTTTGATGCCCGTAGTGTCCGAAGAATGGGCTCATTTTAGAATGGTGTTGAAGGAAATGGATGCACGTGGTATTGAGTTGGGAAAACAGAGACGAGACGAATATGTTCATCAATTATATAATTCGATGCGACACGGAGGAAGTCGTGACGAGCAATTGGGCGAAAGACTTTTTTTGAATGCCTTAATCGAAGCGAGAAGTTGTGAGCGTTTTAGAATTTTATCTCAAGAAATTTCAGATGAAAGTTTACGTGAATTTTATCACGAATTAATGATTTCAGAAGCAGGGCATTATGTGAATTTTATTGACCTTGCGAAAGAATATTTATCTGCCCAATACGTAAAAACTCGTTGGGAAGAATGGCTTGAAACCGAAGCAGAAGTCATTAAAAATCTCGAAGTTAGAGGTGATAGAGTGCATTAAAAAAGGTAGTGGCGAAATTTCACCACTACCTTTTTTACTAAAATGTTCCTCTTTTTCTATCTCTTCTATCTTCTTTTCTATCACGTTTGTTTTCACGGCGGTCTGCAACATCTTCTTTTTTATCACGTTTGTCCTCACGGCGGTCTGCAACATCTTCGAGTTTATCGGCACGACCAGTATTTCCATCTAATCTATCTCTTACATCTTCACGTTTATCTCTTACATCTTCACGTTTATCTCGGTGGTCTTCTTTGTGGTCTTTAACATCTTCACGTCTATCACGACGGTCTTCTTTCTTATCTCGTTTAAGCCTTTTAGCAGGCGTTTGAGCATCAGCCATATTCAAACAAAAAGCAACAGCAGTAATGGTGAGGAGTGATTTTACGAAACTTTTCATGATTTTATGATTGTTTAAAGTTGAATTTGTGCTTTTGACATCATGCTTTTGAAAAGGTTTAATCTACTTAAAATTATTCGTTAAAATGTAGTTTATAAATTCAATATCCATAACACTTTCCAATACCAACGCTCGATGCGTAATAACTGACCGACTCACCTAAATAAGCTGATTTATCTGTACATATTGCAAAAGCATAATTGTTTTGGCATCTTTAATTTCGCCTGTTTTTATCATATCGAGAGCTTTCTGAAAATCTAATTCTAATACATCAATTTCCTCTTCTTCTTCAACGCCACCACCTTCATTAATTTTCTGTTCTTTGGAGTAAGAAGCCACAAAAAAATGTAGAATTTCAGTCACAGAACCTGGTGACATATAAACTTCAAAGATTTTCTGAACATCTGTGATTTGATAACCCGTTTCTTCTTGCGTTTCTTTTTTGATGCAATCTTCTGGATTATCAGCATCCAACAAACCCGCACAAGCTTCAGTCAGCATCCCGTCTGGATTTCCGTTTAAATACGTTGGCATTCTGAATTGGCGAGTTAAAATCACGGTTTTTGTCGCTTGGTTGTACAACAAAATCACCGCTCCGTTACCTCTATCATAAGCCTCACGACTTTGGGTTTGCCATTCTCCATTTTTCTGTAAGAAATCAAACGTAACTTTGCGAAGGATATACCAATTATCAGAAAGGACTTCGGTCTTTATATTTTTTATTTTAGAATTCATTTTGATTGAAAATGATTAAAAATGATTATTTTTGAACAAAATTAAAATAAGCACATGAATTTCCAAGTCAGAAAGCAAAAAATACTTGAAAAATTAGAGCAAGATGCCATTATTGATGTGAAGGAATTGGCAATTTTGCTCGAAACTTCCGATATAACCGTTCGTCGGGATTTAACAATTTTGGCGGAACAAGGCTTACTACTCCGCACACACGGCGGAGCCATGAAAGTGAGTCTTTCGCAAATGCCCGTAAGTTTTGCTCAGAAATCTGCTATCAATGCCGAACAAAAAGATGAGATTTGTAGAATAGCCGTTAATAAAATCAGAGAAGGGGATGTCGTTTTTTTAGACTGTGGAAGTACCGTTTTTAGAATGTGTCCTTTCATTCGGAATATGAAAATAAAAGTGGTAACTAATTCATTGCCAATTATTAACGAATTGATTGGCTCAGAAGTTAGTCTGAATTTTGCGGGTGGCGAAATTGATTTTGAGCGACAAGCAGCACACGGAAAAATAGCTGTTGAACATTTTCAAAGATACCGAGCAGATAAGGCTTTTGTGGGCATTGATGGTATTTCTCTGAAAAATGGATTGAGTGCTTCGAGTGAAAAAGAAGCAGAAATAACAATGGCTTTAGCTCAAAATGCTCGTGAAGTTTTCTTCCTTTGTGATGCTGGAAAATTAGAAAAAGACCGATATTTACCTTTTGCTCCGATTAATTTCGTTCAAAATCTCATTACTGATTCTTTGGCTTCGGAAGAGCTATTGGAAAAGTATAAAATGGCAGGCATGAATGTTTTGAGAAGTGAAAGTAAATAGCTTTTTGCAACTCAAAGGCTCTCCTTGAAAAACCATAAAACTTCCGTATTTTTGATAAACAGCAATTATTTTACCCCAACAAATGCAAACTTTCCTCGACCGTTCGGCACAGTATATTTATTCTCAACATTCTCATAATCAGCTTTCTAAAGTTTGTATTGTTATTCCATCTCGTCGTGGTGTTTTGTATTTCAAACAGGCATTGGCACAACTTTCAGATGTTCCTTTTTTAGCTCCCGATGTTTTATCGGTAGATGATTTTGTGATGCAAATGACGGGACTTCGGCAGATTGACCCCGTGGCTTTACTGTTTGAATTGTACGATGTTTTTAAAGAAATTGACCCCAATGTAGCTTTTGAAAAATTCATGACTTGGGCAACTACGCTCTTGAATGATTTTGATAAAATTGACCAATATTTAGTCGATGCGAAGGCATTGTTTAGTTATATGTCGGAGGCAAAAGCTTTGGAGCGTTGGCAAATGCAATTGGGTGAATCTCAGAAAGATAAGAATCTAAAAACTGACCGAACCGACCGATATTTTAAATTATTTGAGAATATTTTTACGGTTTATCAAAACCTGAGAAACCGTTTGACTGAGCAAGGTTTGGTATATCGGGGGATGGCATATCGTGATTTAGCCGAAAATGTTGATAAATATATTCTTGAAAAAGATAAACATTTGAAGTATTATTTTGTGGGTTTTAATGCCCTCAGTGATGCCGAAGAACGCATTATCAGAACGCTATTAAAACGTAAAGATTTTGCCGAAACACTTTGGGATACAGATACTTACATTCTCAAAAATAAAGACCAAAAAGCAGGAGCTTGGTTGCGTTATTATAAAGAAGGTGATGATAAAAATGGAATTCCGCCACTTTATAACAAAGAATGGCTTTGGGAAACTGATGAGTTGGTAAAAGGAACTAAAAATATTCAAGTAATTGGCGTTTCCAATGCCAGCATTCAAGCAAAAGTAGCAGGACATATTTATCGAAGTTGGGGGGAAAAGAGTTATGGTGAAATGGGGGAAGGAGGAAAGGGTGAAAATGAAAGTACTCAGACGGCTATTGTCTTAGGGGATGAAAACTTGCTTGTTCCTGTCATGAACTCCTTAGATGAATCGGTGAAGGATTTTAATATTACAATGGGTTTATCGTTAAAAAATTCCATGCTTTTCACTTTAATTGATTCACTTTTTGAGTTACAACGTAATTTGGTAGAATTCAAAACCGAAGATGGTGGAACGGTTAAAATTCCGAAATTCTCTCATCGTCAGGTAGTTAAGGTATTGAATCATCCATTTTTGAGACGTTGGGAGTTGATGAAGTATCAAGTAGAAAAACCTCACTCCCAGCCCCTCTCCGATGGAGAGGGGGGCATTAGCTCTAACCAATTTGTGGGTGAAAAATATGTGGATAATACAGCCAGTGTTCCTGATGGAGAGGGGAACATTCAACAAAGCCAATCTGCGGACGAAAACTCCCCTCTCCATCGGAGAGGGGTTGGGGCGACCGACGCTTCGGGTGAGGTTTTAGAACATAAATTCTACCAAAAATCTGGATATGAGGAATGGAAATATTTAAAACAATTTGCCAGAGATAATCGTAAAAATCCCACCGAATCAGAAGAAATACTTTGGGAGAAACTCAGAAATAAGCAATTGGGTGATTTCAGAGTAAGAAGACAACATTCGATAAATTTATTTATAGTTGATTTTGTCTTTTTAAAACAAAATCTAATCATAGAACTCGACGGTGGAATTCACGAAGTTGATGACAATCCCAAATATGATGAATACCGAACTCAAGAACTCAATGCAGAGGGTTTTAGAGTGTTAAGGTTTAAGAATGAAGAAGTTTTAGAAAACGTAGATGAGGTTCTTAAAACAATTTTATACTATCTGGAAAATATAACTGAGACCTCTCGTCCGAACAAATCTGTGGACGAAAACTCCCCTCTCTATCGGAGAGGGGTTGGGGGTGAGGTTCTAAACCCAATCCGCAAAACCCTCCGAGAAATCACCGAGCGAAACCGTGTATTCCTTAGCTCAAAAGAACTTTTGGAAATTGCTGAAAATGACCCACTTTTTGAGATAATTTTTAAACATTGGAATAATAATCCACAAAATGCTATCAAGTGTTTTTATGCTCTAATTGATTTATTACGAGACGTTTACAAAGAATCTCAAGATGCTGTTGAAACTGAATATCTGTATCAATTTTATCTGATTTTGCAGAGAATGGAAGGCATTTTGGAGGCTCGAAAAGATACTGTAACAATGCGGAGTTTCAAGACTTTTTTGTTTGAATTTATCAAGCAGACCAAAATTCCTTTTGAGTCTGAAACGGATGAAAGTTTGCAGATAATGGGTATGTTGGAAACCCGTACTTTGGATTTTGAAAAGGTTATCATTCTCTCGGTAAACGAAGGAACTTTACCACAAGGAAAGCGACAAAATACCTTGATTCCGTTTGATGCTTTGAGCGACCCGCAGTTCAATTTACCAACCCATAATCACGCCGATTCGGTGATGGCATATCACTTTTTTAGGCTTTTGCAACGTGCCAAAGAAATCGTTTTGGTTCATGTTCTACCTTCTGATACGTATGGAGCAGGTGAAAAAAGTCGCTTTATTCTGCAAATTGAGCATGAATTAGCCAAAGCCAATAAAAATATTACGTTAACGTATCCGTCCATTAAATTCATTGCGGGCGATGAGGAAAGAGAAGAAGAAACCAAATTAGAAATCCAAAAAACGGATGATATTTTGGCATTTATTGAAAAAGAAATTACCGAAAAAGGTATTTATCCTTCACATTTGAATCAGTATTTAGATTGTTCGTTGAAATACTATTTCAGTCGGATTGCGGGCATTGCGGAGGAGGAAACGGTTGAAGAAAAAATTGGGGTGGATACCTTCGGAAATTGGATTCACAAAACCTTTGAAAATATTGATAAAGAGTTTGTAGATAATGGTGGGGTGGTTGAAAAAGAGGATTTAGAAACGGTCTTGAAAAATATTCAATCTTATCTAAAACAGGCTTTCAAAGAAACCAATCAAGGTTTGCGAGCAGAGGAAGGTATGAATTATGTTTTGTATCAAGTTGGCGAAACTATTGTGAAGAAGTTTTTGCGTTATCAGCTTGATAATGAATTGTTTCCGTTGGAATTGTTGGATGTTGAAAAGACTTTAAAGGTACAATTCGCTGCAAATGTAAATGAAAGAATTTTACCCGTTAAAATTGCAGGACGAATCGACCGAATGGACAGAGCCAATGGAAATCAAGTACGAGTTATTGACTATAAAACGGGAAAAGTTGAGGCTAAAGACTTGAAAATCAATATAGAAGACTTGTCAGAGAATCTTTTGACGGATAAGGATAAAGATAAATTCCGACAGTTATGGTTGTACAAATACATGGTTTTGAAGCAAATGACTTCAAAAAATGGCTTGACAATCAACGGTGTAAAATTGAAAGAAATTGAAAACGAAGTCAGTTCAGGGATTTACTCTTTCCGAAACATCGAGGCGGGACTTTTACAACAAAAAATGGAATTTCAAGAAGGCGAAACAATTCAAGATTTTATATTTGAATCCGAGAAATATTTACAAGCTTTTGTTAGTGATTTACTCAACCCAGAAAGTCCATTTGAAAAACGAAAAGACGTAGAAAATTGCGTTTATTGCGATTATCGACGGATTTGTGGGAGATAAATTTCATTTTTGTACTGAGTCCAAAGTATTAAGAAAAATTAGACAAACTTTATTCTGAAATACTTGAGACTTAGTACATAATACTTTTACACAAAACCATTTCCAAAACATAAGCCTTCACCGATATGTTGTAATCTCAGTACCAAAACTTTATTACAAATATGAAAACCATAAAACCCACCCGTCAATTCCCTAATGAGTTAATGGATAAACTCCGACAAACGGGAGATTTGTTAGCCGATGACGTAATTTTTCGTTTAAATGAAAAGCACGGGATTGCGGGCGTGAGGGAAATGTTTTCTTGGTTAAATAGTTCAGAATCAACGTCTAAATTTGAAATTATCAATGAATTTATAGCTCAAAATAGCTCTTTGCCTGATTTTGCGGATAAAAAGCTAATGAAGCAAGGCATTGATTTCTTTCAGAAAAATCAGCAACAAATTGGAATATTATTAGCGTGTTTGTCGCTTCCGTATTGTTACGCTGGGGCAGATGGAGCGAAGGTTTTGGCAATGTCGCAACGGATTCAAACTGATACAATAAAACGTTTGGAAGAAACAGGCGAATTTATTCAAATTATTACTCAAGAAAAGAACTGGAATAACGGTGAGGCATTTCGTAAAATATTGAAAGTGAGATTGATGCACGCAGCTATTCGCTTTTTTACTGAATATCATGGCACTTGGAATTTAGCTTGGGGAAAGCCCGTAAACCAAGAAGATATGGCAGGTACAAACGGAGCTTTTTCATATATTGTAATTCGTGGCATGAGAAAATCAGGAGATGAGCCATCAGAGTCAGATTCAGAAGCTTACTTACACCTTTGGAATGTAATTTCAGTAATTATGGGCGTAGATAAATCTCTGATTCCGAGTAATTTACGAGAAGCTTTTGTAATGGATAAAGTAATTGCCAAACGTCAATTTAGACCTTCTGAAGAGGGCAAATTATTAACAAAAGCACTCTTAAATACAATGGAGAAATTTGTTGAAAACCCATTACTAAAATCTTTTCCTGCGGCTCAAATGCGGTTTTTGATGGGTGATAAAGTAGCAGATATTTTGGGAATTCCTGCGGTTGCTTTTGAGAAAAAATTGATTCCTTTTATTCCAACTTCCATTCTATTTAAGCAATAATATCGTCTCACAGACCCGACTATATCAATTTTCGTATAATTTTACGCCATAAACCTGTAAAATCAATATGTTGAGATTGGACAAATATCGAATCTTCGGCATCGAAACTGATAAATTATGTGTGATACTTTTATTGCCTTACCTTCTGTAACTAAATCAAATAGTTTAATTTTTGGTAAAAATTCTGACCGTGAACCCAATGAGGCTCAGGCAATTGTGCGTTATCCGAAATTGAAACATATCGAAAAAACACTCCGTTGTACCTATATTGATATTCCACAAGTAGAAGAAACTTTTGAGGTTATTTTGTCAAAGCCTTTTTGGATGTGGGGTGCAGAAATGGGCGTAAATGAATATGGCGTAACGATTGGAAATGAAGCTGTTTTTACAAAAATTAAGCATCAAAAAACCAATCAAGGATTGACGGGAATGGATTTGTTGAGATTAGCTCTTGAACGTTCAAAATCCGCCGATGAAGCTTTAAAATGTATCATAGAGTTACTCGAAAAATACGGTCAAGATGCTTGTGGAGGTTATCAAAATCGTGATTTTTATTATGATAATTCCTTTATTATTGCCGATGCTGAAAACGCTTTTATTTTGGAAACGGCTGGGAATCAATGGGTAACCAAAAAAGTAAATACTTATGCAAGTATTTCAAATGGCTTAACAATTACGGATGATTATGATTCAATTTCGGAAAAAGCTATCACTTTTGCTCAGGAAAAAGGATTTTATAAATCAGGGAAATTTAGTTTTGCAAAAGTATATTCTGACCCTCTAATGACTTGGTTAAGTTCTTGTAAAACTCGTCAGAAAGTAACCATGAAAGGTGCTGAAAAACACGGTTTTAATGTGCCATGTGCCATTGAACTTTTATCTTCACATCATTTATCAGAGGATAAATTTGCTCCTCACAAAGCCAGCACAAAAGACGTTTGTATGCACGCAACTGGCAAATTGAATCCTAATGCGACGGTTGGTTCAATGATTGTTGAAATTAGGAGAGATAAACCCATAACGATTTGGTTAACAGGGACTTCTAATCCGTGTTTGTCGATTTATAAACCATTTTTCTTTGGAGATAATGGCGTTTTGAACGATGTTTATCAAGTGCCAGATGTAAAATTTGACAGAAAAACCCTTTGGTGGATTTCAGAAAGATTGTACCGTTTGGGCAATCTAAATTATCAAGCTTTAGTTGGAATTGTCAAAGAAGAAAAAGAGCAAATTCAAAAGCGTTTGATTGAAGAAGAACAGCAACTTTTTAAGGGTAATCCAAATCAGGAAACGTTACAGGATTTTTCAAAAAATAGCTTCCAAACGGCTTTCAAAGCATTAATTGATTGGAATAATAAAGCCTCCAAAATTGCTTGGCGACCAGCATCTTGGAATCCATTCTATTATTTCTTCTGGCGAAATTTGAATAAAAAAGTGGGTTTGTAACACCGTAATCTTTACCATCAAATACCAAATAACCAAAGGTTAAATTTCCCAATCTCCATACAATATCGTAATTTTGTACTTTATTAAGAATTAAGCAAATACAAGATAAATGTTAAACGTATCAAATGTTTCACTCCGTTTCGGAAAACGGGTACTTTTTGAAGATGTAAATATCAAATTTGTAGAAGGTAACTGCTACGGTTTGATTGGTGCGAATGGTGCAGGCAAGTCAACATTCTTAAAAATTCTTTCGGGAGAAATTGATTCTCAGACAGGTTCTATTTCGATGAATCCAGGAGAACGTATGTCGATGCTCAAGCAAAATCATTTTGAGTATGAGGAAATCCCTGTATTACAAGCGGTTATCATGGGTAATAAACGCCTTTATGATATTATGGTTGAGAAAGATGCCATCTATTTAAAGGAAGATTTTACAGAAGAAGATGGAAATCGTGCTGCTGACCTTGAAGCAGAATTTGCGGAAATGAATGGTTGGGAAGCAGAATCGGAAGCAGGACAATTGTTAAGTGGCTTGGGAATTAAAGAAGATTTGCACTATACCTTGTTGAAAGACGTTTCGGGGTCTGAAAAAGTAAAAGTGCTTTTGGCTCAGGCTTTATTTGGCTCGCCAGATATTTTGTTATTAGATGAACCTACCAACAACTTAGATATTGAGTCTATTTTGTGGTTAGAGAACTTCTTGACAAATTTCAAAAATACCGTAATTGTTGTTTCTCACGACCGTCACTTCTTAGACAACGTTTGTACGCACATTGCCGATTTAGATTTTGGAAAAATTCAATTATATGGTGGTACTTACACTTTCTGGTACGAATCATCACAATTAGCCGCTCGTCAACGTGCTGACCAAAACAAGAAAACTGACGAAAAACGTAAAGAATTGGAAGAATTTATTCGCCGATTCTCTGCTAACGTTGCGAAGTCAAAACAAGCAACTTCTCGTCAGAAAATGTTGGATAAATTACAAGTTGATGATATTAAACCTTCATCACGTCGTTATCCATTTATTAACTTTAAACCAGAACGTGAAGCAGGCGACCAATTACTTTCAGTAGAAGGTTTGTCGGCTAAAAATCAAGAAGGTGAATATTTGTTCAAAGATGTTTCGTTTACTTTAACAAAAGGAGATAAATTAGCCGTTCTTTCTCGTGACTCATTGGCTATCAGTGCTTTATTTGACATTTTGATGGGCGAACGTACTGCCGACGCAGGAACTTTCAAATGGGGTGTAACTACCACGCAAGCGTATTTGCCTAACGATAATGCTAAATATTTTGAAGATGGTTCAATTAATTTAGTAGATTGGTTACGCCAATATTCAACCGAAAAAGACGAATCATTTATTCGTGGATTCTTAGGTAGAATGTTGTTCTCTGGAGACGAAGCCTTGAAAAAATGTACCGTAATTTCTGGGGGTGAAAAACAACGTTGTATGTTCTCCAGAATGATGTTGTCGGGTTCAAACGTAGCCATTTTCGACGAACCAACCAATCACTTAGACTTAGAGTCAATCACAGCGTTGAACAACGGAATGGTTGATTTTGCAGGAACAATTTTATTTACTTGTCATGACCACCAATTAACACAAACGGTAGCAACACGTATTTTAGAACTTGGACCAAAAGGATATTTAGATAAATTAATGACCTTTGATGATTACATTACAGATGACCGAGTAAAGGCTCAGAAAAATGAAATTTACGGATAATAAAACAAGAAACCCTGAGAGTTATCTCAGGGTTTTTGCATTAATTTAACAGTTAGGTATGTTATCTTTAGTGGTGGTAGTGAAAAAATGAATGAGTTAGGGTTACTTTGTATCTTAGTGGTTAGGCAAATATTTCTTTCTTCTACTTAGTCCCGACTCCAATAGCCGCCACTATCTTCATCGGGTATGTAATTGTATTATTCTAATTACATACTTTAAACGTGATGAAGTTTATTAGGTCACAAATATTACCAAATGTGAATGGAATCACAAATGTTAATATTTGTTAATCTGTTAATTTTCATCTATTTAACTTGTTTTTTAAAGCATAAGTCAATATAATATTTTGTATGTATTGATTTTTGTAAATGATAATTTTTTATAAATATTTTTATGAGCTATGTTTTTTTGAATTTTTATTTCAACAATTGAATCATAATTTTATACTACTGCCGAATAATAACAAACCTCATTTTTTAGTTTTTAAAATAGCATTTTAACTTAACGATAATACAAAATGAAAAACCTATCATTTATTTTAGCATTCATTATATTAGGCATAACTTCTTCTTGCAAAAAAGATGAAGCAGCAACGCCATCTAAAACAAAAACAGAACTCATTTCAGCCAAAGTTTGGATACCCAATCAGGTAGTTGCTTTAGGTTCAGTACCCGTTTACCAAAGAGGAGGAGTGGCTTCTGCGAATCTCTTCGACTTGGATAAAGTTGTATTGACATTTAAAGCAGACGGAACAATATCTGGTACAGACAATACAGGTAAAGCCTTATCTGGAGCGAAATGGAGTTTGTCATCCGATGAAACCAAAATAGTAATTTCAGGTTCGGGTATTACAGGTTTAGACGGAGAGGCATTGATTATTCAGTTGACCGATACCAATTTTGAAGTAAAAGGTAAGGCAACAGTCCAAGGAATTACGGGGGAAGCTAATTTAAAAATGATTCCACAGTAAAATATTTTTAAATATAAAAAACTTAAAATCAGTTAGTTGGAAAATTAACTGATTTTTTTTACAATTTTTTCTTGTTTCTCTTTTGTATTTTAAAAATAATCTCCTAATTTTGCAGTCCCAAACAACGGGAAATGGTTTTGTAGCTCAATTGGATAGAGCATCTCACTACGGATGAGAAGGTTTGGGGTTCGAATCCCTACAAGATCACTAAAAACCCTTCATACATTGCGTGTGAAGGGTTTTTTATTGTTTGGGATAGGGAGTGGGATAGTTAAAAATATTTTAAAAAAAATCAAAATATTTTTAACTATCCCAGTTTTTGTTTTTTTATAAAGTAATTTTACTATCCTAATTTGATAAATTAATAAACCAACATCTATGAAAACGGCTTCCAAGTAGATATTCAAAATCGCTCATGTATTGTTGACTGATTAAAATAACTACACATTTTCCGATAGTAGATTGTTATTAGTTAAAATAGCCTTACAATGTCCTTAATCATACCCTTTATAGAAGAAGAAATCATTGACCAATATCTAATGGAGGACGATAATCGCCCATGGATTATTGGCTTTAGTGGTGGAAAAGACTCCACGATGCTTTTACAGTTGGTTTGGAATGCCCTCAAAAAAATACCTGCTGAATTACATTTGACTCGTGATATTTATATAATCTGTAATGATACGATGGTAGAGAATCCCCATATCGTAGATTTTATTAATCGAACACTTGCCAGTATTTCTAAGGCTTCTGTTGAACAGGAGATGCCTTTTCAAGTCAGACAGACTACGCCCAGATTGGAAGATACTTTTTGGGTGAATCTTATTGGTAAAGGTTATCCTGCTCCAAATAATACTTTCCGTTGGTGTACTGAACGACTGAAAATAAACCCTACTACGGAGTTTATCAAAAGTAAAATCAATGAAAAGGGCGAGGTTATTATTCTTCTTGGTACAAGGTCGGCTGAAAGTCAAAACAGGGCGAGGTCTATTAAGAAACACGCTGTTAAAGGACAACGTTTACGTAAGCATATTTTGCCTAATGCGTATGTATATGCCCCCATTAAAGATATTGAAACGATGGAAGTGTGGCAATATCTCCAACAAGTGCCACCGCCTTGGGGTGGCACGAATAAAGAATTGGTAACGCTTTATAAAAATGCCAATACGGGTGATTGCCCTTTGGTAATTGATGAAAGTTCACCGAGTTGTGGTAATAGTCGTTTTGGATGTTGGGTTTGTACAGTAGTGAAGAAGGATAAATCAATGGAAGGACTGATTGTTAACGGTGAGGAATGGATGTACCCACTTTTGGACTTGCGAGATGAATTGGTAAATGGACGAAATATTCGGGAAAATCGAGAGATTTTTAGAAGACATCGTAGGTTTAAAATTGCTAAAAGTGAAGTTGATAAAAAAGTAGCCCAAAATGATGAAGAACGAGAAGATGGTTCGTGGGGTGCTTATACGCCTGTATATCGTGCAAAAATTTTGCGAATGGTTTTAGAAGCACAAAAGGAAATCCAAGAAACTCAGGGCGAAACCATACAACTAATTACTCACCAAGAACTCATTGCTATACAAGTAACTTGGTATCGTGACGGTATTCTTAATCATAAGGTTTCCGATATTTATAATTCAATTTTTAATGCACATATCGACATGAGTAAACACTTAGAAAAATCCAGACAAGAAGAAGAGTTACTGAAAGAAATTTTTGATGATGAAGACGAATTCGAGTTTATTCAAAAATCGCTTAATATTATGAAAACCAAAACATTAATGCTCAAAAAAAGAGGGCTTTCAACTGATATTGAGAATTTAGTGGAAGAACAATTAAATAAGAAGAAGTAATATGGATAACGAATTGATTTTTCAAGAAGTTGATGCAGGATATTATTTTGCCTACATAACTAATCCTATTAATCAAGACCTTGAAGTTGTTATTTCTTCTGATGGTTGTTGTGAATAATTTTGGTCTATTTGCAATCCTGTGGATTCTTACAGGGAATTAGAGTCTGGAATTTTTGATACTTATATAAGTTTAGAAAAGACCAATATAATTTAAAATTCTTGGGTTCATTCAATAGTTTAGAGAAAGCTGAAAAGCATCTTAATAAACTTTACCAATCAGGTATAAAATTTGAAACAGTACCTTCAACTGAAAGTGAATACTACAACGCTGATTACTCAGATAAAAAGCAATCAATTTTCGTATAAAAATGATAATTAAATCAATAGAATTAGATAATTTCAGAATTTACAGAGACTATAATAAAATTGACCTTTCTATTGTAGATGGCAAAAATATTTATGTTATCAGTGGAAAAAATGGTTTTGGGAAGACAACATTTCTCATGTCTTTGGTTTGGTGTTTGTATGGAAAACAGATGCAAGATGTAGATGATCTTTATCGTAAAGAAATTGCAGACCAAGCTGGTTATCGAAAATATATTGCAAATAGTCTCAATAGGAAATCACAAGCAGATGGGAAAAATCAGTTTTCTGTAAAAATTACAATTTCGGAAGCAATATTACCTCAACTTTCTTGTAAAGAAATCACTATAAAAAGAACCTATAACACTTTAACTAATGTAGAGGATTTGGTCATTTTAATAGACGGTTTAGAAAATGAAACAGTAAGAGAACTGTCAGATGATAAGGTTGATAGTGGCGAAATATTTATTAGAGATTATTTATTACCAATAGAAATTGCTAAATTCTTCTTTTTCGATGCTGAAAAGATAGTAACGCTTGCAGAAGTTAATACTTTAGAACAAAGACAAAACTTAAGTAGAGCATATTCTGAAATTTTAGGTATAAAAAAATATGAAGAATTGAAAGACAAATATGAGGAGATACAAAAGCGACTAAGAGCTAATAATGCAAAAAGAGAAGAACAAGAAAGACTAAATTTATTGGATGCAGAAGTTAAGAATATTGAATTGAAAATCCATAGTGAAAAAAAACAAATTGTAGAATATAGAGATAGAAAAGATGAAATTCGCTTTGAGTCTAACAAATTACAGGAGAAATTAATACGTGTAGGTAGCGTAATGAGTATTGAGGATTTAGAAAATTTACGTGAAGAAGAAAAAGTAATAGATGGAAAGATAAAAGCATTAACTTCTGAAATGCAAGAACATTATGATATTATACCATTTGCCCTTTCTGGAGGTAGAATGTCAGAAGTTTTAGAACAAGTTAATGATGAAGAGAGCTATAAAAAATCAGCTTTTGATCAAGAAAAAATAAAGGAAGTATCTGATAATATAATAACAGACCTAATTTCTGAACAACGAAATTTCAGTGGTGTAATCAAAAGAGATGTACAAGATTTTTTTTATGATACTATTGAAAAGTTAATCAAAAAACATTTTTACTCAAATATCCCAGATTTACAGTCCAATTTTAGAGAACTACATAACTTTTCTGATTTGGAAAGAGGAGAATTAAATACGTTTATTCAAAAGATAAAATTCTCATTCAAAGAAACTTTCAAACTTTTAACTTATAAAAACAATCAGCTAAAAAATGATTTAAGTCAAGTAAGAAGGAAGATTAGTGATGCTGAAACAAAAGCAGAGGATTCAATCGTCAAAGCTGATAGAGAAAGAAGAGATAGCTTAGAAAAAGAAATATTAAGTATTGAGAAAGAAATGGAGATTATAACTCTTGGTATTGGGAAATCTGAACAAGAAATAATTAATAAAAAACGTCAAATTAGTGAGATAACAAGTAAATTAAAAGTTTCAGAAATTAATCAAGAAAAAGATGATTATTTAACACTCAGAATTAGCAAGTTAAAAAAATTTATAACCGAATTCAAAGAACGAAAAAAACAGTCATTAGAGACTCAAATACTAACTCAATTAAAAAAACTTCTTCATAAAAAAGGATTTATAGATAGAGTACACGTAGAGGTTACTTCTGGTGTTATTGACATTAAGCTATACAACAAAAAGGTAGAAATTAGAAAGGAAAGTCTTTCCAAAGGCGAACAACAAATGTATGCTACTGCTTTACTTCACGGTTTAGTAGCAGAATCTGAGATTGAGTTTCCTGTTTTTATTGATTCGCCTATGCAGAAATTTGACGAAGAACACGCAGAGAATATCGTCAGACATTTTTATCCGACCATCTCCGACCAAGTAATTTTGTTTCCGTTAATTAATAAAGAATTAACCCAACGTGAGTACAAAATGCTTGAATCAAAAATAGCGAAGGCATTTTTAATAACAAATGTTGATGCCGACAAATCAGAATTTTTAGAGACTTCCCCACAGGATTTCTTTGCCACTTACAATAAACTTTATAATGCAGATTAATATCTCTACCTCGCAAGAAACCGAGGAAATATTAGGTAGATTAACGTCTAAATTCAGTTTGCCTTCCAAGAATATTCTCATGCGTATTGCCCTTGCGTATTCGCTCACGAGAGGACGTAAATTAGACCTGTCTAAACCTGAAGACACTAAGGGTAATCCATATAAAGAGTTTACAGTAGTGGGTAATTATCGTACCTATTATATTGCTCTCATTTGTCAATTCTACGGGATTTTCAAAACTGATTCAGACATTTCCAAATATTTAAAATTACATATTGACGATGGTTTGCGGTTGTTGGATAGGTTATTTTTGGAAAGCTCTAATTACAATTTCTCTGATTTTTTATTGGAACACATCGAAAGAGGTATTGATTCCTTGGAACAGTCAGTTACCACCAACGATCCCATTATATACGATGCCAGTGTACGTGGGCTTAAAGTGTATAACAAGGGATATTTTGAGGGAACTTTAAAAATGCTAATCGGACAAGAGTTGAAAATAAATACCCCGATTTATGCCACACTCAATGATACAACGGTTCATAGTAACGCCCATATAGCCGTTGCAGGAAATTCTGGAACGGGTAAAACACAATTTGCTTTAGAAATTCTTCGTCAGTTTGTAGAAGTTTCAAACGGAGCAGTCAATTTTATTTACCTTGATTTTAAGGGTTTAAAAAAGGATGATGTGGCAGGACTTACGCCATTTTTCAATAAAACCCAAACTACTTTTATTGATGCCCCCCAAGTACCCTTTCCACTCAATCCGATGTCGTTTATTGATACCGTGAATGAGAAAAACAAAATCATGGGCATTAATAAATTGGTGGATATTATTACGCATTATTCCAACATCGGCAAGAACCAACAACAAACACTAAGAGATGCTACTAAAGACGTATTTCAAGGCTTAAAGAACGGCGAATATCCTTCATTCAGAGATATTTATGACCGTGTGCTTGAGATGGAGGGCAGCAAAGCCAGTACCTTGAAAGAGATTCTGAATAGTTTGAGTGAGTTAGACCTTTTTGAGACAAAAACGGATGCCAAGAAAAGCATTTTCAATCAAAATTATTACCTCAGTTTATCGGGAGATTTACCCAATGCCATACGGTTTACGTCGGTATTTTTGATTATCAATTACATCTACAACAACTTTATGAATATGGAAAATGCACCTGTGAATGATAAGTTGCAAGCCATCCGTTATGTATTGTTGATTGACGAAGCCCACGTAATTTTCAAAGACCGCAAAGCCCAAGATTTATTAGAAAAAATCTTACGAGAAATCCGTTCTAAGGGCGTTAGTGTAGTTTTATTGTCGCAAGGTATTGAAGAATTTAACCAACAAAGTTTCGACTTTTCGAGTATGTGCGAAACTGCATTTTTGATGGATATTAAAGACAAAACCAACTTGAAAATGATGTCAAAATTTTTAGGTCTTGGCGAAAAAGAAAACACTTTATTAGCCCGAAACATGGAAAACATCCAAAAAGGGCAAGCGGTGAGTAATTTGAAGGAGTTTAAAAAAGCGGAGTTGTTTGAGGTTGGGCAGTTTTGGAAGAGCTTGTGAAGGGGAATAATACAATTTAGAGAAAATAATAATAATTTAAAATATGAAAAATCTACTAAAAGTAATCTATTTTTGGATTTTTAATTGGGTATTTGTACCATCCTCTAAGCAAATAACGGTGTTAAATGGTCTGAGAGAAAATAATGAAAGTAAGTCTCAAAAATGGTTTTTTATAGCTGTTATTCTCAATTTAGCTCCTTTTTTGTTGGCTTCATTACTTGAATGGTATTTACATATTGATAATTTTAAATGTTTTTTAAATAATGGTTCTCTTCCAATATTATCATTTGGAATCATTGCTACTAACTTTTTTTACCTAATCGAAAATATCCCTGAAAATTCAAATCAAGATAAAGAATTGTATCAGAATATGAAATTAAAAGTGAGCGTAGTGGCAATCATAAGTCTTTTCATTTCGACAATATTATATGTATTTCAGTCGAACTTTATACTTCTCTTTCTTCCAGAACATTACAACATCTCTATTTATATATCACTTATTGTATTTTGCTATGCAGTTTCTTGCGGAAGGAAAATGTTTTTACTCCAAAATAGTTTTTTAATAGATTATGCTGCATCAGTGAATGATATTCAAGAAAAATTAGAAGAACATGATGACGAATTTGAACAATAACATTTTACTAATTTCTTGTCAGGAGGTGAAACAAAACTCTGTTGATTTTTTTCTTGGAAAAATAAAGGTCAAAGAATTAATAGAATTGGTTTCGGTAACAAGTAGAGCTATTACTGGATTTAATGATTCAGGAGAACCTCTTTACAATAATAATGATTATATTCAGCGTGAACCAAATTCTTCACGTGTAAATAGTATTAAAAACTATTTACTAACAGATGAAGATGCTTGTTTCCCAAATAATATCTTAATTTCTGTTCCATCTATTTTATTGGCAGAAGAAGTAAAAAATAGTGATTTGGAATATGATGAATCACATATCTTTACTCTTAAAATTGATAAGAATAGAATAGATCTAACATCGACAGAAGCACCTTTATACTTACAGATATTTGATGGTCAACATAGATTTAGAGGTATTCAATTGGCAATTCAAGAGCTAAGACAAACAGGTTCTAATGATCAAAAGTTAAAAGAGTTAGAAGAGTTTGAATTTGTTGTTTCCTTCTTTATTGAGGCAGAAATAGAGTTTCAAGCAATGCTTTTTTCTATCATTAATCGTACACCTGTTAAAGTTTCCCAAGATTTAGTTTATGACTTGTTTGGTTTAACGATAAAAGATTCTCCTCAGAAAACGGCATTAGCTATTGTCTTACAACTTAATGGGTTAAGAGAAAAAGAAGATGGTAAAGTCGGACCTTTTTATAGAAGAATAAGGCTTTTGTCTCGCAAAGAAAAGGGATTCGATTCCCCCATTTCTCAAGGAATATTCATTAAACAATTACTGAAACTAATATCACCATCGCTAAGTAAAGCAGACCAAGAACGGCTATCGGAAAGAGAACAATTACTTACTGGAGGTAATAATAGAACAATTTTTCGTCAGTGGTATGCAACAAATAAAGACAATAACATCTATAAAACATTACTCAATTATTTCATTGCAGTTAGAGAAACTTTTGTTGATAAAAACGGGAACAGTTATTGGGATTTTGAATACACACCTGATAATGCTTTACAAAGAACTATCGGCTTTACTGCACTCATTGAAATATTAATTTTGATTTTTCCCGATTGTTTGAAAGAGAAAAATATATCAGTTGAGTTTTTTAAAAAATATCTTCAAAAAGCAAAAGATATAAAACTCGTTGGAGAAGAAAGACCATATCCATTTACAAGTATTGGAGGAAAAATGCTCAAAGATGATTTAGAAAGATTAATTTTTAATAGTTAAACAACAAAACTCTCACCACTGGTGAGAGTTTTGCATCTCCCTCAACCCCTCCAAAATCTCCTCCCACTTTGCCTGTAACAGCCTTTTATCAGGTAATTTAGTCTGATAATCCGCTACCAACGTGGGGAAGAATGTACGACTTAGGGCGTATTCAGAGGCTTATGATAAAACTCGCCCCACTGGTGCGAGTTTTGTAATTTAGTCAGTCTAATTTCTCAACACACCATGTAGAGTTTTGAAAATCACACCTCAATCAATTTCAACAAATCCTCTTCCTTCGGTAATTCCACTTGATATTTACTTACAAAAACTTGGCTATCCATGCCTGCGGTGGCGTACAATACTTTTGTATTTGAACCTTTTTCAGTACACAGAATAATGCCAATGGGTGGGTTGTCGGTGGCTTGCATTACTTCGTGTTTGTAATAGTTCAAGTAAAAATTCATTTGTCCAGAATCGCTATGTTTGAACTTTCGTACCTTCAAGTCTATCAATACGTGGCACTTCAAAATTCGATGATAAAAAACCAAATCTATTTTATCATGTTCGCCATCAACGGTAATACGTTTTTGTCTTCCCTCAAAACAAAACCCTGTTCCTAATTCTTGTAAAAAAGTTTGAATTTTATCCAATAAAGCACTTTCTAAATCATTCTCTGAATATTTTGCAAGTTCTTCAAAACCCGTAAATTCCAGAATATAAGGGTCTTTTATAGTGTCTTCAATAGTTTCAATTTCAGCCTTTAAGTTATTGATTAAGGCTTCTTTATCAGTTGAAAGTCCTACTCGTTCAATCAACAAACTATTAATTTGTCTTTCTAAAAATCGTGCTTCCCATTGTCCCTTGATAGCTTCTTTTTCATAAAAGGCACGTTTCAAAGGCTCTTTGATTCGCATGAGGGCGGAGAAGTGACGGAAAGAGAAGTTTGACAATAACTTTTCAGGGGTTAAATTTGAGTTAATTGGCTCATAATTAGATACTTGTAGTTTGGAGGCCAGTGGCTGCCGAATTGAGGAGTTTCCCACTATTTGGAATTCTTGTTCCAATGGAACGAGAATTGGAAGACCCTTTAATTTGGCAGCCACTGGCTGCCAAATCTGTGGATATGCAGAATAAAACAATCTGTAATCGTTTAAAGAACGACGAGCAAACCCTTTTAAACCTTTATTTTTCAAAGATTTAGATATATTTTCAAGTAAGTTTTGTCCATATTCAGCTCTGTCCTGACCATGTTGTTCAAACTCAACAATATAAAATCCAATCAACCAGTTACGGATAACGAGTTGTTGATTGATGGACGAAATGGCTCTTTTTCGCAAAGAGACGTGTGTATTTTCAATGGTTTCAATTAACTGATTGTAAAGCATTTCGTATTGATTTTATAGTGATTTCTTATAATTTAATTCCAAGCCCTCAAACTCTCCACCACTTTCCGAACAGCTTCCACAACCACAGGTATTTCTTCCACTTTATTGAATCGTCCGAAGCTAAATCGAATACATGAAAAGGCTTCTTGTTCAGTCATATCCAATGCCATCAATACGTGCGAGGGGTCGATGGATGCTGACGTACACGCAGAGCCGTTTGAAACGGCAATATCTTGCAAACCCATAATCAAAGCATCAGAGTCACACCCTTTAAATTTGATATTTGTAGTATTATAGAGCCTGTGAGTAGTATTTCCATTGATAGAAGTGTCTGGAATTTGCAATAGGGCTTTTTCTAATTCGTCTCTCAATGCCCCGATTCTTTGAGTATCTGCTTTCATTTGTTGCTGACATAGTTCGGCGGCTTTTCCCATACTTACAATACCTGCAACATTCAACGTGCCAGAGCGTTTGCCACCTTCATGTCCACCACCGTGTAATAATGCTCCTAATTTTACGAGTCTATTACGTCTTTGTCGGACAAATAATGCTCCTACGCCTTTTGTACCGTAGAATTTATGGGCGGACATTGCCATTAAGTCAATATCCAATTCATCCACATTGATGGGCAATTTACCAACGGCTTGCGTGCCATCCGTCATAAATAATGCACCTGCTTCGTGGGTTAATTTTGCTATTTCTTTAATGGGTTGAATCGTACCTAACTCATTATTTACCAACATCACCGATACCAAGATAGTATCAGGACGTAATGATGATTTAAAAACTCCTAAATCAATCATCCCGTCGGTTTGAACAGGCAGAAAAGTAATGTCAAAACCCTTAGTTTTAAGGTACTTACAGACATCTAAAACCGCTGAGTGTTCACTTTGAACAGTAATGATATGTTTGCCTTTTTTAGTATAGTTTTCTGCTACTCCTTTGATAGCCAAGTTAATAGCCTCGGTTGCACCCGATGTAAAGACAATTTCATGTGGTTGTGAGCCAATTAAATCAGCCACTTGCTGACGAGCATTTTTAATGGCATCGCTTGCTCCTAAACCAAAGGCGTGTGTGGAACTTGCATTCGCAAAATTATCAGTTAGAAACGGGAGCATTACTGCTAATACTTCAGAGTCAATTTGCGTAGTAGCGTTATTATCGAGATATATCATATTTTCTTTAATTCACAGTGTTCTTAATTAAACAATTTTGTTGAGGGCTACTTACTTCCCTAATCCCTCCAAAATCTCTTCCCATTTAGCCTATAACTGCTTTTGTTAGGAAATTTAGTTTGATAGTCAGCTACTAAAGTTGATGATAATGTCAATATCTTACGAAAACTCGCTACACAGTAGCGAGTTTTCGTAAGATATTCCCTTTCAAATTATCCAACTCAATTCGTGACGCACTGCGTCACGAATTGGAAAAACTAAAAAAAACTGTCTCATGTTACGGAGGTTACTATCGTCAAATCTTGTTCCAAATTCTAAGGTTAAAGACTTTGACAGATTTTTCAATGTTGCTTTTCCGTAAACAGCCTTTGTCTTTCGGTTTTGTTCATCTTCTACAATCAGTTGACCAACCTCCCAATACATATTTAACACGATGGCATTACTTGAACGGTATGCAAGGTTTTTAGCTTTCAGTACAACCTCTTTGACCGTCTGAAATAAGGTATTTGTATTTTCTAATTGGCTCATCATCAACAAATTTATAAAATTAGAGTGTTTATCTCCATTGCACCTAATTTTTAAAGGGTATTGAATTTCAAAATTAAAGACAATCAATTGAGATAAAATATTTAAAGCATAAAAATTAAAATTATGGTCATCTTTTAATCTGAAATTGTCTAATTTGGAGGAAATAAAATTTATCTACTCGTAATATTAAAAGCTATGTTTTCAAATGCACAAAAAATATTAATTAAAGCCAAAAAGATTTTAGCAGAAAATACAAGAAGAGAAGGTAACTATTATACCGATAAAAGGTATGTACGCATGGCAGGCAGAACAGCATGGCAAGGTGTAATAGTTGGATTGAATGAATGTTTAAAAATACAGGAGAAATCAGAACTGAAAGTGTATCAAAAAGTACTGTTACAAAATCCCTACTTTTTAGAAAGATTTAATAATGCTTACGACACTTTATGTAATACTTTGGGCAGTGATGGAAACTTAAATGTTGTGATTGTTGATGAAGGAATGAGACAGGCAAAAGAGTTAATAAATTGGTCAGATAAACTGAGCCGAGGGTATGATATAAAAGACAATATATTTGAAGTGCCAGAAAAAATGTCAGCGGTAATTGAAGAGCAATATAATGACCCAATTCTTTACGAAGAAGGTTTTTTCGAGAGTTGGGAGGATGAAGTAAGATTACAACAAAAAGTGGATATAATGATCAAACAACTTCAGGAAGAAAATGTAAAAGGCTCATAATGTCAGACAATTTATGATATTTTGGGACATTCTAAACATAGTATCATATACAATAAAACACCCCTAATTTTTCTGATTTAGGGGTGTTTTATTGACAGGAGATTGAAATTAGACCACTTTTAGAGTTGTCCGACAGATTTGTCTGACTGTTTGTCCGACGGTTTTGAATCAACTTTCAAATGGTGTGAATTTTGTTGAGATTGCCATTGGTTATTGAGTTGTTTTTGTTTTTTCTCATTTTGTCGTTGAAGATATTTCCATCCAAAATATGCACCTGTCAATAATACGATCCAAAATATAAATTTAAAAAATGAATTATCTTCTTTGGATTGAATGGGCAATTTAGGGCTTGCTTCATCAATTTGAAAATCACTTTTTTGGTGCTTTATCTTCTCGTCTAAAAGGGCATATTCTTGTTTGATTTGCAACTCTTTTATTCTTTTTTCTTCCATTGCTAACCGTTCCGCTTTTGCTTGCTCTGCAAAGAATTTTTCAACAATATGATTGAGCAATTGACTTATCTTCACGTTTTGTGCTGAGGCAGTAACTGCTAACATTTTTTTCATTTTAGCAGGTAAGCGGAAGTCTATTTTTTCGGTTTTAGAAGTGTTGATAATCTGATTATCAACACTGTTTTCTTGTTCTTTAGTCATTTGTTTAGCTGTTTGGTGTTTAAAATTGATAGACCATTCTGGTCAATCATTGTAAAGTAATCGGCTAAGTCGTAGCCATCTTTTCGTTGTTCTTCTGTTGCTGCATTTTCCACTAATTTTGACACTGAAATATCAAATCCAGCTAAATTCAGTGTTTCAGCTTTATCTGTCCATTTTTTAAAAGGTGTTCCTTGTCCATTTTTATCTATACCTGCGTCTGGATACAGAATTATTTTTCTGCCTTTTAGTGGTTTAAAACGGTCAAGAGGTAAAGCTATTCCCCCAGAAGCTAACCATGTTATTTTTGGGTCAATTGCAGTCAAAATGATTGCAGTCTTTTGAGATTCAACTATTCCGATACTTTTTTTAGAATCTTCGGTTAATTGATGGAGTCCAAAAAAACATTGTTCGATAGTAAAATTTTGAATTTCTGATACTGAATGTACCCAGTTATCGTAATCTGTAACTCGTTTCCCAATTGTAGAATTGTAGAGCATAATTTTTCCAGTTCTGACTTTGTATTCTTGGTCGATTTGCCAAAAAACTGTTGCACCTTTCCAATGTTTTGAGTCTCCAATTCGGAATTTATTAATCAAAATATTGGTTTTTTCTTCTCCAAATAGCCTTTTTAAATAATCTGTGAAGTAGTTTGGAATATTTCTATTCATTGATTTTTCCACCCAACTATAATCAATATACGTTGTAGGTGGTTTTGGCTTAGGTAATCTTGACTTTGGTGCTTCATTTTTTTGATAATCAAGTCCATTTTTTTCAAAAAACTGTTTCGGGGTATTATGGCAGCCACAACTGAATTCTCTATTGCATCGTCCAACGTCTTCATCTGGAAAATATTCGTTTTTAAAATTATCCCAATAACGTTTGAAAGTTCTTTTTTCACAATCTGGACAGGAAAATAGCCTATTTGGTTTTGAATTATCGAGGGAAAAATTATATTCCATTTTAATAAATGTATTTAGTTGGCACTTTTGGCACTTTGACACTTTGATTGCCTAATTGGTTGATAGAGAGATAGTTGTGTTTTTCTAAAAGTGCCAACAAAATGCCAAAGTGCCAATACACTGTTTCAAAGTGTCTCAAAGTGCCAAGCATTTGGCACTTTGAAAACCCACTTGAATAAATACAAGTGTTTGATTATTAAGCATTTGGAAATTAGAAAGGTGTCAAAGTGCCAAAATGCCAAAAATGCCAAGGGTTTAGAATATTTTTTCGTAGTGTCCGTGCTTCAATTTCCGAAAAATATCTTTGTTCGATAAGAAACGCATTATAGTTCTTTCAGATAATTGGAATTTATCTCCAAGGTTTAATGCGATTTCGGTCGTAAGTTTCTCTGGTAATTTAGAATACCATTCTTTGTGATTAATTGGTAAATCATCTAATTGATTGTTCAAAACCTTATTTACCGCAATGGCAGAATTTCTAAAATATTCTCCTAACTTAATTGCTCCATCTACCGTTTCCGCACTTATTGATAAAGGAGGGAATTCATCCGTTTCTTCAGAAGCCCATTTTAGAAGATGGAGTAGTAGAGCAAATCGAGGTACGTACTGTTCCAGTTTAGTGTAAATGCCTTTAAACTCTTCATTATCGGTTTGATTTGTCAATGGAGTGTTTATTTGATTGACCCATGTGTATAAATTCTCTCTTCCTTTTGCTGTAAATTGTAAGATAGTGGCTTCAATTTGACCATCTTTATCGTATTGGCAGGGTAAATCTAAGAGGCAATTGATGATAGAATTATAACTGGAAATCAAATCTTCAGACATTTCCTCATCGTTCCATCCCTGTTTAATTAGATTTTTTAGGTAAACAAATAATAATCGGTCAATGAATCCATTCTTACCCCTATTTTCCTTCGTTATTTCTTTGAGTAGCAAAGGCTGAATTGTGCCTCCGACAGAGATAAATGGACGAGTTATTAAGCAGGGTTCGGACATTTTACGGTCAACAGTAACTGTTTTATTGCTCCACGCACTCAGCCAGAATTCTTGCTGACTATTTTTATTGTATCTCTCAAAATTCTTAAACCATCCAGCAATTTCATCAATGTAAACACCTATAGAACGTTGATTTTTGGAATGAATAGTGTAAAGTGCTTCGGCAGTATAGTCGGAAATTAGAAATTTTTTCCAGAACGGTTTTTGCTGATTTTCAGTATTGTCTTTCCCATCTTCCTTAGCTTTTAAATACTCAATTAGTTCGATTTTGTAGGCGTTGTACGAAGCAATATCAGCGTTTTGAATAGGTTTTAATGCGAATTCTAACGGGTGAGATTTGACTGAACCTGTCGGAGCAACTAAGCATAAATATATGATTGCAGACTGTTCAAATCCAGTTTTAATTTTAACTCGGTGAGTGTTTCCGACGGCAATTGAAGTTGCTAATAGCACACTGGATGCCGTAAACTCCACAGGGTAATTCAATGTAGTTTGGGCAGAAAGAATAATTTTTTGAATAATCTCAGGGAAAACTTCCAGAGGAAATTTCGGTTCAGAAATTGTTTTTTCTGAACCGTTGATTTCTCCACCATTTTCTATGTGATTTAATTCATTTTCCAAGTCAGAAAGGCATACCTCTCCCACTGGCACATTGTCGTTTTGTGTCATTTTTTTATAATAAAAAATTGTGAGAGAATTCTTATTCGTGATTAGATTCCAAGTATGCCTCTAATTCGGAGCGGTTAAAGAGAACTCGTCGTTCTCCCACTTTAATACCCTTTATTTTACCTTCTCTGCGGAGCTTGCCGAAAGTTGGACGAGAAACTTGCAGAAAGTCAACAGCTTCTCTGTAGTTATAACGAATTTCCTGTTTTTGATTTGAATTATGCAGAACAATTGAAGGTACATTAATGTCCTTTAAGTTATCTTTAACCACCTGGTCGAAAAGTTGAAGTAACTCTTCGCCAGTTAAATTAAACAGTGGTTTTTTGGCAATTTCACCCAGTAATTGTAATTTTGATTTGTCCATCAGGATTTTTTGTTTAAAAAAGGGGGGGGAATAGCCATCGGGTCGCAAACTTTCAGGCTATTTTCCTCTCTTTTTATGTTTAAAATATTTAATAAAATTTAAAATATTCCTTTTAAATTTTTAAAAGGCGTTTTTTTCTTCTCTGCAAATATGCCACATTAAAAATAATTATTTGAGAAAAGTGAGAATATTGAGAAAGATGAGAAAAATGATAAAAATGAGAAATTTTTAATTAGCTTTTGAAGCTTGTAATTTTTATATTATCCATTTTTTAATTTTAATTCTGTCTTTTATTTATTAGATAATATTGAAGAAATAAGTTTTATGTTAAAATTTAATTAATTGATTATTAGTGTTTTATGTTTTAATCTTCCCACTTTGACATCTCATTTCGTTTGTCTGCTTCTGTAATTCTAATATATCTTTCAAAAGACCGAAGGTCTTTATGACCAGTAATTTTTTGAATTATAGGAATCGGAATCCCCCTTAAAATAGATTGGGTAATAAATGTTCTTCTTGCCGTATGAGAAGAAACTAATTTATATTTTGGTACTATCTCTTCGTTCCTTATTCCCTTTTTATAAGTGATAACCTGCTCAGGCGTATCAATTCCAATTTCTTCCAAAGCTTCTTTGATATAGTCATTAAAGTTTTGCTGTGAATATTTTGGTAATAGATTATTATACTTGTCTAAAACGGCTTTAGAATACTTATTAATTGGCACAATAATAAGTTTTTTGAGTTTAATTGATATAAGCTGAAACTCGTCTTTTTTTACATTTTCTGGTTTTATTTCTGAAAAATCAGATTCTCTCAGTCCTGTTGCACAACCAAATACAAATAAGTCCCTTACTCTTTCTAACCGCTCATTTTGAAATTTGTATTCCCATATTTTTTTCAACTCTTCTTGTGAGATGTAAACTTTAAAAGTGTCTGCTTCTGGTAGACTGTCAAAGTTTTTTAAAATATCTTTGTTAAATAGGTTTAGTTTAGAGGCATAACCCATGAATGTTTTAAGATAGTCTAATTGTTTATTTACACTTGAATTCATAAGCTCCTCTTCTTCAATCAACCAATTGATGTACTCTGTATAAAACTGATAGTTAATATCTGAGAATGTAGGTATTTTTTTCCCAAAAAATGTCTTTAGTTTATTCAAGGCAGTTTGACGATGTTTAGTAGTATCCTTACTATCAATTAAACTATTGACTTTAATAAAGTCTTCTATTACTTCATAAAAACTTTTTTTAGCATTTTCATTGGCTTGCTCAGCTTCCGTACTTCCTATGTTCTCTAATTTTCTTAGTTCCTCTGTAATATACTCAAAAGTCAATTTGATATTATTCATTACCGTGTGGTCAATGATTTGGTCAATCTCAATTTTCTTTTTGTTTATTTTTGCCCAATGTCTTTCAAAACCATAGCCAAATGTCTTTCTAACTTTTTGATTTGTTTCGTCCCAATGCTCAGGTTTAACTTTAAATCCACTTGAATAAAGCTTAATTTTACTATTGATACAAACTTGTACATATACAGTAGTTGTATCAAAAGTATTCTTTCTATCAGTACGTAATTTTAGTTTTGTCGTTGCCATATTTACATCATAAATTGATTCGTTTGGCAAATGTATAAATAAAAATGAAGAAAGCAAGTGGGAAGGTAAAGTCCAATATTTTAGGATTTGGCAAGTGTTTAAATTGACTAAAAAAGCCTTTCATGAGCTGTATAGAGGATATTTTGGTGATTTATGATTTTTTGAATACTAAAGTATGGTGTTCCCTACAAGATCACTAAAAACCCTTTATACATCGTGTATGAAGGGTTTTTTATTGTTATTCCTCCAAAGTCGCTGCCATTAATCCAATAATTACATCATTGTTTAACGCAATGACTTGAATTGTTTTTATTGGCATCTGTGGGATTTTTATGGCATAAACATTACCTGCTCCGCCATCAATTGCTCGGTTGCTAAATCCTTTTATACCGCTGTATTTAATGCCTTCTTTCGCAAATTGTCCTGTTTTTAATAATAATCTGGTCGGACGGTTTGTTTGTGAATATTTAAAGGCTTTTCCATCATCAAAATAATCTTGCTCTATTGGCGACCAATTGTTAGGATTATTCAATGGAAATTCTTGTTTGCTTCCGTTTTCAAAAGTTATAACTACTTTTCCATTGTCCATTTGGCTTTGCATAGGATTGGTCGTTCCTGCCATTAATAAATGTAATCTTTGCCCTTTTTGATTTTCAGGTTTGATGGTCAACGTATCTGGGAAGTTATCCCACTTACTGACAAAAGCAATATTGTTTTTTTGAAGGTCAGTTGGTGTTTGAAATGGTATTTTCTCATAAAATAGCTGTCCATTTCCTTCTTGGGCTTTTTTACGTAAACCTGAATCATCGATTATTGCGTCGGTTAAGGGATAACACCAATTGCCAATTCCTTGCGTTGGGAGTTGCAACGTTGCTGATTGTGGACGTGGACTCAAATACTCATGTTTGAATATATTGGTCACTTTATCATTGAAGGATTTACTCAAATCAATGGGATGGAAAATGTTTGAACTCGTTTCTTTTTCTACGATAGTTTCTACTAATTTCTCGGTGATAGCTTTGACTTCTCGTATTATTTTTTCTCCTCCAAAAGTAATCTCTACATGAAAGTTTTCCCCTTTTATAGTGGTGAATGACACAAAGGTTTCATTTCCTTTTTTGAGCAAAGAATGATTGACTGATTTTCCATTAACGCTCACTTCTTTTATGGTAGGATATTCGCAAGGAATAAGCATGGTGAGTTCAACGGCTTGTTTGAATGCTGTTTTAATTTCATATTTTGATTTTTTCCCATTTCGTTTAAAATCATATTGAATATCTTTTGTTTTCAAATTGGCAAAGTCCCATGTTTTCGGAAAACCTTGTTCAATGGTCAATTGCTCATTTAATAAATGAGGTTTTATCCCAAATAACCCTTCTACTAAACTTCTGCCTGCCATGCCTATTCCATCGGCAAAATCACGGTATAATTCGCCTCTAACGGCATCAAAACTTGATAATTGCTCAAATCCTCCAGGAGATGCGGAGGTATATAAACTTTCAATCAGAGTATTTCTCCAAATGTTATACGCCAAAGTCGGATTTCCGCCTTGCCAACACGCCAAAGCCGTATGCAAATTCTCGCCCAAAGCTACATTGTTGATACTCCATGTATAAGGTTGCCAATTAGTGGTGCTGAGGAGATAAAAATCTTGTTTGAGTTCTGGAATGGTAAAGGGAATTTTGGGAATGTTTTTGTCAATATATTGGGTCATACTAAATTGTTGTTCAGGCGATGCTGCTTCTGAATCAATGGCATGATAGACTGTCCAAACAGCTGCTGATGGATGTGTTTGTTGTAAGCCTAAAGCGTCTTTATATTCGGCAAAACAACCTGTTTCGGTTAGCCAAAGTTTATCTTGCAAGGCTTTATAAATTTTATCGGCTTCGTCTTGAAAAGGTTTGTCATTTTTACCTAATATTTTGGCTAATTGTGCCATAGAACGAAAGGCACGGTAATTATAAGCGGTTGAGTGCGTAACACCTCCGCCGCTATACTGCAAGGCGTCACTCGCCCAAATACAACAATAAGCATCAAATAAACCGTCATTGTCAGGGTCAAAATTATGTTTTTCCCAAGCTAAATGTTTTTCAATAACGGGGAACATTTCTCGTAAATAAGTAGTGTCGCCTGTCCAATTAAAATGATTAAGTAATTGGTCGATATACACCAAATTCATGTCGTAATGATGAGCTTTAATATCACCATTTGGATTTCGACAAATATAACCATCGGTAAAAATTGCCTTTCCGATTTTTTCAACTTGTCGAGCCATGTTCATTGCCGTATCGGGTAGAAAATCAGTCAGTGGAATATTACTGCCAACTTGCGATTTGGCATAGGCTGAAAAATGCGTTCTGGCTCGGTCATGTTGCCCCAAAACGTCAGCAATATAAGGGCCACGCCAAGCGGGTAAACGCATTCGCCAAGCAATTGCCCCGTGCATATACGTTGGACTTTCCCAAATGGCATCTGCTGCCAAACTTAGTGCTTGTCCGAGTGGATTAAGTAGTGAATCGGGCGTATTTATCTGAATAGTATTGAGAATTTGCTGACGTAAATGCTCATTTTCTTGAGCAAATTTGGCAAGATTATCATACTCAAAAGTCAACTTTCCTTTTTGAATATAACAAAATTGATTGGTATTTTTCAGCGAGCCCAAAGCCATCAAACAAGGCGTTGCGGTTTGTTCTTTAGTAGGAATAATATTTAGAGGTGAATCTGTATTGACTGCATTAACGATTGCCAAATCATAGTTTTTAGGGAAAAGTCCTGCCATTATTTGGGTAGAATCTTTGGGATTATACCGAACTCTAAAGCTATTGCGATTTAATTGAAACTGATTATTTAGGCATTTTTCGGGCGTTAAATAAAATACGCTTTCGGGGTCTGCACCGATGTCTCCGTCACGGTTAAATTTCTTGCCTGTAATTCCTCCGTAGAGAAAAATCAATTTTAAAGCTTTCGGAATTTTACCAATTGCCTGATATTCAATCAACATTCCTTCTGAATTATGGGTTGCTGTGGCTTTTAATTTTAAAGTTGATGCCCCTAATAATGCGTCCTTAATTTGGTAAAACATTGCTCCGTCTTCATAGATAGTTTCAATGGTTTTTGCCTCTGAAATCCATTTGCTTTTTGAACCGTTGATTAAGCCGATTTTGCAGTTGCCGCCCATGCCTGGTAGGTACATCGCAAATTCTGGGAAATCACCAGTTTCTACTCGAAAAGCTGTATTTGAGCCGTATAAAGCACGATTGAATTTCCGCTTTGGAGTTTCACAACGAAATCCTTTTCCATGAATTGGGCTATAATGTAAAGGTTTAAGGTTAGTCGAGGTCTGCCCAAAGGAAACCTTAATGCAAATTGCGAAAAGAAAAATGAGGTTAATTTTTTTTGTCATTTTAGCATACATTTAGAGATAATGAAATCAAGATACTAAGAACGATTAACCTGAATTTATACTCATTATTTTTAGAAACGATATTGCGGGACGAATCAGTTTTAACGTTGTTTTTGAGGTGTTTTGCATCACTAAATGGGTGAATTGGTTTTGTGATACTAATTTTTTATTATTTCTCTTTTATAAATTGGTTTTCAATAACTTAACTACATGGACGAAGAAAAAGAGATTTTTATTTTCAAAAACGCTTTATTTATTGGATAAAATATTTTAGGTTTGTTGTAGTTAATGAGACGAGCGTAAAAAAAATATGATAAACCCATAAAATTATGTGTCGTTTTTAATCCTTACTCCTCAAAAAAAAATCCTTACATAATTTAAAATCCTCCGTCAAAGAGTTATCCGCCAGCGATTCATTGACAAAAGTTTTACTTAGTAGCCTCTAAGTAAAACACTCAAAATCCTTCGTTTAATCTTTGTTTTATTAAAAAAAAATTCAGGAAAAAACTTTTCTGATAAGAAATTTCAGCCTTGTTCTACCAAGACTGAAGATTTTTATTGTTGTGTATTACGTCACAAAGTATATAAAACAGGAACTATTAATTTAAATCAATTTACCATGAAAAACGTTAACCCGTCTAAAGTACACCTTACAAATGATATTCGTGTGTTCAGAGAAATCAAAACGCTACCTGGAGAATTTAGAAATCCCTCAGAAAATGAGCAGTGTGTAGGTTTTCTAAATCGTCAAGCTGAAACCGAATCAAATGCCAGAAGTTATCCTCGAAAATTGCCTTATGCCTTAAAAAAAGCGAAAGGAATTTACATTCAAGATGTTGATGGAAATGTTTATTATGATTGCTTGGCAGGTGCAGGAGCTATTGCTTTAGGGCATAATCATGAGGTTGTTCAAGAAGCGATTCGCCAACAATTGGACGATAATTTACCACTTCTTACACTGGATATTACTACACCCGTAAAAGAGGCTTTTGTGAATGAAATTTTGAGTCTTTTTCCTGAAGAATTTGCCAAAAATGCTAAAATTCAATTTTGTGGCCCTTCAGGAGCTGATGCTGTGGAGGCTGCTATTAAATTAGTGAAAATTGCTACGGGAAGACGTACGATGGTTGCTTTTCATGGTGCCTATCATGGTATGACACACGGAGCATTGAGTTTGATGGGGAATTTGGGAGCAAAAACACCCATTACAGGTTTAATGTCGGATGTTCATTTTTTGCCTTATCCGTACCAATATCGTTGCACGATGTCTAATAATTGTGGTTCAGGTTGTGATTTAACTTGTAGCAAACATATCGAAGATGTTTTGACAGATGATGAAAGTGGTATTCCTAAACCCGCAGGAATTATCATTGAGGCAGTACAAGGTGAAGGTGGCAAAATTCCTGCTCCAGATGAATGGATGCGTGAATTGCGTAGAATTACGAAAGAACAAGGTATTCCTTTGATTTTAGATGAAATTCAAGCAGGGATTGGTCGTACAGGAAAAATGTTTGCTTTTGAACATGCTGGAATAATGCCCGATGTGGTTCTTTTATCGAAAGCAGTAGGAGGGACTTTACCTATGTCGGTGGTGGTTTATCACAAAGATTTGGACAAATGGGGGCCAGGAAGTCACGCAGGGACTTTTAGAGGAAATCAGTTAGGAATGGCAACAGGAACGGCAACTTTAAAATATATTCGAGAACATAAATTGGCTGAAAATGCGGAAAAAATGGGTGCTATTTTCTTTGAGCGTTTGCGAGAAATGCAACAAGAAGTGGCTTGTATTGGCGATGTGAGAGGTAGAGGATTGATGATTGGGGTTGAAATTGTGAATAGAACAACTGGTAGAATGAAAAATGGAAATCCTGAAAGATTTGAAAAACTAACCCGCAGAATCCAATTTGAATGTTTTTGTAGAGGATTAATTATTGAATTGGGCGGACGACAAACGAGTGTTTTGCGTTTAATGCCTCCATTAATTATCAATGAAAATCAAGTACATCATGTTTGTGATATTCTTCAAGATGCCATTGTTGCTGCCGAAGAATTTGTGATGGAAGCAGAGGCGGTTTTGATGTAATGTCCATAAATTTGGCAAGCCTAATCTGCTTGCGATAAACATACTATTTAAAAAATGAATCAAAATACGCTATACGCAGAATCCGCCAATATTTCTGAATTGACAGAGTCCTTTAAAAAGTTTTTTCTAAATGATTCTTCTGAAAGTGCTTTACAATATCGGAAATTGACTAATCAAGTGGCTGGTTATATCAGCGAGCAAATTTCTACTCAAAAACAAGCATATTCTGGGAAAAGTCCACAAGCATTAACCACTCAAATTGCTGATTTTGAGATGTTTCCTAAAGATGGAACTCCATTAGAAACTCTTTTGGAACATACCCGTGATTTAATCATAAACAATAATATTTCAGTTTATCATCCCAATTGCTTGGCTCATTTACATTGCCCAACTTTTGTGGCTTCTTTAACTGCCGAAATGATCATTGCAGCTTTCAATCAGTCGATGGATTCGTGGGATCAAGCACCCGCTGCCACGATGATTGAACAAGCTTTTTGTAATGAACTTTGTCGAGTTTATGGTTTTGATAATCAGGCAGATGCAACCTTTACAGGTGGTGGAACAATGTCTAATTTTATGGGACTTTTGTTGGCTCGTGACCATTTTAGTCAGCAACATTATAACTGGAATATTCAGAAAAAAGGTTTACCGCCTGAGGCTTCAAAATTTAGAATTTTATGTGCTGAATTTGCTCATTTTACGGTAGCTCAATCTGCCTCAATTTTAGGATTAGGCGAGAATGCCGTCGTGAAAATTAAAACCAATGATTTTGAAGAAGAAGTTTCGGCTTTGGAAGATACCATTTTTAAACTAAGAGCTGAAGGTTTAATTCCAATTGCATACGTAACTACTGCTGGTACAACGGATTTTGGAAAGATTGGGCAAATTGGTAATTTAGCAGAAATGGCTCATCAACATGGGCTTTGGTTTCATGTTGATGCGGCTTTCGGTGGAGCATTAATATTTTCAGAAAAACATAAATATAAGTTAGCAGGGATTCATCAAGCGGATTCTGTGACGGTCGATTTTCATAAGTTATTTTATCAGCCTATTTCTTGCGGGGCGTTTATTGTTAAAAATAAGCAATCTTTTGAGTACATTCGTTTACACGCAGATTACTTAAATCCAGAAAGTAATGAAGCGTTTGGGATTTTGGATTTGGTTTATAAATCTATTCAAACAACCAGACGTTTTGATGCACTCAAGCCTTTCCTTTCGCTTCAACATATTGGTACTGAAAAGTTTGGCGAAATGATTGATTATACCATTGCATTGGCTACCTCTATTTCTGATTTATTAGAAGCTGACCCTCATTTTGAACTGGCAACTCGTACACAAATCAATGCGGTAGTTTTTAGATATTTACCTGAAGGAGAACACTCCGTACAAGTTATTGATGATGTAAATAATGCCATTAAAACACAACTTTTATTATCAGGAAAAGCCATTATTGGACAGACTTCGGTTAATGGAAAAGCATATTTAAAGTTTACGCTTTTGAATCCGATGACAGAAAAAAGTTCGATAATTGACTTACTGGAAGAAATTAAACGTACTGGATTGAAAGAAATGCTCAATAATTGATTTTGTGTAGGGAGAAATGTTATTTCCATGCTGTCAATTTAAGAAGTTGTTTAAATTGATAACACTGGAATGTTATTTGTCCCTACATTTCTTTGAAAATCTTAAAAGATTAAATATGTGTTCCATATTTGCACACAATGAAACAAAAAATAAAAGAATGGCTTAAAAGATATGGTTTGGCGGAGGTGGTTTCACTGAGCTTAACGGTAGTATCTGCTTGGCTTGCATTTAGATTGACCGAAAATAAAATTACGACTGCTTTAGTAGGTACTTGGGTAGGGAATATTGGATATTTTGGAACAATTTTGATAGAAGATATTTTGCTGGCAAAAAAACAATTAAAGGCAATTGGTAAAGATTACTCACTTGAAACATTCTTTAAAAATGTAAGAGCTTTATTTGTAGAATTTGGGATTGCAGAGTTATTTGATAGCCTTTTCATTCGTCCGACGTTGATGTATTATATTCCTTTGTGGATTGGTGATTTATCATGGGGAGTAGTCATGGCTAAATTTACGGCTGATATAACTTTTTATATTCCTGCCATTGTAAGTTACGAATTGTCGAAGAAGAAGTTGAGGGATTTTGAGTAACACAGGAATCTTTCCTGTGAATATACCGAATTATTCACAGGAAAGATTTTTGGTGTCATAGGTCAAAAAAATCGTTATGGAAATTCAAAAGGAAAACTTCATGCGTTGCTCTTGTTACCGCTGTATATAACCAACGAATAAAATCTTCATTGATGAGTTCATCGGTTAGGTATCCTTGTTCAATAAAAACGGCATTCCATTGTCCACCTTGCGATTTATGACAAGTTAAAGCGTATGCAAATTTCACTTGTAAGGCATTCAAGTATTTATCTTTACGGATTTCTTCGTTGCGTTCTTTTTTGGTAACGATATGGGCATAATCTGCCGAAACAGACTCATAGAGGGCTTTGTTTTCATCTTTTGACATAGCAGGCGTGTTGGTATAAAGGGTATCCATCATCACTTTTGCTTCAATATGTGGATGGTCTTCATAATCTAAAAGTCGCAAAGTCAGGGTTGCAAATCTGAATCCGTGCATCTCTTCAATTCCTCTAATTTTCATAACTTCCACAAAATCACCATTCGCTAAAAAACCTGCGGGAGAATCTTCACCCAACCAATGATAATTATTTCTTACAATCATTAATAAATCTCCCGTAGCCAATTCATCTTCTTGAGAAAAAATTCTTTGACGAATATATCTATTATATTGAACCGCAGTTTTGTTGGAACGAGTAAGAATTATGGTGTTTTCACGGTCAAATTTTCGGTAGGCATAGTTTAATCCATCTTCTAATTTTTCCCCAGTCATTTTATAAAAATCCCTAAAACCTTTTGTCGTAAAGCTGATTTTCGGTTCTTTATCTTTTAGTAAATCACGTAATTTAGTGGCATTGAATAAGATTCCAGAGTCAGCATCCTGACGCATAACATCGGTTAACTCTTGCTCCAAAACGCCCACATGAAATTGCCCTTCCATGTAATTTTTTTCAAGGGCTGGCGAGTTTAATTTGCCCACAGGAGGTAACTGAGCGGTATCTCCCACAAAAATCACCTTGTTCCCATTATAATCAGTTTCGGGATTTGTGAAGATAAATTCCATCAAATCCGTCAATAAACCAGCCGAACCGTATTCGGCATCATCCGAAATCATAGAGGCTTCATCAATGATAAAAACCGTGTTAGTTGCGTAATTATTTTGACGTTGAAATTCTAAATTACCAGTAAAAGCGTTGGCAACTTGACGGTAAATTTTCTTATGAATCGTCAAAGATTTTTTCTTGGAATAATTACTCATCACCTTCGCCGCCCGACCCGTAGGAGCAAGAAGCACTGATTTTAGTCCAAATTTGGGCAAAACCTTAATAATAGAACTAATAACGGTTGTTTTACCTGTACCCGCATATCCTTTCAACAGAAAACAAAGTGGACCAAAATCATCGGTATTAGTCATAAAATTATCCATTTTTTGGAATAATTCTACTTGTCCAGAAGTTGGTTCAAAAGGAAATTTTTGACGGAGTAGGAAGGAGGGGGTTGGGTTTTCGGTTGGCATTTATTGAAAGATGAAACGGTGTTTTAATTGTTCTCTTGGATAATTGGGTTTGTCTGAAAAGCCATCATAAGATTGTCTTCTACTTTCAACCATTGCCTTATGATTGAAGTTGAGTATTTCATCTGTTTTCTTAGCTTTTTCTAATTTATCAATACTCAAATTGGGCAGAATTCTTATTTCATGTTCAGTATAGTCATAGAAAAAGTAGGATTCAAAATTGTATGATAACTCGTCTGGACGAAGGAGTAAATCATCAAATTGGTCTCCTTTTTCCTTTTGACAATGAGCACACGCAACGTATAAATTATCCCAATTGCAAACATCAAGTGGAAACTTTGATTTAGGCTTAAAGTGGTCTATCGTTTCATCGGCACTCATTAATGGAAAACCATCACAATACGAACAATGAGCATCTGTTTGTTCAACTAAAGTTTGGAAAATCAGATGATTTAGCTTCTCCTTATTTACTTGAGGGTAATTATAATACGTTCGATTCGTTTGTTTTTCGTATCGCTCTCCATAAATAACCCAACGTGGTCTTATGTCTTCCTTAGAAAAGGGTTCTATTAATACACTTGGACAGGGTTTTCTTATAAATTTTCTCATTTGTAAAACTATACTAATTCTTTTTGAGTGATTCTTTTGAGCTGATTCATTTCCATACCCATCATTTGTTCTAATTCGGTACTTTGAGAAGCTAAATGTTTGACAAGTTCGTTGAATTCTTCACTATTATAGGTTTGTCCCATTATAATTTGTTGTCGGATTTCTCTGAATCGAGCCAAATCTTTCTCAACTTCTACTCCATACTGCTGGTTTATTCCAAAGACTTCATCTAAAATCCTACGGACACTTTTTCCATCTTCCGACAAAACAGGTTCACCATCCAATACCGCAAAACCATCATCCCCTTTTTGCAATTTATGAACCCAAGCCCCATCAACTGAACCCACCACGAAAGGCGAATGGGTTGAAATGAAAATCTGAGCATTTTTAAAGAGTTTTTGCACAACGGGTAAAATTTTACGTTGCCAAGCTGGGTGAAGATGGACTTCGATTTCGTCAAGGAAGAGGATGAAGTTTCTGTCGAAAATGGGTGTATCGTTTTCCCATTTTAATCTATCCATTCTCATTAACAAATCTCCAATCCATGAAATCATTGATTTAAGACCATCTGGAAGAGTGTCAAAATGTAATCTGAATTCTTTTAGTACGAAAACATTGAAATCGTCATCAATATCAAATGAAATAGCTTCTTCGATTATTTCACTAATGATATTTTCTAAATTTTGGAGAGTTTCTTTTAAAACTTTCGCTTTTGCATTATCTCCTCTCCCTTTTGAGCTTAATTCACGAGTTACTGTGTTGACAATCCATTGTATTAAATTTTCAGGATTAATTGAACGATTAACATCTAATGAATTTTGCAAAGGGTTATCCAATATTTTTTTAGGACCTTCAATTTTTACTTCTGTTACTCTTCTATATCCAGAATAGGCAAAAAAGGCAGTTTTAAATGGACGTAATTGAACAAATGAATTAAGGTTGTCTTCTTCTAAAGTAGTATGATAGCTTCCTAAAAAATCTGGAATATGTGTAACAGGGGCAAATAGGCGACCGAAGAATATATATTTTGCAGGAGAACAGGCTTCGAATTTAACTTCGAAAGAGCCTTCTGTGTCATGGCTTTTTTTGTGAAAATTTAAATGGACGTTTTCTGACTTGAGAGTAATGGACTCGATTAATGCCTCCAACACCGTACTCTTCCCAGTCCCATTTTCCCCAGTCAAAATATGAATTTCAGCTTTATCTGGGTCAGTCTTTTTAGGAAAGTCCATTTTTATATGCTCAAAAGCTCCTATTTTATTGATTTCAAGGCTTTCTATTCTGAAATTTTCCATTTTGTTTCTTTACTTGTTTTCTCAAAAATAATCATTTTTCCCGTTGGACAGGTTTTTAACCTGTCAATTTACTAAATAATCGCAGATACAGGTTGGAAACCTGTGCTACTCAACTCCCGAAAGGTATTTACCAAGCAAACTCCTTGATAGTTTTCTAAGTCTTGAACCTTTATTTCTTTTTCTGTAATTACTTGTCTATCAAGTAATTGTTGTCTTTTGGTACCTTTCAATAAAGGCGTTGAAGGCGTAAACCAATTTGTGCCATCATAAAAGGCTAAATTGGCAATGGTACAGTCGGTAATGAAACCATTTTTTGTCATAATTACTTCGTCAACTGCTTGATTTTCAGTGAGTAATTTTGTTAAAAAACTACGGTCAGAATATTTGTATGAATAATCCCAATCGCCAATATCAACCAATTTTAGCGTTTTTATTTCTTTATAAACGTAAGGAGTAAAGGTGATTTCTTGAATTTCCTCTGAATAAATCACACGACAACGAAAAATACCTTCTGAACATTCAGAAGGTATTTTTACGATATTTTCTAATTTCAAAATATCTTGACAACCAAACAAATCTGCTCGTGAAGCATTAAAGCGATTATTATGGTATTCGATATGTTGAAATGTTCCGTTTTTTATTTGTATAGTTTCTAATAGTTGCATGGATTTTATAATCATATTGCAAAAATCACTAAATCACTAATTCTTTCATTCACTCAATGTAACTGCCGCATAAATGCCAGTTTCAGCATTTTGTTTGAAAGATTTCAAAATCCAACCGCCACCAATTACGTCATCTCCTTCATAAAAAACCGCTGCTTGCCCTGGGGCAATTCCTGAAACTGAATCCTGAAAATGGACTTTCATTTTATCACCTTCTTGCCAAATAGTTGCATTTGCTCCTGCATCTTTATAACGAACTTTGGTAATGGTTTCAATCGGATTTTCGATAGACGCATATTTTGATAAATTCAATTGTCCAACCATCATTCCGTCTCTTTCCAAGTCTTTATCACGACCCAAAACCACTTCATTGGTATCTTTTCTGATTTCAGTTACAAAAGCAGGATAACCCAAAGCAATTCCCAAACCTTTCCGTTGTCCGATGGTATAGAATGGATAACCTTCGTGTTTTCCCAATATTTTACCGTCAGTATCCAAGAAATTCCCGCCTTTTACTCTTTCTTCCAAACCCTCTACACGGCGTTTGATAAAACCTCGGTAATCGTTATCTGGCACGAAACAAATTTCGTAGCTCTCCGCTTTATTGACCAAATCCATAAAGCCACGCTCAGTAGCCATTTCACGGATTCTTGCTTTGGTCAAATGCCCCAAAGGCAATTTTGTACGAGCTAAACTTTCTTGTGAAACACCCCAAAGTACATAGCTTTGGTCTTTCCAAGCATCAAATCCTTTTGAAATAATGTGTCTGTTGTTTTCCTCTCGGATATTGGCGTAATGTCCCGTAGCAATAAATTCACAGTCTAATTTATCGGCACGTTTCAAAAGTGCATCCCATTTGATGTGCGTATTACACATTACACAAGGATTTGGTGTGCGTCCTTCAATGTATTCTCCTGTAAAATAGTCGATTACAGCATCGCCAAATTCATTTCTAATATCCAGAATATAATGTGGGAAACCCAATTGTACTGCCACATTGCGGGCATCGTTGATGGAATCTAAGGAACAGCAACCTGTTTCTTTTTTTGTACCACCCGATGAGGCGTAATCCCAAGTTTTCATCGTCATTCCAACGACTTCATAGCCTTCTTCGTGGAGCATTACCGCTGCCACTGAACTATCAATACCGCCACTCATGGCGACTAAAATTCTTCCGTGTTTACTCATTTTGTTTGTCTGCAAGGGTTCAAGGCCCTTCGGTTGAATGTATCTCGATTCTCCAGAATCGAAAAATGTACCACGATTCTCCAGAATCGTTTTACATTGTTTCTAATTTATATTGTTCACGATTCTGGAGAATCGTGGTACAAAGTTACAACATTCCTGCAAATACTTTGGTTCTGTGGGTTTGTGATGATAGTTTTGTTAGAAATATGAACAAATTTTCGATTCTGGAGAATCGATTTACATTTTATGTTAAAAACAACAATAAAAGTTTCCAATATCAATAATCTTTCTGATGCTCGTTATTGTGCAGGAATGGGTGTCGAAATGTTAGGTTTTTCGATGGATGAATTAGACTTCGAGAAATTCAAAGAAATGCGTGGCTGGCTTGCAGGTGTACAAATTGTGGGTGAAACAGATTCACAAGACGTATCTGCGATTATTGAATTAGTAGAAAAATATCAACCAGATTTATTACAAGTGAGTGATTGGCAGAATGTTACTGAAATTCAACGAATTGGCAAGCCGATTATCTTGAAAGTTGATTTTGCAACGGCAAATTTGCCCGCACTTTTTCAAACTACGAAAGGGAATGTTGAATATTTTTTATTAGAAAATTCTGATGATTTTGGCGTGATTGATGATGCTGTTTTGAGTCAAATTGATGCTTGGTCATTCCAATTCCCTATTCTTTTAGGCTTCGGAGTGAAAGAATCTAACGCAAACGATTTACTGGAACAAACCCAATTGTCTGGACTTGCTCTGACGGGTGGACATGAAATCAGACCGGGATTTGGTGATTTCGATGAATTGATGAATATTTTGGAAGTTTTAGAAACAGACGATTAAGCGTTTTTGGCTGGTAAACGTTTGTCTTTACTAACTGTTACTTTAAAGCTGAGATATACTCCCATACCCAGCAAGAGAATTGCGAAGAGGACGAAAATCATGGCGGTTTTATCGTTTGTAAGGATTGTTTTGCATAAGTTTTAATTTTTTAACGTGTAAATATTGAAAAAGTAACAAACTTACTTGGTTTAGAACAAATATTAATCCAAAAATAATTGAAAATCAATTACTTCCAAATAAATGTCTGTTTTATAATCTAAAATTTTATTATTTGGTATCATATTGATAATGAATGTGTTACTAAATAAATAATCTTGATTTATAAAGTCAATTTAAAAATTATTTCTATAAAATTGTTTACCATTTACTCAATAACCTTTCCTCTTTCATTTTTTTACTGAAAATAGAATCCTTCAAAAGATAACTTAGACTCCTTCGAAGTCAAAAATAGATAATCATAATTTTCTTGAATTCATTGAAAAACAGGTATTTCTACCTGTTTTTTTGTTGAATTTGTTCCATAGTTTAGCAGAAAATTTTATAAGTAAGCCGAATAAGTAGTTTTATTGCAAATTTTAATGGACGAGAGAATAAGGTAGTTTGATAAAACTCTCTCTCTGAACGCTAATGATAGCATATAAGTAAACAAACCATATTTAACTGATAACTAATGAAAAAGGCTACTATTGAAAATCCAACTCGCTGGACAAGAGATTATTTATTTGATGCGTTGAAAGATTTAGGAATTCACTACATTTTTGGTGTTCCTGGAACAAACGAAATTCCGATTATTGACGGAACATCTTATCCTGAAAATGAGGTAAAGTATATTGAATGTCTCCACGAAAATATTGCAATTGGTGCTGCGATGGGTTCGGCAAGAATGACGGGCAAACCTGGAATTTTAGTAGTTCACGTTACGCCTGGAATTGCCCACAGCATTGGCAATTTATTTAATGCTTATCGTTCAAACACACCTTTGATTATTCTTTGTTGTCAACAACAAAATGAGTTGGTAACTCAAGAACCCCTTTTAGCTTCAAATTTGGTTGATTTAGCTCGTCAATACACCAAATGGGCTCATGAAGTTCGCACGCCCGAAGAAGTACCTTTAGTATTGCAACGTGCTTTTAAAGAAGCAATGGCTCCGCCAAATGGCCCTGTTTTTATTTCAATTCCTTGGGAGTTTATGATGGTTGCCATTGAAGATGACCAAAAATTGGAAGGAATTACTCGAATTTCTCCGCATTTTACGGGTGATGATACTTCAATCAAACAGGCAGCTGAAATTTTAGCCAATGCCAAAAATCCATTAATTGTGGCAGGTGATGCTGTTGGTTATGCCGATGCGTGGACAGAAATTCAGGAATTAGCTGAATTGATTGGAGCTCCTGTTGTTCAACAAACTTTTAGTAGCGTTGCCAATTTTCCCAATAACGATTATCACTGGCAAGGCGAATTACCTGGAAGTCAGGCAGGAGTTCAGTCGGTTTTTAAAAGACATGATGTTGCTTTTTTAGTTGGTTTTGGGGCTCAGGCTCAATTGGCAGTTTTCAAATATTCAGATGGGCCATTGATTCCTAAAGAGGTGAAACAGGTTTATTTGACAAATAATACATGGGATATTGCTAAGAATTTCTATGGAGAGTCAGCCATTTTGGGAGATGTAAAAGCTACTTTGCCTATTCTGAATAATTATATAAAACCACAACGTCCAGCAGGAGCAATTTCTCGAAACAATAAACTTGAAAAATTAGCTCAAAAACGTGTTCATCAATGGGAATCTTATTTGGAAGAAGCTATGCAACAACCTGATATTTGGGCAGTTGTCATTGCAAAAGCACTGAAAGATGAAATCGAAAAACGTGAATTGGTAGATAATTTTGTGTACGTTCACGAAGCAGTTTCTGATGGAGCACCTTTCCAATATTACCTTCCTTTTAGTACCGAAGGAGCAAAGCCAATCAGTTATTACTGTGTGGCAGGTGGTTCGTTGGGTTGGTCGATGCCCGCATCATTAGGAATAAAATTAGAAGAAAAAACAACACAAGGTATTGGTACTAAATTAGTTATCAATGCTGTGGGCGATGGTTCGTCTTTGTTTTATCCGCAAACTTGGTGGACGGCTGCTCACGAAAAACTTCCTATTTTATACATTATCACCAACAATCACGAATACCACACCCTTCAATTAGGCTTACAACAAGTAGTGGCAGCGTATGGTACGGAGGCAGGTTATGGCTGGAAACCTAAAACGATGGATCCAAGTTATTTGCGTTTGGAACGCCCGAAGATGGATTTTGTAAATCTTGCCAAAGCATTTGGAGGTGAACACGGAGAAGTAGTTCACACGCCAGCAAATGTACATGAAGCAGTGGCGAGAGGAATTGACCACGTTTTGAATAATCAAACCTCGTATATTTTGGATATGAGAATTGCCTCAAACACGCCAACAACGCCTGTAACGACTCCTGATGGAAGTATGATTTCGGTTGATAAACGCTATTTATTACAACCAGAACTGAATGTTTTTCACGCAGATTCGATGGAAAATCATACGCCGATGTTAAAAGCTGGTCGTGGTGCAGCAGATGAAAAACCGAATTTTAATCTTCCTTCTCTTTTCTGATAAGACTTTTGTCTTTGAAATCTCGAATAACAAACATCAAATTAAAACTGTAGTTCTACTATAATTTGTACGGGAACTAACGTCTTGGAGGTTTAAAACCTCCAAGATGTTCATATTCGAATTTCATTTCTGTATAAATCATAGTAGAACCAAAACTATCTAACGGCAGAAAACTGCAAGAAAATTTTATGACAAATGAACACATTGACATCGCTATTGTGGGCGGTGGAGTTTCGGGCGTGTATAGTGCTTGGAAACTCAAAACGAAATATCCCGATAAGAAAATTGTGGTTTTTGAAGGAAGCGACCATATTGGTGGACGTTTGCTTTCGGTAAAACCACCCGAAATCCCCAATATGGTTGCCGAATTGGGTGGAATGCGGATTCTGGAAAATAATCAAAAATTGATTGTCAATTTGATTGATGAGTTAAATAAAAAACTTCCTGACGATAATAAAATTGAGTTGTACGATTTTCCAGTTGACCAACCGCAAAATATTGCGTATTTGAGAGGTGAACATTTGCGTTTATCTGATTTTACAACGAATCCCGATAAAGTACCTTATCATCTATCTTTTTTGGAAAGAGGAAATTCCTCTGGAACAATCGTCGTGAATGCCATTGAGCAAATTGTTCCAGGAATTACTAACCCATTACTAAAAGAAGATGACCGTTTACGCATGACTCGAACGGCTACTTTTGAAGGAATTCCTTTGTATAAATTAGGTTTTTGGAATTTGCTTTATCGTGTAATTAGCGGTGAAGCGTACCAATTTAGCATGGATTCGGGAGGATATAATTCTACTTTAGTCAATTGGAATGCAGCCGATGCCATTCCTTGGTATTTATCCGATTTTGGTATTACGCCATTATACAAAGGTTTCAAAAAAGGTTTTCAACAAGTACCCATTACGTTGGCTAATTTCTTTGAAGATATTGGAGGAGAAATCCGTCTGAATGCTAAATTAGAATCTTTTGATTGGAATGGAAGTAATTTCGATTTAACAATTGACGGAGAATCTTTAACGGCAGGACAGTTGATTTTAGCAATGCCACGTCGTTCGCTTGATTTATTAGCACCGTCTTGTCCAAAATTACAAGAAATACAGCCACTTATCGGTAGTGTTACCCCTCGACCATTGTTTAAAGTTTTCACCACTTATTCAAGTCCTTGGTGGCGAGTGGCGGGTTATACCGACGCAACGGGCAAATATATTCCTTTGCAATCTGGTAGAACGGTGACAGATTTGCCTGTCAGACAAACGTATTATTGGCCAAATAGTGATGGTTCGCCTGCAACAAAAGGAACGTCAATGTTATTGGCAAGTTATGATGATGGTTCAAATATTGGTTTTTGGGATGGTTTACGTCCTCAACGTAAAAAAACTTGGAGTAAAGGTCTTACACATACAGAAATCGAAGACCCATTTGTAGGAGAAGAAAATGTTGAATTAAAAGCAGAAGCAAGTGAAAATGATGGATTGAATCAAAAATGGCATCAATATAAAGCACCACGTAGAATGATTGAGGAAATGACTCGACAATTAAAGCAAATTCATGACCTTGATTATACGCCATGTGTACGCAGTGCCGCTTTCCGTGATTGGGGCGAAGACCCATTCGGAGGAGGTTGGAATAGTTGGAATATTGGTGTGAAAAGTTGGGAAGTAAAGAAAAAAATTGTTCACCCTATTAATGATTGTCCGCTATTCATTTGTGGTGAAGCTTATTCAGATGCTCAAGGTTGGGTAGAAGGAGCTTTGCAAACAGCAGATATTATGCTGAAACATCTTTTGTAATTTGGTAAACGGTTACTGGAAATTGGTAACTGGTCAATTTATATGTAAACATGAGTCATCCTGAATTTTAAAATCATAAAAAAGCGGTCAAAAACTAATTTTGGTCGCTTTTTATGATTGAGGGACATCGAATTCCTACTGTTTGAGCGCAGCGAGGTGGTTCGCCACTCCGATTACGAATTCTTGATTTTTTTATGAATTCCTTAAAACCGCTAATTCAAAAGAAAAATTTGGGATGATTCATATTATTTTTTCAATTAATTCTTCCAACGGATTTTGAGATGATAGCCAATTGATTTCTAAACCATCACGCTCCATTTTTCGGAAATAAGTCATTTGTCGTTTGGCAAATTGATGAATGGCTACATTGAGGCGTTCCACCATAATTTCGTAAGTCATTTCCCCTGTTAAATATTGGGTAATGAATTTATATTCTAAACCGTAAAAAATGAACTTTTCGGGAGAAATTCCGCTTTCAATTAAGGCTTTTACCTCCTCAAGCATACCATTTTCTAAACGCTGATAAAGTCGTTTTGTGATTCTTTCTCGACGAATTTCTGTATCAGGATTTAATCCAAAAATGATTGATTGAGGAATGGCAGGTTTTGGAATTTCAAAGTCAGGATTTTGACTTAAAAACTGACTAATTTCAAAAGCTCTGATGAGTCGTTTCTTGGTGGATAAATCAGGCTTAAATCCATCTCTACGGACAAGATTATTGGCATTACTTAATAATTCTTCGTAGGATTTTGAGATTAACGTTTCTCTAAAACCTTCATTAATCGGTATAGCCGTAAACTCGTAACCTTTCAAAACTGCTTCTAAATACATTCCAGAACCACCACACAAAATGGGCGTTTTTCCTCTTACGATAATATCGTGATAAGCCTTTAAAAAATCTTGCTGAAATTGGTGAATATGATACTGTTCGCCAGCCTCTAAAATATCGATTAAATGATACGGAACGACTTGATTATCAACTGTATATTCGTCTAAATCTTTACCTGTGCCAATATCCATTCCACGATAAACTTGTCGAGAATCGGCACTTATAATTTCTCCATTCAATTGATGGGCGAGTTGAACGGCTAAATGGGTTTTTCCACTGGCAGTTGGTCCAAGAATGACGATGAGTTTGTTGTCCATTACACCATTAATAGTCTCCAAATTGCTGATAAAAATATGCCCAGAATAGCAAAAGGCGTAAGCACTTTCCAAGTTAAGTACATCAATTGGTCAACCCGTAAACGTGGGTATGTCCAACGAATCCACATTTGTACGAAGATGCCCAAATACGCTTTTAGTAATAACCAAAACATTCCCCAAATTACACCAATCCAAGAATCAGGCTCGCCCGAAGTCCAGTTCGCTAATTTTAAGAAACCAATATTTGGTAGGGGAGTGTTCCAACTACCTAAGAATAAAATGGCTCCTAATAGACTGACTAAGAGCATCATGCCGTATTCAGAAAGGAAAACCAATGCCCAACGTATTCCAGAATATTCGGTATGAAAACCACCCACTAATTCAGATTCTGCTTCGGGCAAATCAAATGGAGCTCTGTTACATTCGGCTAATGAAGCGATGAAGAAAATAACGTAAATTGGAAATAAGAAAGGAATTCTGACGATGTTCCAAGAGAGAATTCCGCCTACATTGGTAATGTCAATATTCAAGAATTTTAAACCAAACAAATAGGTTGTTTCTTGGGTATAAACACCTTGTTGAAAACTGATTTCTTGTAGATTTAAGGTCTGAGAAATCATGACTACGCACATGACTGAAAGTGCCAAAGGAATTTCGTAAGACACAATTTGAGCCACTGAACGCATCGCTCCGAAGAGAGAATATTTGTTATTAGAAGCCCAACCTGCCATCAAAACGCCAATTATATCAATTGAAATAATCGACAGTAAATAGAATACACCAATATCCGCTTTTGAGCCTTGCAAAAACTCACTTGGTCCCAAAGGCATCACGGCAAAACCCGCAAAAATGGCAATAAAAATAAGAGCAGGGGCGATGAGAAATAGCCTTTTATTGGCTAAAATTGGTACAATGTCTTCTTTTTGAAGCAATTTCAGTAAGTCGGCAAAGATTTGTAGCAAACCGTACTTCCCAACTTCCATTGGGCCAAGACGGTCTTGCATAAAAGCAGATATTTTTCGTTCGCCGTACACGCCAATAACGATATTGGCGAGAATCAGACCGAGGCATATTAATAAGGCTATGTACATTAATTTTTGTTTTTTTCGACCGAATTCGCTCGGATTACTGTAAATGGGGGTATAAACGCTAATTTTATTGAAGGTATCTACCTTTTAATAAAAAATCAAAAATATTTTATTTTAGTAATTTGATTATTTGTCGGAAATAATGACATTTGGACGTAAATATAAAAGGTTACAAACTATAGTTTTAATAATTCTATCATTTAAACAAATAATCAAACATGATACTAAAAAAAACAGCCCTTCTGTTATTAACATCTGTATTAGTTTTTTCAATCTTGTAATGACGATTCAGATACGCCTCTTCTCGAAAACAAAAGCATTATTAGTATAATATTCAAGAAGCTAAAAACTATTATTACAATCAATTAAAAAACTCAATAAAGAGTAGTGAAGAATCAAATATTCCAATTTGGGACGATGCTAATCAAAGAAAAGTTTTTTCAAGAGAAAGTATTATAACTGTGCTAATTTTACTAAACATACTGCCATAGAAATAATGGACAACCATGAAGCAGTTTATGATGTCAATAACCCCGATGAGGTTAGACTAAGGCAAATGGATTTATTCAATAATAATCTTGGCATTCAATCCTATATTCAAATAAAATCACAGGTTGAGCATGAAATTGTAGGTGCATATAAAGCCCAAATAATAGCTAATGCTATAATTCAAAAAATAAACACAGGACATTGCAATGATTAATAAAAAGATTAAAAAAGAATTATATTCATTAGCGAAAATAATTGGAGGTTTTATCATTGTAGTAATTTTGTTGATTCTACTCTCTGTACTATTTAAGTCTCCAGAAAAGCCATTTGCTGAATTTTATATCACGGATTTTTCTAAGCCAATTACTTTCATTGATTCAAGTTCTGCCGAACATCGTGACGACCATGCAGTGATTCTTCTTAAAATTACAGGCGTATTAGATTCAAATGCAAGTATCACGTATGGGTCTAATAGAAAAAAATTCCAGAAAGTGAAGCCAAGAGAAATGGAAGATGATGGAAGAGCTTATGAATTAACCAAAGGAAAAATTAATATTGATAATAGAAATGATTATTATCAAGGAGATACTATTCGTATTTTATTTACCCCAAAAGGTTGCAAAAAAGGTTGGTTGAGAATTAAAACCAAAATTTACTAAAATATTGGTACTCGCTCACCCCGATTTGCAATCGGGGTGGTCTGGTTCAGCGACTGTGTCGCAAATAACTAAAAGATACTTTTAATTTCAATCAGCCCTTGTAATCTCGCATAATTTCTTGCAGAACTAAACAAATAATGCTCAGGTGTTTCTACAATTAATGCTCTCACAGGTTGGATAGTTTAAGTTAATCTACTTCAAATTTTAACAAATTTTTTCGCCCATATCTCTCCATTCTTTTTTATAATCTTTAATATATAAACACCTTCATTTAAATTATTTGTTTTAATAGTCTTACCTTGTTGGATAACGTCAACTTGATTTCCTTTAAAATCAAAAACTTTAATTTCTCCTTCAATATTTATTTCCAAAGATTCTTGACTTGGATTAGGAAAAATCTTGAGTTCATCAATTTCATTGATAGGATCAATGCCTAATGGATTTATTACATTTATAGTAGCACTTCCAGATGTTACTCCAACTATTCCACAATTATTTACTACGGATGTTATAAAGTAAGTTTGTGTTGTAATAGGAGCAACAATTTTAGTAGTTTGAGATAATGAGGTCGCTTGGATTGTCTTCATATCAGAAGTTTGATAATACCAACCATCGCCTCCCATAAAATTTAGATTAAGTTTTACTTTTTGTCCTGTGTAAATTGATGTTGAACCTGTGATATTAGCTGAGGTAGAAAAATTTCTAACTCTTATTTCTAATGGGTCAGATTCTTCTGATAAGCATTCACCTTGCTTGCCGATTACTGTATATATTCCTGATCCAGTAACTGAGAAAGAACTAAAGAAAGGCTTTTTTTCAAAAATAACCTTATTTCGCTTCCAAATTAGGGAATCATAAATTGATTCATTACTGAATTGACTCCCCGCATCAAACGAAATTAAATTATTCTCACATAAATCAATAGGGTTCGATAGGCTATTTAAGAAATGAGGTTTTGCTAATTGCTTTCCAACCTCCACTTTTGTAGAATCTGAAAACCCACTACATGAACCGTTAGATACAAATGCTTTATAATAACCTGTTTCCTTAGGTCTATAAGTTTGAAATATCGCACCTCTTATTAGTTCATTGTTTTTAAACCACTGATAATTATGAACTGTTTTTGAATATGGATTAGCGGTAAGCTGTCCTACTCTTCCTGCACATAAAGAGGGTTGATAATTTATGATTTTGGTTTTAAGATTCTTACCAACAGAAACCTTAATTGTATCTGATGGTAAAACAACACACCCAGAGGCGGTTCCACCAACATTATATTTACCAGTTTCATTTATATCACTATATGAAATAAAATTCCTTGTTTGTATAATACCATTTTTATAAAGAGTTAAATTTAATCCAGCAGGAATTTTGTCGCTCAATAATTTTGTGATAGAACCTTCACAAATTTCATTAGAATAATTGTCAGGAATATTCAAATTTAATTTAAGTGTGTCTTTTCTCGAAATGCCTATACCGTTTGATATGACAGTACAATCACCTTGTGTTAAAGATAGTGTATATAATCCTTCGGAATTAACAGATAGGGAACTTTTATTTGCATCAGGAATATCAATACCGTTTTTTTTCCATTGATAATTGTATTGATTTAGTGGGTTTTGTTGAGTTTCAGAAATATAAAAATTCAAATATGTACCTGTCCCACAAAGATAATTATTCATTCCAATACCTGTTTGAATCGAATTTTTGATTGATTTATCAAAAAACACGTCTTTAGCAAAATTATTTTGCGAATCTTCTAAAATGGGGCACTTATCTATGAATTCAATTGTGTATTTACCCGTTTGTGTAGCCACTAATGTGTCTCTAATCATTCTGGGTAACTCTTTGCCATTTCTAAACCATTGGGAACGAACACTATCACTATAATAATCACTCTCAAATACAATAGCACCTCCTGCGCACTGGTACTCCTCTCCTCTTCTAAATAATGTGTTATATCCTACATTGCCTACAGTTAATCCGATGCTTTTTTTTGCGGCTTTACATCCTGCTTTTTGTATAGAAGCAACATAATTACCAGTAGTAGTCATTTTTAGAGAGGCACTTGTTGTTTGAATTATTCCATCTTTTTCCCATTTATAAGAAAAATCTTTTTGATTTCCAATTCCTGTTATGGTCGCTGTTAAGGCAGACCCATTACACAAAGTAGGGAATTCTTTAACCTCTCTTCCAATTAAATTTTCAACTAAAATGAATAACTCCTTTCTATCTGTAGATAACTCCGTACTTTGATTACTTATTACGGAAGGGCTTTGGGATACTATCCTAATTTTATAACTATTACTTGCTGTAAGTCCATAATATGATGGAAAAGATACCACTATAGGACTAAGTGTACCACTCCCAATCTCAAAAATTTGAGAATTAAAATTACCAGATGGATTTGATAGGTAAACTTTATAAACTGTTCCAGCGGGTAGTGTACTTGTAAATGGGACATTAATCGTTCCGCCTGGACAAAAAGATGTAATTCCTAAACTGTCAAGTATTATTGTTTGAGCAAAACCAGTGATAGAGTAGAAAGATAAAATGATAAATAGAATAATCGCTGAGTAACTCTTTTTCATGACTTGCGTTATGTACAATAAATTTAATCTTGATTCAGACAAATTATTTTTTAAATACCACTTTTAGAATAAATTTCACTGCTCCCCCCGATTTGCAATCGGGGGGAATTGGTTCAGCGACTGTGTCACAACTTACCCCACTAAAGAAGCCACCATCGCCTTCTCCAAAGCTTGTTCAAAATCTGCAATTAAATCTTCTACGGCTTCTAAACCAACGGCAATTCTTACTAAACCGTCCGTAATGCCTACTTCTGCTTTTTGGTCGGCAGAAAGTTTTGAGTGCGTTGTTGAGGCTGGGTGTGTAATAATTGTTCTGGTATCTCCTAAGTTGGGAGAAACAGAAGCAATTGTTAAATGTTTTGACATTTCGTTCACTACCTCAAAACCACCTTTTACGTCAATTGTTAGAATAGCACCACCCATTTTCATTTGCTTTTTCGCTAATTCATACTGTGGGTGCGAAGTCAAGAATGGATATTTTACTTCGTTTAACGCTGGATTTTTTTCTAAGGCTGCGGCTAATTTAGCTGCATTGTCAGAGTGTTTTTCCATACGTAAGTGCAAAGTTTCCAAGCTTTTCGATAAAACCCAAGCATTGAAAGGTGACATTGATGGCCCTGTATGACGAGCAAAGAAACGGATTTCTTTAATCAAATCTTCACGACCACAAATAACACCACCAAGCACACGACCTTGTCCGTCGATATATTTTGTGGCTGAGTGAATTATCAAATCTGCACCCCAATCGGCAGGCGTTTGGATAATTGGTGTTGCAAAGCAGTTATCAATCGCTAAAATTAAATTATGCTTGGCTTTCAACTGACAAATAGCTTCAATATCAATCAGTTCTAAACCTGGATTTGAAGGACTTTCGCAGAATAAAAATTTTGTATTTTCTTGAATGGCCGCTTCCCATTGTGCCAAATCAATGCCATCAACGAAAGTGCAAGTAATTCCCCATTTTGGAAGAATTTTTGTCAAAATTTGAATACAAGAACCAAAAAGTGCTTTTGAAGCCACCACATGGTCGCCTGATTGAAGCAAACCACCCATCGCTGCAAAATTGGCAGCCATTCCCGTAGCAAAGGCAATTCCGTCTTCGGTATTTTCAAGCATACACATTTTATCCACGAATTCGTCCACATTTGGATTCATGTAGCGTGAATAAATATTTCCTGGTTGTTCTTCCGCAAAAATGGCACGCCCTTGTTCGGCATCTTCAAAAGTGAAACTTGAGGTAAGATATAAAGGAACAGAATGTTCACGATTTTGAGAACGTTCCGCTTGGATTCTGATAGCTTTTGTTTGTTTTTTCATCTGATTAAATGTATTTAATTCAAAGGTATCAGCTCAAAACGGTGTGCGTTTCACACTAAAATTCCTTGAATGTTAATATTTCTGTAAAGTTACGGCAAAACTTAAAATGACTTGATTATTTATTACGGATAATTCGTATTCGCCATAATTTTCAAGTGCTTTATCTGTCGTAATACTTTTTAATAACATATCTGATAGAAGAATATGAATTTATTAAAGCTGATTTTACTTGACTTTTATTCATCCATTCTAATTTCTCAATATCTTCTTCCACTTGTGGTTTCATTTTAGAATCATTCAATAATTCCATAGCATACCACTTAGTTTGTTTTAAAATATCTTCATTTTTGTAAGTATAAGTGTGAAAAGTAGTACAAACTTTTTCTCCCAATTTTGCTTTTACACCACATTCTTCTTCTACTTCTCTGATGGCTGCTACTTTTGAATTTTCACCTTTATCAAGTTTTCCTTTGGGTAAATCCCATTTTTTTAAGCGATACATCATCAAAATTTGCCCAAAATTATTCATCACTATTCCACCCGCTGCTTTCAATACTTTATACTGAGATTTAATAAGTTGCTCAGTTGCTTCTTTATTTTCTGAAATTAGAATAATTGATTGTAAATGAGGTAGTTGCTCAGTTTTTATGATGGAGAAAAGGCGATTGATTGTAGGAGGGAGTACATTGATTATCATGACATGACCTTCCAAATTTTGAGGTTTGATAGACTCTAATTGAGCATCAATCAAATGGTCAAACTCGGTTGTAGATAAGGTTTGAGCCTTCTTCTGTCCGATGATTTTGATAATAAATTCGTTGATAAAAATTATCATTTGGTATGGTTGTTCTCTGTTTGGTTTGTTAGTTACGAGTTTACTAACTAATAACAAAATTAAACTTTTGTAGTGAAACATTACTGAGAGTTTCTAATTTTGTATGATAGAAATTAACAAAACCACCAATGACACAACGTACTCTCGCTGAAAATGTCGCTTCAATGTTACTTGAAGTTAAAGCTGTAAGATTGAATCCAGACCAACCTTTTAAATGGGCATCAGGCTGGAATTCACCTATTTACTGTGATAATCGTATCACGCTGTCGTATCCAAAAGTGCGTACTGCTATTAAAAATGGACTTGCCTCTGCTGTACAAGCGTATTTTGGAGATGTTGATATTATTGCAGGGGTTGCTACTGCTGGTATTGCACAAGGAGCTTTAGTTGCTGACTGGTTGGAATTACCTTTCTGCTATGTTCGTCCTGAACCTAAAAAACACGGAATGGGCAATCAAATTGAAGGAGCAACTATCAAGGCAGGGCAAAAAGTTGTTTTAATTGAAGACTTGGTTTCTACGGGTGGAAGTTCATTAAAAGCCGTTGATGCCTTGCGTGAAGCAGGAGCAAATGTATTAGGCATGGTAGCCATTTTTACGTATGGTTTTGAAATTGCCAGAAAGAATTTTGCTGAAAAAGATTTGAGTTTTTATACATTAAGTGACTACGAAACTCTTATTGGTGAAGCTGTTGAGAAAAAATATGTTACTGAAAGTCAAATAATTACACTTCAAGAATGGAGACAAAATCCTGCGGAGTGGGGAGCTTAATTTAGATTTTAGAGGATAGAGTTTAGATAATTAGGAGAAGAAAAATTCTATCCTCTATCCTCTATCCTCTATCCTCTATCCTCTATCCTCTATCCTCTAATAACTGACCTTATATTTCTTTCCCACCAAAGATTTTACAAATCCTTGAAATTCAAGATTTAATAACAACGAAGATATTTTAGCCATTGAAATTTGAGACTGCCAAGCTAAATCATCAATGTGCATTTCTTGATTTTTATGCAACAATGCCATTACCTGACTTTCTTCTTCGGTAAAACTTGAAAAATCAATTTCGGATTCTTTGTTTTTACCTTTTTCGTGTCCTGCCAAATCCCAGTTAAGGGCTTCTACAATGTCTTTTATACTCGTAAAAATCTGAGCTTTATTCTCTTTTATCAATTTATTACAACCTTCTGAAAATGACTTTCCAATCTGCCCTGGAACAGCAAAAACGTCTCTATGATAATTATTTGCATATTCTGCTGTAATTAATGCACCGCCTTTTACGGCTGCTTCTACCACAATTGTTACGTCCGACATTCCTGCAATGATTCTATTTCTTTGCGGAAAAAAACGTTGGTCGGGTTGCGTACCGAAAGTTTGTTCTGTCAATAATCCTCCAATTTCCTGCATTTGAATCGACGTATTTTTGTGTTGATACGGATAAATCAAATCAATGCCACTCGCCATTACACCAATTGTCGGAACATTATTTTTTAGACAAGATTTATGAGCAATGATGTCAATGCCATAAGCTAATCCGCTGACAATTAGTGGATTGAATGTGCTTAGTTCTGAAATAATTTGCTCCGTAACATTTTTGCCATATTCAGTAGATTGGCGAGTACCAACAATTGCAACCGTTTTGGTATTATTCAAATCAGCTTTGCCTTTGTAATAAAGCAAAACGGGAGAGTCATACAAAGTTTTGAGTCGGGTTGGGTATGTTTTATCGGTATAAAAAAGTAGTTCAACGCTTTGTTTATCAGCTTCTTGAATGATTTTCCAAGCGTTTTCTACGACCGATTTATCTTGCAAATTATGAGCAAGTGTTTTGCCAATATTCGGAATTTTAAGAAGTTTAGTAACAGGTGTTTTAAAAACCTGTTCAGCTGAACCACAATAACTAATAAGCTGACGGACAAGTACATCGCCAATTTTGGGAATGAGCGTAAGGGCAATTTGGTAGAGTTTGTCTTGTGTAGTTGACATTGAATTGTAGGGTGAAATTATTAAAAGCAGATTTTATTTTCTGAGAATGACGGATGATTTTAGGGTAGATTTATGCGTTTCGAGGAAGTTTTAATCTATTTCATCCTCTTCATTTAATTCTCCATTTTCGCTTTTTTCTAATGAATCTCTTAGAAAAGTCATGAAGGATTTTACTTCAATTAATTTATCAATAACGGCTTGATTTGTATTCTTTTTCTTCTTTTTTCCTTCCAATGCTTTTTTTGCACCTTCAATGGTATATCCTTGACCGTCAACTAATTCTACAATTTCTTTGAGGTGTTTTATATCATCTTGGGTATATTTTCTATCGCCCGCACGGTCACGTTTGGGTTGAAGCGTCGGGAATTGTTCCTCCCAAAAACGAAGCTTTGAGATATTCATTTCAAACATCTGTGCAACCTCAGAAATTGAATAATAACGTTTGGTAAGTTCCATAAATTAAAAACACGGTTAGGATTGTGTTTTGAAAACAAAGCTGATTAATTTCAGAAATCTGTATTTAGTTTTCGTAAACCTGTCAGGTATCAAAGACAATTTTATGTAAATTTGCAGACTTTTTAATTAAAATTTGAATATTTTTCAAGTTAAGACACAAATTATTCTTTCTGAAATATTCATTGGTTATTAGTTATCTGTTAATAGTTATGAGTTAATAGATTTATGCAAGAGGCTTTAATCCTGTCTTCAACTAATAACCAATAACTAATAACCAGTAACAAAACATGACTTCCAGACAAATACGTCAGCAATTTTTAGATTTTTTCGCTTCAAAAGGTCACTTAATCGTACCTTCTGCACCGCTTGTAGCAAAAAATGACCCGACTTTAATGTTCAACAATTCGGGTATGGCTCAATTCAAAGATTTTTTCTTGGGTAATGGCACGCCTCCATCAAAAAGAATTGCCGATACTCAAAAATGTTTGAGAGTGTCTGGAAAGCACAACGATTTAGAGGACGTAGGATTTGATACTTATCACCACACCATGTTTGAAATGTTGGGAAACTGGTCGTTTGGTGATTATTTCAAAAAAGAGGCTTTGCAATGGTCTTGGGAGCTTTTAACGGAAGTTTACAAATTACCAAAAGATAGAATTTACGTTTCAGTTTTTGAAGGAAATGAAAAAGATGGCGTTCCTTTCGACCAAGAAGCATGGGATATTTGGTCGGCAATGGTTGGTGAAGACCGTATTATTCTCGGAAATAAAAAAGATAATTTCTGGGAAATGGGCGACACTGGTCCATGTGGTCCTTGTTCAGAAATTCACATAGATTTAAGAAATGCTGACGAAGTTGCGGCAGTTTCGGGTAAAACGTTAGTGAATGCCGACCACCCGCAAGTGGTTGAAATTTGGAATAACGTATTTATGCAGTTTGAGCGTATGGCAGATGGTTCACTCGTGCCACTTCCTTCAAAACACGTAGATACAGGAATGGGCTTTGAGCGTCTGTGTATGGCAATTCAAGGCAAACAGTCGAATTATGATACGGACGTTTTCTCAAATACTATCAAATTTATTGGCGATAAAGCGGGTAAAACTTACGGTCGTAGCGACGAACCGTTCGATAAATGGGCTGACATTGCCTTAAGAGTAATTTCTGACCACATTCGTGCGATTGCTTTTGCCATTGCCGATGGACAATTACCTTCAAACAACAAAGCTGGTTACGTTATCAGACGTATTTTGCGTCGTGCGGTTCGTTATGGATATACTTATTTAGGATTCCGTGAACCGTTTATGAATACCATAATTCCATTATTGGCAGACCAATTTGATGGCGTTTTCCCAGAATTAAAAGCTCAACAAGACTTCATCCAACGAGTAATTTTGGAAGAAGAAAATTCATTTTTGAGAACTTTGGAAACGGGTCTGAAACGTTTAGATGATATTATTAAGATTACCCCTAAAAACGGTTCAATTGACGGAAATGTAGTTTTTGAATTATCAGATACTTTCGGTTTTCCTTCAGATTTAACGGCTTTAATTGCTCGTGAAAATGGTCTGTCAATTGACGAAGAAGGTTTTAAAACTGCTTTACAGGCTCAAAAAGACCGTTCTCGTAAAGATTCATCAAAAGAAGCAACGGATTGGGTAATTGTTTCGGATGAAGATTTTGATTTTGAATTTGTAGGTTATGACGAATTTGAAACGGAAGCAAAAATTATCAAATACCGTAAAGTGAAAACTAAGACTGGTGAAGAATATCACATCGTTTTAGACAAAACACCTTTCTATGCGGAAATGGGTGGTCAAGTGGGAGACAGTGGGCAGTTATCAGTTATCAATGAACAAGGAACCGTAAACATTAAGATATCTGATACGAAAAAAGAAAACGATTTATTTATTCATATTTCTACGGATAAAAACTTTGAGTCTTTCATTCAACTAATAACTAATAACCAATCTCCAGTAACCGCTCAGATTGACACTTCACGCAGACACAGAATTACACAAAATCACACGGCTACGCACTTAATGTTGTCGGCGATGCGTCAGGTTTTGGGTTCTCATGTTTCACAAAAAGGGTCTTACCAAAACGAAGATATTACTCGTTTCGACTTTGCTCATTTCTCGAAAGTAACAGACGAAGAATTGGCTCAAATTGAAACGATTGTCAATGAGAAAATTCGTGAAAATATCAAATTAGACGAAAAACGTAACGTACCAATTCAAGAAGCAGTTAATGCAGGAGCAACGGCTACATTTGGTGAAAAATATGGCGATTTTGTAAGAGTTATTACATTCGACCCTAACTTTTCAGTAGAACTTTGTGGAGGTACGCACGTGCCTGCAACGGGGGAAATTGGAATGTTCAAATTTGCGGCTGAAAGTTCAGTTTCTGCGGGTGTACGTCGTGTGGAGGCATATACGGGCGAAAAAGCATTGTCAGTTATCAATGAGCAGTTAGCCGTTATCAACGAAATTAAAGAGCTTTTCAAAGGACAATCTGACCTTGTAAAAGCCGTGAAAACTTTGCAAGAAGAACGCAACGCTTTAGCGAAAAAGATTGAAGTTTTAGAAAACGAAAAACTCCAAGAGACGAAAGAAAGATTGTTTGCCAAGATTATATCGGTAGGAGATATTAACATGATTGCGGAAGTAGTAGAAGTACCTTCTGCGGATGCTTTGAAGCAATTAGCTTACGAATTAAAAGCGAAAATTGGCGATTTGTACTGCGTTTTAGGGGCTGAAATTGGTGGAAAACCACAATTAGCCGTTATGATTGCTGACAATTTAGTAGAAAGCAAAAAACTTAACGCTGGACAAATTATCCGTGAAATGGCGAAAGAAGTGAAAGGCGGTGGTGGTGGACAAGCCTTCTTTGCAACTGCGGGTGGTTCAGATGTTTCTGGATTAGCAAAAGCGGTTGAAAAGGGGAAGAGTTTTGTGGCGTAGTCATTTAGTGATTATTAAAGTAAATAATCAATCAGTTTCAAGAATCCCTAAAAACGAAACTTTTTAGGGATTTTTGGTTGTTGAAATTTTAGATGTTCAAAAATCTTCCTTCCTCTGCAATTACGTTTGCCATCCAAAAAATGAATGATTTGGGTAGCAAACGTATTCCGTTTCTTTTCGTGATTGATTACGAAATGAAAGAACCAATTGTATTGACTTTGGAGGAAGTTGAGCAGGAAAATATTTTCTATAAAATTAATGAGAGAACAAATTTTTCCTTCTGTGAAAAGCCTTACGAAAAACCACTTTATTTAGAAAAATATCCCATCAGTTTTCAAGAATACCAACAATCTTTTGACGTTGTAAAAAATGCAATGTTGCGTGGTGATAGCTTTTTAACGAATTTAACAAAACCGACACCTATCAAAATAAATTTGTCTTTGCAGGAAATTTTCCAGAGAAGTCGAGCGAAATATCAGCTTTATTTTAAGGATAAATTTGTCCTCTTTTCTCCCGAAATATTTGTCAAAATTGAGAATGGAATTATTTCGTCGCACCCGATGAAAGGGACAATTTCGGCAGATATTCCTGATGCGGAAAGCGTAATTTTAAACGATAAAAAAGAATTTGCGGAACATACAACTATTGTCGATTTAATCCGAAATGATATTAGTATGGTGGCTGAAAAGGTTTGGGTTGAAAAATTTAGATACATCAGCCGAATCCATAGGCACGAAGGAGATTTGTTACAAGTTAGTTCTGAAATTTGCGGAAAATTACCCGAAAATTATCACGAACAAATTGGAACACTCTTGTTTAAACTATTACCCGCAGGTTCAATTTGTGGAGCTCCCAAACCGCAAACTTTGGCAATTATTAAAGAAGCCGAAAATTACGATAGAGGTTTTTATACAGGTGTTTTTGGGATTTTTGATGGTGAAAATTTAGATAGTTCAGTTATGATTCGCTTTATTGAAAAACAAGAAAATGGCAGATTGATTTTTAAAAGTGGAGGAGGAATAACGGTATATTCAGAGGCGAAGTCTGAATATCAAGAAATGATAGATAAAGTTTATTTGCCTATTATGTAACACGATTCTCCTGAATCGTATTACTAATTGTACGATTCTGGAGAATCGTTGTACATTTTATGTGGAAAAAAGAAATACATAAATTCTTAGAAATCAATCAGATAGCGTTTGAAGTTAATCAAACATTATCTGTTTTTGAAATATTATATTTACCTGATTTTCAACTGTATTTGCATCTAATTGACCTTAATGAATTCTCTTCAAATTCTATCTCAATTACTTATTTTCAAGACCTTTCTGAAAAAGTAAATATTCAAAACCAACGAATCATTCATCTGTGGGAAGACGTTTGGGCTGACAAAAAAGACTTAGTCCAATCTCGAATTTTAGCTATGATTGGTAAATTCTCACGCCTTAATGCCAGACATTGTTTTATTGAAAGAATTGATAAACCAACGGCTGATAAATTCTTGAATGAGAATCATCTCCAAGCTTCTGTTAAAGCAAAATTCAAGTATGGTTTGTTTCTAAAAACTCAATATGTAAAAAAGTTTTTAGATAAACAAAGTGTAGAAAATGAGTTAATTGCCGTAGCAACATTTAGCGGTGGACGAACATTGAAAGAAGGAGAACGTAAAGACTTTCGGTCGTATGAATTAATCCGTTTTGCTTCTTTAAAAGGTTTTGTGGTTGTGGGAGGTATGGATAAATTATTGAAGGCATTTATTGCAGAACATTCACCTGATGATATAATGTCGTATGCTGACCGTGATTGGTCGGATGGGAGAAGTTATTTGAAATTAGGATTTTTGAAGATAGGCTTATTAAATCCACAGTGTTTTGTAGTTGATGAAAATACTAACCAACGCTTATTAACTCATGAAGTTAATGTTGAAATTGTGAATGCAGGAAGTATAAAATATGTAAAGATTTTAAAGATTTAGGCATAAAAAAATCTTCGACTATATCAGAGGAAGATTTTATGAGTTTTCTTAAATAGTATGGTTAGACCATTAATTTGCAATCGGGAGTGGTGTAGATAATAATTGATTTGTAGAATAATACAATAATAGGAGTAGAGTAAGGGAGATTAAATTTTGACCAAACCATAAAATTTAATACTCCTTTATTAATAATTAGTAGAACTATGTTAATTTCTTCTCAAATGTAAGACGGTATCTTGAGTATAAAAAAAGACAACCCATATCTGGCATGATATGGGTTGTAGCTGGTACTTTTTAACCTTTATACGGTAATTGTCAATTGTTTGTTTTAAGCCATTCTAAGAAATCACTTTTTCTACGACGAGCAATTGGCAACTTGGTATCGCTACTCATTACAACTATTCCACCATCTTCATTAAGCACTTTTTGGACATGAAAATGAGCAATAAGATGTGAATCATGGATTCGGTAAAAATCATAATCCTCTAATAACTCTTGGTAGGTTTTTAAGTCTCTCGAAGACATCAATGGTTTTCCTTCTTGCAGGTGTATAATTGTATAGCCATTGGCGGCTTCACAATGTATAATTTCCTGAATTTCAATCATTTCCAGACCTTGTTGAGTGGGTACTGCCAATTTATTTTTTCTACTTCTTGGGTTTTGTAAAGTAGAAAGAAGGTTCTTTAAATCGCCTATTCCACGTTGATTTACCATTTGCTGTTTAGCTTTTTCGACTGTCTCTTTCAACTCATCGGCATTGATAGGCTTTAACAAATAATCTAAAGCAGAAAACTTGATGGCATTGAGGGCATACTGGTCAAAACCCGTAACGAAAACCACTTTAAAGGTAGGTTTATTGAAACGGGTTAGTAAGTCAAATCCAGTGCCGTTGGGCATTTCTATGTCTAAAAATATCAAATCTGGATTCAGTTTTGTAATCATTTCAAAGCCTTCGTTGGCTGATGATGCTACACCAAGTATTTGAATTTCAGGGCAATTTAAAGATAGCATTTTAGATAATGATTCACGTGCGTGAGCTTCATCATCAATGATTACGGTTGAAAACATCGCAGGAAATAAGTCTTTGGTTTGGTCATAAATTTATACTTCAAAGATACATGACAATCATGACTTTCGTGCCTATTGCAGTTTGATTTGTATCCTGCTTATCAATAATAGAAACTTCAATTTTAGTGTTTTCAATCAACTCAAGAGAGCGAAGTCGTTCTTCTGTAATTTCGGTACTTCTTGATTTATAAGGTTTTAGAGATTTGCTTTTAATTTCTGCTGCTTTTTGACGACCAATGCCGTTATCTTCAATAATACAGATTAATTTATTTTCATCTTGTTTAAATTGAATATGTAGAAAACCGTCGTTGTTTTCCTTGTAAACTAAGCCATGATTGATGGCATTTTCTACAAACGGTTGTAAAAGCATAGAAGGGATTTCTGTATCTAAACTTACCTCAGTATCAATTTGTATTTTGGATGTAAACTTGCCTTTAAATCTTAGCTCTTCCAATTGGATATAATATTCGAGAAGCACTTTCTCCTCACTCAAGGCAATATATTTATTGCGGGATGATTCTAAAAATAACCTCATCAATCTTGAAAATTTACTCAAAAAATTAGTGGCTTCTTCGGTATTGTTATTCAAAATAAAGTTTTGAATCGCACTGAGAGCATTAAATACAAAGTGTGGATTCATCTGTGCTTGTAAGGCTTGTAACTCTAACTCCGCAAACTTTTTATTGATTTCTGTTTTTTCTTCTTCCTTTTTTTTGATGTTTTTAGTTCTGATGAAGAAATACAAAATGATTAATGCCAAGATGACTGAGACAATAAATGTCTTAAACCAAAGAGTTTGCCAAAAAGGAGGATTAATAATAAAAGTGATTGGTTTTATAGGTTGTGAAGGAGTTCCATCAATGTCAAACCCCTGCAAATGAAATTCATATTTTCCTGATGCAAGCAATGAAAACTCTTTGTGTAAATCCTGAACCGAATGCCAAGCAGTATCAGTATTATCGTTGGAACTCAACATTTTATAATTGTATTTAATATTCTTATCGCTTTTAAAAGATAAGGCTACAAATTCTATATCCAGATTGTTTTGGCGATAATTTAGGTTGTATAAGGTGTGAATAGTGGTGTCTTGACGATTGATTTTGATGTTTTTAATAATAAGTGGGATATATTGTTTTTCTTTAGAAGATTGTGTGATTGTGTTGAGTGGAAGCGTTGCTAAGCCTTTACTTGTACCTACAAAAAGTTTTCCATCTCTTACCACAGTCGAATTTACTTCCAATGTAGGTAAGCCTTGAGCTAATGAAATCCTTTTGATTTTATAAGCGAAATGATGCCCCTTTATTATTGAATTTAAGACAAAAATTCCTTCATTGGTAGAGACAAACAAACGGTTATTTTCTTTTTCAAAATAAAGATGATTGATAATCATTCCTGACAATTCAGGGATTTCAAATGGTTTTTCTCGATAAAACCTATAAACGCCATAACCATCTGTACCTACCCAAAGAGCTTTTTCATTGTCTGTTTCAAAGCATGAAATAGGTTTAGATAAAATCGGTAATACCTTGTTGTATGGAATAAATTTAGCTACTTTTTTATTTAAATAAATTTTTTGTAACCCTTTATTTGTACCTGTAAAAATGATATGTTTTTCTCTATTGAAATACATGACATTTGTTTTCACCCCACGGCTATTAGGATGAATTGATAGTTTTAAGTAGTCAATAAAAAAAGTATTAAAATAATCTTTGAGGAGGCTTATATGCAGTGAGTTTGCTATTAAAAAAAGGTTTTCTGTCAGAAAAATGATATTTTTTACATTTAAGCCAATTAAAATATTTGAATTGTTTTGATGAACTGTAGTTTTATTGAACTCTAACTTTAACGTTTTCGGTGTTAAGTTTTTTGTATTAACCTCTGATAATGGGAAAAGCATCATGCTGGCATCATTCCATAAAATGATAGCTTTGGTAGTTGAATGTACAATTTTCTTTATTGGAATGTTTTTGTTTATATTGAGGTGTTGTAAATATAATTTGTTGTCCTTTGTGAGAATATATATATGTCCTTGATTATCTCCAATCCAAATCCTATCATATTTGTCTTTTGTTAGTGTCGTTACAGATATTTCATTTGAAATTTCTGATAAAATCTCCGATTTTAAAGCCTGTGATGATAACATAAGTAATCCTCTATTTTTAGTACAGAGCCATAAATTATTTTCATTGTCGAAGTAAATGGTATTTACATTGAAATTTTTAATAAAATCTAAACTCTTAATACGTTCTATATTTTCATTTATTACAAATGCATCATCTTCAGTTAACACTAATTTCCTGTTAATATTCCCCACGTTTAATATCAATGATAATTGTGGTGATGGAGAAGGAGATAAATCTTTGAGACGACGAGTCACATTTTTTTTATTCTTAAAAAAACAAATGCTATCATTGTTGGCATAAATGGTTTTGTCATCATCAAAAATAATTGAAACGGCTTTGTCCCAAAATTCGGGTTGTATATTAGATTTTGATTGAATAATGTGTTGTTTTTTTAAAATATTGTGTTGAAAGCCCTCTGAAAAAGCTCTTAAATGCCACACTTCAAGTCTATTATTATATTTTTTAGAGAAAAAACTATTATTCTTAATAAGAGGATATGACTCGGCATAATTAATTGCGGCAATTGAAGCCTTCTTTTTCTCAACATCAAGCAATAAAATATCTCTTTGTCCTAATATTATTTTCATTATATTTTTTGACTCACTAACGTAGCACCAGATATGTGTATCATGCAACTCCTTATAAGGATTCTCAATCACATGAAATTTCCCATCCTTCAAATCAAAATAAAAGAAAGCATTAGCATACGATAAAAACCATATTCGCTGTTGAGAATCTTCAGCACAGTGCCAAATGTCATTGTTGGGAAGTCCATTCTTGGTAGTGAATTTCTCGAATTTATAACCGTCAAATCTGGCAATTCCTTTGTCTGTACAAAACCACATAAAACCTTTACTGTCTTGAAATGCTCGATAAACGTGCGAACTCGGAAGACCATCATCAACGGTGTAGTTTCGGAAATGCGGAGTTTGGGCAAAGTTTTTTTGCGTAGTTAGGAGATATAGAAAATAGATAAGTAGCAGTTTTTTCATGACTCAAAATTACTGATTGTCTTTATCAATTCTATGTTAATTCCAATCGTTGTATTGGGTTTACTTTATTTAATCCCCATTAAGACTTATTTTTGTAATTCAGTTATGATTGATAACTGATAACTGATAACTGTTCACTGAAACAAATGGAATACAATCACAAAGAAATAGAACAAAAATGGAGACAGTTTTGGGAAGAAAAACAAACTTTCAAAACTGAAATTGATACCTCAAAACCGAAATATTATGTCTTGGATATGTTCCCGTATCCATCTGGAGCTGGTTTGCACGTTGGGCATCCGCTTGGGTACATCGCCTCTGATATTATTGCTCGATACAAACGTTTGAAGGGTTTTAATGTTTTGCACCCAATGGGTTTTGACTCTTTTGGTTTACCTGCCGAACAGTACGCTATCCAAACGGGGCAACATCCTGCTATTACTACCGAAGAAAATATTACCACTTACATCCGTCAATTAAAGCAAATCGGTTTTAGCTACGATTGGAGCAGAGAAGTGCGTACTTCGGACTCAAAATATTATAAATGGACGCAGTGGATTTTCATGCAATTGTTTAATCATTATTACGATAAGGATGCAAACAAGGCTTTGAAAATTACTGATTTAGTGGAAAAATTCGCAGCGTCAGGAAATAAATCGGTTAATGCGGTTTGTGATGAAGACACGCCTGTTTTCACTTCGGAGGAATGGAACGCAATGAGTGAATTTGACCAACAGTCAATGTTGTTAAAATATCGTTTGACTTACCCCGACGAATCGGTCGTAAACTGGTGTCCAGGTTTGGGAACGGTTTTGGCGAATGACGAAGTAAAAGACGGTGTTTCTGAACGTGGAGGTTTTCCTGTTGAGCAGAAAAAAATGAAGCAATGGGCTATGAGAATTACTGCCTACGCTGACCGTTTAATTGACGGGTTGAACGAAGTGGATTGGTCGGATGCTTTGAAAGAACAACAACGTAACTGGATTGGTAGAAGTACAGGTGCAAGCGTGAAGTTTAAAGTTGATGCTTCGACGGTTCAAGAAAATGCTCCAGAATCAATCGAAGTATTTACCACTCGTGTTGATACCATCTATGGCGTTTCTTTCATCGTAATTGCCCCTGAGCATGAATACGTGCCGTTTTTGACTACGCCAGAACAAAAAGAAGCCGTTGATGAATACGTGAAATGGGTAGCTTCAAGAAGTGAATTAGATCGTATGTCGGAAGTGAAAAAGGTTTCGGGCGTGTTTACTGGAAGCTACGTAATCAATCCTTTCAATGACGAAAAAGTGCCTATTTTCTTGGCTGATTACGTTTTGGCGGGTTACGGAACTGGTGCGGTTATGGGCGTTCCTTCGGGTGACCAACGTGACTGGAATTTTGCTACGCATTTCAACTTGCCAATTGTTCCAATTCTTGATGCTCAAACTGACGTTGAAACTCAAGCTGATAATACCAAAGAAGGAAAATATATTAATTCTGGTATCATCAACGGCATGGAATACAAAGAAGCAACCAAAACTTTAACGACTTATTTGGAAGAAAAAGGCATTGGAAAAGGTAAAATTCAATACCGTTTAAGAAATGCCGTTTTCAGTCGCCAACGTTATTGGGGCGAGCCAGTTCCAGTTTATTTTAAGGATGGACTGCCGTATTTAATTGAAGAATCGGAATTGCCATTAGATTTACCTGTAATTGATAAATATTTACCAACTGAAACGGGCGAACCACCTTTGGGACGTGCCGAAAATTGGAAGTATAAAGGCGAATATGAATACGAATTAAGTACCATGCCAGGTTGGGCGGGTTCATCTTGGTATTGGTATCGTTATATGGATGCTCAGAACGAGCAAGAATTTGCTTCTCAAGATGCTATCAATTATTGGAAAGCCATTGATTTGTACATTGGAGGTTCTGAACACGCTACGGGACACTTATTGTACAGCCGTTTTTGGAATAAATTCTTGAAAGATTTAGGATTAGTGCCAGAAGAAGAATTTGCTAAGAAATTGATTAATCAAGGCATGATTCAGGGGCGTTCTAATTTTGTTTATCGTGTGAAATCTTCGGTAGGAGCGGGCAAAAATCCTGTTTTTGTTTCTTATAATTTGAAAGACCAATACGAAACAACGGGTATTCACGTGGATGTAAATATTGTCAATAACGATATTTTGGACGTTAATGCTTTCAAAAATTGGAGAGAAGATTTTGCCAATGCTGAGTTTATCTTGGAAGACGGCAAATACGTTTGTGGTGTGGAAGTTGAGAAAATGTCGAAATCGAAATACAACGTTGTAAATCCAGATATTTTAGTGGATAAAGTGGGTGCTGATACCTTGCGTTTGTACGAAATGTTCTTGGGGCCTTTGGAACAAGCAAAACCTTGGAATACCAACGGAATTGACGGTTCATTTAGATTTATCAAGAAAGTATGGCGTTTATTTTACGACGATTTAGGTACTTTCAAAGTAAAAGACGAAGCTCCAACGCCAGCCGAATTGAAAGTTTTACATACGGCTATCAAGAAAGTGGAGGAGGATTTAGAGCGTTATTCTTTCAATACGGTTGTGTCAACATTGATGATTTGTGTAAATGATTTAGGGTCGTTGAAATGTTCTAAAAAGGCAATTTTGCAAGAATTAGTCATTTTGATGTCGTCATATACGCCACATATTGCCGAAGAATTATGGACATTATTGGGCAACGAAGCAGGAACAATTTCTTACGCTTCATTCCCCAAATTTAATCCAAGCTATTTGGTAGAAGCCAATTTTGAATATCCAATTTCTATCAATGGGAAGGTAAGAGCTAATATTTCTTTCCCTACGGATGCTATTCCTGCGGATATTGAAGCAGGTGTTTTAGCCAATGAAATCGTTCAGAAATGGTTGGAAGGCAAAGCTCCTAAAAAAGTAATTGTTGTGCCGAAACGTATTGTGAACGTAGTGATGTAATTTAATTTGTGATTGAGTGAATGGTGATTGAGTGAATAAAGGGTAAAACTTTTCCACTCAATCACTAAATCATTCAATCACTCAATATCCAATTGAAAATAGATATTCTCCACGAAGACAACGAAATTTTGGTTGTCAATAAACCCGCAGGTATTCCTTCTCAACCTGATAAAAGTGGTACTCCTTCACTACTGGAAATTCTTTCTGAAAATTACCCCGATTTATTTGTCATTCATCGTCTCGACCAACGTGTGAGCGGAATTATCGTTTTGGCTAAAACAGAAATTTCGGCATCGCAATTAAGTAAAGATTTTCAAACGAGAAATGTTACTAAAAAGTACCGTGCCATTGTAGCCAATCAACCGAAAGAAAAAGCAGGAAAATTGACACATTGGCTCTTGAAAGATGCTAAGAAAAATCAATCAAAGGCGTTTGAAAAAGAAGTGGAAAATAGCCAAAAAGCAGAATTGAAATATGAAACTGTAAAATCTTCAGAACGTTATCATTTGCTTGAAATAGAGTTATTTACGGGACGTTTTCATCAAATTCGTTCGCAGCTTTCCGCTATTGCTTGCCCTATTTTGGGAGATTTGAAATATGGTTATAAAAGAAGTTCTCCCGATGGAAGCATCTTTTTACAATCCTATTATTTATTATTCAATCACCCAAAAACAAAACAGGCACTCCAATTTGAAATTGAAATGCCTGAATTATGGGGGAAATATGGATTTTAGGTATGTGGTGATTAGTTATTGGTTATTAGGAAATGGATAAAATGCTTATTTGGGGTTATTATATTTTGAGAAAATACCCAACTACGTTTGAAAAATTATTCAAATTCTGCGTTGAATTACAAACTAATCCGCTTCACTTTATTATAAAAACGCCAGCTCAAAAGACTTGCCGAAGCGAATAAAGCCAAAGTCAAGCCAATCCAAATGCCAACGTGCTTTAAATCGTAATTAAATCCTAAAATATAACTCATCGGTAAACCTACGCCCCAATAGGTAAAAACGGTGATTAAAGTTGGTATATTTACGTCTTGAATTCCTCGTAAAATTCCCAAACTCACGGCTTGAACGCCATCGAAAAGTTGGAAGAATCCTCCCCAAATAATCAATTCTGCTGCTAAAAGTATCACCTGTTCGTCTTTGACATAACTGGCAAATTCTACGTTGAAAATCAATAAAATAACGGCACAAAATCCCATAAAAACTAAGCCTAAAACCAAAGCCGTTGTTCCTGCTCTGAAAATACCCATTCTACTTTTTTCACCTAAACTTGCCCCAACACGGATTCCTCCTGCAGCAGCAATGCCCGTTGCCGCCATATAAGTCATTGAAACGTAGCCAATTGCTACCAAGTGAGCAGCTTTGTGTTCGATGCTAATCCAGCCCATCATTACGACAGCTCCGTAAAATGCCGCAATTTCAGAAAAACCTTGTAAACCGCTCGGAATACCAATTTTTAGAATACTTCTCACAATGCTATTCAAACCGCTAAAAGAAACTTTTTCTTGAAAATAGGCTTTGAAAATATCTGTTTTGAAAGTGAAAAATACCAAAGCTGACATCATGTAAGTTCTTGAAATTAAGGTAGCTACGCCAGCTCCATTCAAACCCCATTCAGGAAAAATCCATGTGCCATTGATAAAACAATGATTGAGTATTACGTTCAGAATTAAGGCTGAAAAAGTAATATTCATGGATAATTTGGCGAAACCTAAACCGTCAGTAAAACTTTTAATAGCAGAGAAAATAAACGCAGGAATGGTTGAGATTGTAATAATCCAAAGATATTCTTGAGTTTGGGTTTTTATTTCGGCAGGTTGTTTCAAAATGTCGATATTCAGACCAATCAAAACAACTACAATGCAACAAAAAACGCTCATCAAAAGAGCAACCAAAATATTGGCTTTCAACAAACGATTGCATTCCGTAAAGTTATTTTCGGCCTGTGCTTTTGATACCAAAGGCGAAACAATTTGCAGACAGATATAGCCAATAATGGCAATGTTAATGAGAATTCCATTGGCATCGGCAGAGGCAGCAAGGGCTTGAACGGCCCCTTTGTCCATTCGTCCAACTTGTACGGTATCGGCAAAACCCATGAGCATAATGCCCAATTGTCCCGCAATAATGGGCAGTGCTAATTGGTAAGTGGCAATGATGTCGGATTTGTAGGTTTGGAAAAGCTTTTTCAAAATAAATTTGTTGATGTTTAAGATTGTTCTGCAAAATTAGTCATACCATTTTTAAGAAACTTATTTTGAAAAAAGATATGGTTGATTTTTTCAAAATTTAATATTTTTCTAATAACGCTCACGAAATATCTAAACTTTGCGTTTTTTTGTAAAAATATAATTATCCTACCATTCATGAATCAAACTCTTTTTCATCAAACTAAAAAACAAAATCTACTAATCCTTCTTTTTGTTTTATGCTCTTTTTCTCCAATTTTCGCCCAATTCTCTCGTCAGGATTCGCTCAGAGGAACACTTTCTGCGGTACGTTCTTGCTATGATGTCACGTTTTATGACCTCAAATTGAAGGTCATTCCAACGTCACAGACCATTGAAGGCTCAAATACTATTTATTATAAAGCTACGACCGACTTCAAAAAAATGCAGGTTGATTTGTTCGCCAATATGCAAATTGAAACGATTTCGCAGAATGATAAACCTTTGAAGTTTACAAGAGAAGGCAATGCAACTTTTATCCATTTTTCCGATATTCAGAAGAAAAATAAGAAATATGCAATCAAAATAGAGTATCGTGGAAAACCACAAATTGCCAGAAATCCACCTTGGGACGGCGGTTTTACGTGGAAAAAAGATCCAAATGGTAAAGATTGGATTGTGGTGTCTTGCGAAGGAACAGGGGCGAGTTTATGGTTTCCGAATAAAGACCATTTGTCGGACGAACCTGATTCTGTTAAAATCACTTGTGCCGTTCCAAAAGGTTTGATGTGTGTATCAAACGGTAATTTACGAAGTTCCAAAGAACTGAAAAATGATGCACCCGCAAGCAATAATAAATCATTGAATGGTGTTTCTTTTCAGCCTTTTATGGAATATGAATGGTTTGTGAGTTACCCAATTAACAATTATAATATTTCGTTGAATATCGCTGATTATGCTAATTTTAAAGACGTTTATACAGCTCAAGATGGGGATAAATTAGAGTTAGATTATTATGTTTTGAAGCCTAATTTAGAAAAAGCCAAAGCCCATTTCAAGCAAGTAAAACCAATGTTGGCTTGTTACGAAAAACTATTTGGCAAATATCCTTTTTGGAAAGATGGCTACGCTTTGGTGGAAACGCCATATTGGGGCATGGAACATCAAAGTGCGGTGGCGTATGGTAACAATTACCGAAATAATGAATATGGCTTTGACTTTATCATCATTCACGAGTCGGGACATGAATATTTTGGTAATTCTCTGAGTTGCAATGACCACGCCGAAATGTGGATTCATGAATCTTTTACCACTTATATGGAGGCACTTTATGTAGAATGTATGCAGAATTATGAGAAATCAATCAAGTATCTCGAAAAACAAAAAGCGGGAATTCGTAATGCTGAGCCAATGATTGGAGCTTTGGGTGTAAATTATCCGCAGCCAGATTCTGATATTTATTATAAAGGCACTTGGATGCTACACACACTTCGTAATGTTATAAATGATGATAAAATTTGGTTTGAGACTTTGAAAGGTTTAGCAACTAAATTTAGAATTTCCAATGTTACAACTGAGCAAGTAATTCAGTATTTTAATGAAAAAACAGGAATGAATTTATCCCCAATTTTCAATATGTACTTGAAAACTAAGCAAATACCAGTTTTACAATACCAAATAAATACTAAAAGTGACAATACCGTTGAGGTGCGTTATCGTTGGAAAGAAACAACGCCAACTATGCCAATCAAAGCAGGATTCGGAATTCAGAAATATGAAGTAATTTCACCAAATACAGAATGGCAAACCAAAATTTTTCCGAAAGTGGAAGGGCAAGAGTTTAAAATTGCTACGGAATTGTTTTATATCAAAACTGAAAAATTGTAACAAGTATTTTTAGTTTCAGTTTGTCTTTCAATAGAAATAATTAATCTCAAAACACTCTGAAAAATGTCTGAAATCTCACGTCGTAATTTTTTGTATCAAGCTGGCTTATTGGCTTCTGCTTCCCTAATTTCTTTAGATGGTTTTTCTAAAGTTCCCAAATTGCAATTAGCGTATTCTGGTATAACATGGGGCGGGAAAGACCTCGATGCGATGAAAGATATTGCTTCATTAGGTTTCAAAGGAGTTCAATTACGTGCCAATTCGTATGACACATATAAAACGAAAGTAAGCGAACTGAAAGACCAAATTATGGCAAATGGTTTAGCATTACCCATGTTTTCGAGTGGAAATGTAGAAATTGACCCTGCCAAAGAACAAAGTACGATTGATTATCACGTGGCACACGCCAGTTTTGTGAAAGCATTGGGTGGAACATCAATTCAATTGACCAATTCATTACGTAAAAATGGAGTACCTCCGACAACTGAACAATTGAAAAGATTGACCTTTGTGATGAATGAAATTGGTAAACAAACGGCTGATTTAGGAATTCAATCGACCTATCACAACCACATGAATCAATTTGGTGAAACGCCCGAGGAAGTTGATGCAATTGTACAAGATATGAATCCGAAGTATTTGAGATTATTGTTGGATGTTGCCCATTATCATCAAGGTGGAGGAAATCCTGCGAAGGCAGTTTTGGACTATAAAGACATTATTGAAGCACTACATATTAAAGACGTTCAAGCTCCATTGCCCGAAAAACCAGATGATAAAAAAGCCTATAAATTCGTAGAATTAGGACAAGGAAATGTTGATTTGAAGGGTGTTTTTGATAATTTACAAAAGATAAATTTCAAGAAATGGGCAATTGTAGAATTGGATGGTGTACCCGTTAAAACCCGTACACCCAAAGAAAGTGGAGAAATCAGTAAAGCATTTTTAAGAGACAAAATCGGATTTAAGTTTGCGGTCTGAGTTAATGGTTTAGGGCTTGTTTCATAAAAAATGAGTAACTTGCATATTAATCTATCCATCATTTCTCATGTCAACAAAGCGTAACCCTGCCATTATTTTCATTTTTATTACTATTGTTATTGACGTTCTTGGTATCGGAATTATTGTTCCCGTCATTCCAAAAATATTATTAGAACTTACTGGTAAAGGGCTTAGTGAAGCGTCGAAATATTCAGGTTTTTTGATGTCGTCTTATGCCATTATGCAGTTTATTTTTTCGCCAATTATTGGTGGATTAAGTGATAAATATGGAAGAAGACCCGTTATTTTAGCTTCGCTTTTTGGCTTTTTTCTTGACTATATGATATTGGTTTTTGCTCCGACCTTAGTATGGTTATTTGCTGCAAGATTAATTGCAGGTATCACAGGAGCAAGTTTTACTACTGCCACAGCGTATATTGCTGATATTTCAACGGATGAAAATCGCTCGAAAAACTTTGGTATGGTTGGTGCAGCTTTTGGACTTGGCTTTATCATTGGCCCTCCAATTGGCGGTATTTTAGGCGATATTGGTACTCGTGTTCCATTTATGTTTGCGGCTGGATTAACGTTGGTAAATGCCCTTTATGGTTATTTCGTGTTGCCCGAATCATTGGCGAAGGAAAACCGCAGAGAGTTTGATTGGAAAAGAGCAAATCCTGTTGGTTCACTCAAAAATATTGCTCGTTATCCTGCCCTTTTAGGCTTAATTGGCTCATTGTTTTGTTTGCAAATTGCAGGTCAAGCACATCCAAGTACATGGTCGTATTTTACGATGAAAGAATTTAATTGGACATTGAAAGAAGTTGGATATTCATTGGCATTTGTAGGTTTAATGGTTGCCATTGTACAAGGTGGACTTAATAGAATAATCAATCCAAAGTTAGGAGATAGAAACTCAATAATCATTGGTTTGTTGTTTTATGGCATTGGTTTTATGCTTTTTGCTTTTGCTACAAAAGGTTGGATGATGTATATTTTTATGGTTCCTTTTGGTTTGGGAGGAATTGCTGGCCCAGCTCTTCAGAGCTTAATAACTAAGCAAGTAGCACCCAATGAACAAGGAGAATTGCAAGGCGGAATTACAAGTATGCAGAGTATCACAACCATAATTGGACCTTTATTTGCATCAAATCTATTCTCTTATTTTTCTGCTGAAGATGCTCCAATCTTTTTTCCTGGAGCGGCATTTTTTATGGCAGGTTTAGTAACATTCTTCGCTTTGGCAATTGCCTTGAAATCTTTTCCAAGAAGTAAAGAAGCGGTGGTATAAGAATCAAGTTGACATTCTTAAATTCTTTAGGTTTGTAAAAGAACAAAGCTTTCAACTGATTAAAAGCCAGATTATTGCCTTGTTCGCTTTTCGCAAATCGCTTACTATATCAAAAAACTCCTCAGAAATGGCTTAATTTTTGAGGAGTTTTTTATTGAAATATCATTAACATACCGCCACTATGTTTCAGCGAAAAATATTCATAAGCCTATTTCTTGGAATAATTACCTTTCAGTTACTCTTTGCCCAAAATGTACATTATGATGTTTTGACGCTTAAAAAAGAACAATTTTCGATGCCCAATCGAAAATTTTATATTCAGAAAATCATCTGTGATTTCTCCCAACCCAAATACTTCGTTACCCGAAAAGGAGTATTGAATAAACAGAAAACCATTATTTTGGGTGATAGTATTCAGAAAGTTATTTTGACTTATCTTAAACCATCAAATACTTATCGTGGTGGACTTGTCCCCGTGTTGATGCGAATCAAAGAGTTGAAAATTAGAGAGCAACGGCATTTTTTGAAAGAAGAAGGAATTGCTAAAATGAGCGTAGAGTTTTACATCGAAACAGATGCTAAACCTGTCAAAATCTTTCAATCAAATGCTTTCAGAACCTATTCAGGTTTTATGAATATCACCAATCAACACGATGAAAATGTACGTGCAATTATAAAAGCTTGCATGATTGATTTTAATAATGCCAAAATTGATTTTTCGAAGTATGTTATTCCTAACAAAATTTTTAAAGCAAAACGTACTTCATAATATAAATATTATTTGCATTTTCTTGCCATTTATCCGTTCTTCTAACTGATTATCACGATAATATTTTGTGATGAATATTTTCCTTCCTACATTTCGTTATAATTAAAAGAGAATCTTTTAAACAGAACTTAAACTAAAATTTTAAAATGAAAATTACAAAATTTGTTGCTTCAGCGTTTATTGTTTTGGCAACTTCTGCTGCTTCTTTTGCTCAAAATGTTGATGAAATTGTAACAAAACACATTGAAGCAATGGGTGGTGCAGATAAATGGAAGACCGTAAAAAGTATGCAGATGAATAATAAATTCTCTGTGCAAGGTATGGATATCGAAAGCAAAACTACAATTGTTGCAGGTAAAAGTTTGAGAACTGAAGTTTCTGTAATGGGACAAGATATTATAACAGCAGTTGACGGAGAAACAGGTTGGATGCAACGCCCAGCAATGATGGGTGGAACAGGTGAACCAGAAGATATGCCAGGGGCATTAATTAAAGAAACCCTCAAGCAAACAAATTTAGGAGGTTCTTTACTCAACTACAAAGAAAAAGGAGCTACTCTTGAATTGGTTGGAAAAGAAAAATTAGACGGAGCAGACGTTTATCACTTGAAATTGGTTGAAAAAAATGGCGATATTACGAACTTATTTATTTCGGCATCAACTTATTATACGTTAAAGTCCGCAGGAAAAAGAAATGTTCAAGGACAAGATATTGATGCTGAGGTTAATTTTTCAAACTTTAAGCAAATTGATGGTTTGACATTCCCTTTTACAATGGAAACGCCAAGCCCAATGGGTGGAACAATGACGATTGAAACAGAATCAATCAAATTGAACCCAACAGTTGACGAAACTATTTTTAAGAAACCTGGTAAAAAATAAGTAAATATCAATTTTCTATTTCAAATAAATGAAAAACCCTGCAAGCATTTTAGTGTTTGCAGGGTTTTTCATTTTTGGTTTTCGTAAATTTGTAACTCAATCATTTATAACAGAGTTTTGGTATAATTTCACAACTCTATTTTCTAAAAAAATGTACAAATACATTCTCCAACCCCTTCTGTTTAAGCTTGATGCTGAAAAAGCTCATTATGTTACTTTCGACTTAATTAAGTTTTTATTCAAAATTCCGTTTGTTCCGCAAATATTTAGAGCCATTTATCATTACGAACATCCAAGTTTAGAACGTGAAGTTTTTGGACTAAAGTTTAAAAATCCAGTAGGTTTAGCCGCAGGTTTTGATAAAAATGCCTTGATGATTGATGAATTTTCAAATTTAGGTTTTGGCTTTATCGAAATCGGAACGCTTACACCAAAAGGTCAACCAGGAAATGACAAACCACGTCTTTTTAGACTAAAACCTGACCAAGCTATTATCAACCGAATGGGCTTTAATAATGACGGTGTAAAGGTAGCAGTAGAAAAATTGAAAGCACGGAATAGTAATATTTTGGTAGGTGGAAATATTGGTAAAAATAAAGTAACGCCCAACGAAAACGCAGTGGATGATTATTTAATCTGTTTTCACGAGTTGTTTGATTACGTAGATTATTTTGTAGTCAATGTAAGTTCACCAAATACACCAAATTTGAGAGCTTTACAAGAAAAAGAGCCTTTGAAGAATCTTCTGCAAACCCTTCAAAATGAGAATATAAAGAAGGTGAAGCAAAAGCCAATTTTGCTTAAAATTGCTCCAGATTTAACGGAGTCTCAATTAGACGACATTGTTGAAATAGTACAAGAAACAAAAATTGCGGGAGTTATTGCAACTAACACAACAATTTCGAGAGAAGGCCTAAAATCTGACCAAAATTTAGTGCAAGAAATGGGTGGATTAAGTGGAAAGCCAGTTACCAAACGTTCAACAGAAGTGATTAAATATTTGTCAGAAAAATCGAATAAATCATTCCCAATTATTGGCGTAGGAGGGATTCATACGGCAGAAGATGCGATTGAAAAACTAAAAGCGGGAGCGTCGTTAGTTCAGATTTACACAGGATTTATTTACGCTGGTCCTTCGTTAGCGAGTGATATTAATAAGGCATTGGTAAGAGGATAATTAATTTATTCTTGGTAGAGACAAGGCACAGCCTTGTCTCCATTTTAAAAATCCTCACTACAATTAATTGCCTTGTCTCCATTTTAAAAATCCTCACTACAATTAATTGCCTTGTCTCCATTTTAAAAATCCTCACTACAATTAATTGCCTTGTCTCCATTTTAAAAACCATCACTACAATTAATTGCCTTGTCTCCATTTTAAAAATCCTCACTACAATTAATTGCCTTGTCTCCATTTTTAACAATCCTCATCTACAATTAATTGCCTTGTCTCCATTTTAACAATCCTCACTACAATTAATTGCCTTGTCTCCATTTTAACAATCCTCATCTACAATTAATTATTTTTAAAATCCTCTACAATTAATTGCCTTGTCTTCATTTTTTAAAATTATCAATAAAATTGATTGCCTTCCAAGCTGCTTTTTCAATCAATCTAAACACGATATTCTTCTCTTTTTTGGGTGGATTGTATTTTCCGTAAGCAGGAATTACGTTCTTGAAAAACTGATAATGATTCTTCAATAAAGCCGAATTATAAGTTTTGAATAAACTCTTTAATACAGGGTAATTGCTTGTTTTTGAGGTTTTTATATGTCTCGAAAGTAATTCTGGTTTTTCTGGACTATAACCGCTAAAATGGAAAAATAGTAGATTTTCTTTTCCGTTCATCACATACTTCCCATCGACAAATTCTACTTTTCTTTCATGTAAATTCCAGTAAGCAAGGTTATATGCAGGGCTATATTCTATCAGAACTTTTTCGTAAAAAACAGGAGCAAAGTTGACGCATAATTGGTCAATTCCCATGCCATTACAGAAATCATAATAACCGTAATCTTTCAAATGAGTCTTCCACCAATTCAAAAATTTGAAGGTGTTTTCTGAACGCTTCATTCCCACAAATCCCGTATTGTAAAGTCCAGCGTTGAGGAATTGTTTTTCATTCCATTGTTCCTGTAAATCAATGGGTTGCGTAATGTGTGGTGTAAGAATAATATCAAAAGTATCTAAGTTTTTGATGATAGGCTCAACACTTTCTAATACCCACAAATCGGTATCGAAATATATTAGTTTATCTAAATCAGGATATTTTTCAAAGAGATAAAGCCCAAAAATAGGTTTGCAAGCCGTTGCGACTTCCATCACGGTATATTCACCTTTGAATCCTGCTAAATTAACCTCTTGAACTTCCGAAATTGGAATTATTTTGTACGGAATCTCAAAATCTGTTACAGGAATTTCGTCCACCAAACCAATCATTAATTCATAATCAGGATTTGATTTTTGTAAAGATTCGCCCATTGTGAGGGCTTGATACAAATAATTTGCCGTACAGACTGTGTATATTAATTTCATTCTATATTTTTTCTACTCTAATAAATCACCAATTGCCGCTACAAAAGGAGCTTTCCAAGAAGCTTCTTGGTCTTTATAAAGATGATAATCGCCTGATAATAATAACTTTAGCACAGGAAATAGTCGGGCTAAATGAAAAGGAGAAAGTGACCCACGAACTTCGAAGAAATTGATAATTCGGTCTAATTGCTTGAAATTAGGATTATTTTCGTCAATTCTTTCCGTTAAGGCTTTTTTCAAAGTACAAAAATAGTCGCTTTTTGCTAAGAATGGGGCAAGTTTTTCGGCTCTTGGTCGAGAAAATCTGTCTTTTAGACTAATTGCTTTGCCACTTTCTTTCGGACGAGTACCAATTTGTTGAAAACTATGCTGACGATAAGAGATTAAACGTTCTTCAATAATGCCAATTTTATCCAACATTGCCGCCATTATCGTAATCCAATTATCATGAATCATTTCGGGAATATGCATTGGAAAAGGAATGATTTTTTCAATTAATTCTTTCCTAAAACCCATCATACAACCCGCTGAACGATTTCCAGCCAATAGTATTTCGATTTCCTGTCCATTTTTCCATTGTTGCCTTTGCCATTCATGAAAACGTACAACTGACCAAAAGTTATTTCCAAGACTTTCACCTTTTTCATCAACCAATTCGGCATCAGAAAAAACGGCTACTTTATCAGTATTGTTTTGGAAATATTGGTGGATTTTAGCCAATTTATCAGCATGCCACAAATCGTCTTGGTCGCACATCAAGATAATATCTCCTGAACAAATTGAGATAGCTCGCTCAAAATTCTTGGTAACTTTTAAGGAAGTATCATTTTTGAAAAATTTGATATTTAGTACATTCTCAAATTCTTTGATAATTTCAGAAGTGTTATCTGTCGAGCAGTCATCAGTAATAATTACCTCAGTTGGCAATAAAGTTTGATTGGCTAAACTTTGAAGTTGCTCTCGTAAAAATCGAGAACCATTGTATGTACAGAGGGCAATAGATATGGTTTGCAAAAGAGGTAATTTTAATGGTCTATTATTCTCCCAAATGTTAAAATAATGTTTAAAATATTTAAAATACGATTCTGGAGAATCGTGGTACATAAAAAGTGGCTCCAGCGGGAATCGAACCCACATCGAACGTTTAGGAAACGCCTATTCTATCCGTTGAACTATGGTGCCTTTTCAGTAAACAGTTATCAGTTAACAGTAATTTGAGAATCGAAGCGGAACGCCGCTCGCTCGCATCAAACGTTTAGGAAATGTTCCGTTGTGGAGCAATATTCTATCCGTTGAACTATGGTGCCTTTTCAGTAAACAGTTATCAGTTAACAGTTAACAGTAACTATTTGCCAGTAATTTTAGAATACAAATTTCTTGAAAACTTGTTTAAAATCAAATACATAAAGAGAACTCTTCTTTCAAGGTTTCTGTTTTCGATAACTGATAACTGATAACTGATAACTGATAACTGATAACTGATAACTGATATTACTGATTATTAGTAACTGAAAACTCTTCTTCATTCAGCCAGTTAGGAAAAATCTGAATGTGTCTGTCTTTTACCAATGCTAAAATCGCATCTCTTAACTCGTCGATATTTTCCTTTTGTTCTGCCGAAATAAAAACAGTTGTTGGTTGTGGTAAATTCATAAACGAATTTTTCAAAAACTCCGTAACTTTTTGAATTCTGATTTGCTGATTTACAGGTTCATCGCCCGAGCCAATTTGCCAATCATGAATTTCAACTTCTTCGGTCGAATATAAGTCTATCTTGTTGAAAACCAATATAGTAGGTTTGTCTGCTGCACCAATATCAGCTAAGGTTGAGTTTACTACATCAATATGTTCTTGATAATTTGGATGTGAAATATCAACAACATGGAGTAAAATATCTGCTTCTCTAACTTCATCTAACGTCGATTTGAAAGACTCAATTAACATGGTAGGTAATTTACGAATAAATCCCACGGTATCAGAAAGTAAAAATGGAATCGTCTCGAAAGTTACTTTTCTAACTGTTGCATCTACCGTTGCGAAGAGTTTATTTTCTGCAAAAACATCCGCCTTTGCTAATCTTCTCATCAAGGTAGATTTGCCCACGTTGGTATAACCCACTAAGGAAACACGCACCATTTTGTCACGGTTTTTACGTTGTGTAAATGCCTGTTTATCAATCTGTTTCAACTTTTCTTTCAAGAATGAAATACGGTCATTTGCAATACGACGGTCAGTTTCCAATTCCTTTTCACCTGGTCCACGCATACCCACACCACCACGTTGTTTGGAAAGGTGCGACCACATTCGGGTTAATCTTGGTAAAATGTATTGTTGTTGAGCCAACTCCACTTGTGTACGAGCTTGTACCGTTTGGGCTCTCATCGCAAAGATGTTGAGAATCAGTAAGCTACGGTCAAGAATTTTGACTTCTTTTTGAAATTTAGCGAATTCTGTTTCAATATTTCTGATTTGAATCGGGGATAAATCGTCATCAAAAATGACCATATCTACATCTTGGTCGATTACAAAAGCAATAATATCCTGTAATTTTCCCTTTCCAACATACGTTCTATTTTCTGGCTTTTCTAATTTTTGAGTAAAAGTATAAAGCGTTTCAATTTGTGAAGTATCGGCAAGGAAAGCTAATTCGTCTAAATATTCTTTAGTTTGTTCTGCGGTTTGTTTCTGTGTTTGTACAGCTACCAACACCGCTGTTTCTTTTTGTTCTTCTGTACTGTGCATATAATTGTAGCTATTTGTTTTAGAACACTTAGCTCTGATTTTTGGTAAACGATTACTGAAAATAATCTTCAGTATAAAACATATTTTTGTAAAATAACCTTTATCTATCTAAAAAGTTAAGTTTTGACTTTGATATTATATATTCATGATTTCTAATGTGTTTAAGCTTTTACGACTGATTCAAAATCCCCTCATAATTGGCTAAATGCAAATAATTCTCTTCCTTTACTTCAAATTTATGACCAAATTGCTCGGCGATTTTTACAACTTCCACAGGTTTTAAACTGCCTTTTTGAGCTAATTCTTTGGATAAGAAAACCAAAAAATCTTGGTTTTTTTCTAAGAGTTCTTTCGTTTCGTTCGTCAAATCTCTAATCATTCTTTCAATAGCCCAATCTGTTACGCTCAAATCCATGCTATAAGGTCCAGAATGTGCATAATAGGCTTGATAATTTTTATCGAAACCGTATTTGCGAATGTATTCCATTATCATGGAAGTGGCTTCTTCACGGTCGAATGAGCGAGAAATAGTCGCTTTTTCTTCGCCAAAAATCATTTCCTCTGCAATTCCTCCTGCTAAAAATATCTTAATTTTATTGATGATATTTTCTTTAGACAAATGAATTAAATGCGGAAAGGCAAATCCTTGTGCATAACGTGAGGCAACTCTTGATTTCAATTGAAGAGGAGCGAGTCCTAACAAAATTCCGTAAGCAATAGCGTGACCAGATTCATGAACGGCAATATTTGCCACCATATCGGGTGAATTATCTTGACGAATTTGGTCGATTTTACCAACGTAATCTAATTCAATAGTCTTTTTGCCAGCTAATTGTGCGACAATTTTCTTTCTGTCAAAATCATAGTCCATTGCAATGTGCATGAGATTTCCCATGAAAGCTTCAAACAATAATTTTGATAAATTGGCTTCAACAATATCAGTTATACTCGAAAAAACAGGACGAACTCCTTGTACTGGAAATACACCGTTTTGATAAATTAATTGATTAAGATTTCCCGTAATTTCTATATCAATACCAAAATGTTCTTTGTTCTTTTTGACAATTTTGAGAATTTCTTCTTTAATTAAATTTTCAAAATCTCCTTTTCGTAAAGACTTATAAATCAGGTGAATATTGCCAAAACGAGCTACTTGTTCGGGTTTGAATTTCCGAGAAAGGGCATTTTTTATATCAACAATTGTAATTTTTTCGGTATAAGCTCTAAAAATATCGGCTTCAATGTCGGTTTCGCCCGTTTCATTTGCCATTGAATAGGCTTCGTCCAAATTTCCAGAGATGATAATCAGGGTTTTCGCATGATTGATGGGTTCATAAACCTTCTTTTTCTCACGAGTTTGTTGCATCATCATCAGGACATCTTCCTCACGCATTTCCGCAATTTCTGATACACTTTCTTTTAAATCAAAAATCTTTTTCAAACTTTGAGCTTCCCAAACGCCAACGGTTGCTTCTTCTTCGTCATAATTCCCACCCATCGGATTCATCGGGTCGGGTGGCATTGGTGGGGCATCTTTTAGCTTTTGCTTCCGTTTTTGTCGTTGCATTGCTGCATACAAATAACGTTGAAGATAGTCGTCAATGGATTCTTTGGCATCTCGTTTTGCCAATTTTCCATCAGATAATAATTCCCAAAAATCTTGGAAACGAGTATTTAAAAGCGGTTTTCCTTCTGAATCTATTGTATAAAAACGCTGAATTTCATCAAATAAAACGATAGCTGGTTTAGCATCATTTACACCATTCGTTTCTAAAATGGAAGAAACATTACTATTCCAAGTGCTTTCGCCATTTGAAAGTTCAACTTCTACAAATCGGTCTTGATATTCTAATTTTGAAACCAACTTTCGGATTAAATCCGTTTTTCCAACACCTGTCATTCCCCACAAATTGACAATAATGGGGCGGGTCAGAATTTCAGGCATCAAATACCAAATTTGTATATAATCAACTAACTCGTCAATGATGTAGTCGATACCGATAAATTCACGTTTCAACTCTGTCTTAATGGTTTCAAGACGTTGTTTTTTTGTGTTTATCTCTTCGAGATTTATATTTATTTTAGGTTGAATTGACATTTTTTTCTGAATGTGAGTGGTTATTAATTGATGGTTTGATAGAAGTATGAAAATTATTCTAACAGATTAATAACCAGTCATGATATTAAATATTATTAGGATATACACGCAAAAGCACAAATGTATTTACTCAAAAATACATATAATGATTTTATGTTTATGAAATACGCCAATAAAATGTATGAGAAATTGATAATAAATTGATTTGCCCATCGGGGGCTTGTCCATGATTTGGATTTTGCAGAAACCGAGAGGAGCTTTTTAGCAGAAAGTATGTCTTAACTTCATGATTACTATGGCTTTGTGCTGCCGTTTAAATTTTGGTGGTGCAAAGATGTGAGTAATTTCTGGGAAATGCAAATTTTGTAGATAACCGTCTGAACTGAGATTGATTTGATTATTTGGTTTTTATGTTTGAACTGAGATTGATTTGATTATTTGGTTTTAGAATTTTTTATTTCAGAACTAAGGCTGATTTGATTATTTGATTTTAGGGTTTTTTATCTCTGAACTAAGACTGATTTGATTAAATCTTAAAATTCTTTAATCAAATCAATCTTGGTTCAGACATAAATATTAATTATTTCAACGAAGCAATTAATTTCTCATTTAAAGCTACATAATCATCGTTTTTAGCTTCTTTAGCTGATTCGATAGATTTATTTGCTGTTGCAATTGCTGATGCTTTATCACCTAATTTTGCTTGAATTTTAGCTTTTAAGTGAATAATCCAGAATGCTTTAGGATTTAATTCGATAGCCTTGTCAGCCCAAGTTAAAGCTTTTGAAAGGTCTTTTCCTGTTTCAAAATAATAACTTGCCGCTTGAAAATACGGACGATTATCAACTGTCATTGCTGATTCAATTGATTTGGCAATCTTAGCATCAATATCTGCCACAACTGGAATAGCAATAGCTGTTTTTTCCCACATCACTTGAATATCAGCACTTGCAGGCATAACATTGGTAATTTGCATGGTAAAAGTCTCTACCGACGTTGGTAAAGTCATAGGTTTTACTTTAAATTTAGCAACATCTTCGTCTGCTTTGTAGCCATCAATTCCCCAATTGTTGAGACCTTTATTAAGGATAACTTCCCACTCATCTTTGTTTGGAATAGAATAAAGCACATAAGTTCCTGCTTTAACAGCAACTCCACCAACTTTAACATCTTCGCCGAAAGTAATTCTGGTTGCCGCATTGGCACCTGTTCTCCATAATTTCCCGAAAGGTGCTAAATCTCCAAAAACAGTACGTCCTTTAATATTTGGACGAGAATAAACGATTTCGATTGAAGATAAGGCAAAATCTTGCTTGATAGTTTGGGTTGGACTTGGTGCTGGGGTTTTGATTCCTTGAGCATTTACACCGAAGCTTACTAATACAGTCGCAATGATTGCGTAAAATAATTTTTTCATATAATATGTTTTGTTTGAATATCGGCAAAATGAGCGTTTAAATTTTGCCTGATTTAGTTTGAAAACGTCGTAAAAATACTAATAGTTTCCTTCAACAAAAAATACCTTCAGCTTTCAGTCGAAGGTATCTTATTGTATCTTTAGCGTTTTCGTTTTTTAGGAGATTCTTCCTCTTCTTCCTCCTCTTCTTCTTCCTCATATCCTGAAACTTGATAATCATATTCTTCATCATCAACAGCATATTCGATACAGAGTTCTTCAAGAGCTTCAAGGAATCCATCTTCGTCTTCAGTATCAAGATAAAAATCATTCATAGAAATTTCACAATTCCCGTCTTCATCTTCTTCTGATACTTCATAGTCGAAATAATAGCCTTCTTCTGATTCTGTGTATTCTTCTAATAATGCTTCTAAATCCTCAATAAAACCGTCAGGGTCTTCAGTGAGTAAATAAAAATCTTCAATCACGGTTGATTCCTCATCGGTAAATGAAGAACTTTCGTCTTCATCCCAAACCTCTTCTCCATAATTAGACTCGTCGATTGCCTTAATAATCCAAGAATCATGTCCATTATATTCATCGTGAATTACATAGGCGTAGGGAATATAGCAATATCCTTTATCGCCCCACTCTTCTCCCCAAGAATTTCTAACAATAAAAACCTTGTCAGGGTCAGAATAACCAACCGCCAACATTGCGTGCCAACCATGAGTATCACGAGTTTTCTCCGATTTTTTGGGCATTGGCACACGTCCTTTATTGTTACAGGCATCATCAAAAGAGTCAAAAGTATTCAGAGCAAAAGCAATTGGATAACCTTCCGCTAAAGCACTTTTCCAAACCATTAAATCTGTTTCTAAATGTTTTGAATCTATGATTTTAAAACTTTCTGCTTCTGAATATGCTTCTGAATTGGGTTCTTCCAATATTAAATCATCTTCATTTGGCCAGTTGCTTTCTGAACACGCACCATATTCTTTCAAACCGTTAATGGCAGTTTCCATATATGAGCCAGCATCTTCTTGGTGCATATCGTCTAAATATCGAGCATTATAATATACAAATAGTCGGCTAACGTCGGTATCATCTTCTAATTCTCTTTTTGTTAGATACTCATACGCACCAGCAAGAGCATTGGCTACGCAACTATTACCGACTTGCTCTTCAACGGCAGTCATGAATTTTCGTAAATCTACTTTTGGAGGAAGTTTGTCTATTTTGTTATTTGCCTTGTATTTATTGATACTTGCAGGAGCTTTGGCAGGCAAACGATACCCGCCAATTTTGGGTGAATTCATGGTTTGTAATTGTGTGCTTGTGTGTAATTATTCAGTAAAACTGCCTATAATAAAGAAAATCAATCCAATGAGAAGGATGTCAATGGTGGGTAAGGCATTGATGGTTATTGCCAAGACATAGTTTTTCTTAAAAAATGCTATCCAAGAAATTATTTGAGCAATAACAATTAGAATTGGCAATACAATCATGCAGCTAAATAGAATCCATGTTTTGGAAGATTTTTCAGAGCCTGGTGAATCAAACATCATCGGTGACATGATTGCACTCATTACCGAAGGAATCAATATTAGTAAAAAGATAATATTGATAATAATTATAGCAGTTTTCATTTTGTGTTTAGTGATAAAAATTTGCTGAAATAACATAATTTTTTGAAATTATCAAATCATTTTTTAGGATGCGGTAGATGAAAATTAGGGAATGAGCCTAAAACAAACAAAAAAGGCTTTCCAATTTCTTGGAAAGCCTTTTGAAGAATATTCTTTAATACTATGCTGCTGCCAATGCTTCTGCACCACCAACGATTTCGAGGATTTCGTTGGTAATAGCTGCCTGACGTGAACGGTTGTATTGTAATTTCAATTCTTTAATTAATTCGCCAGCGTTATCAGTTGCTTTATCCATTGCTGTCATTCTTGCTCCGTGTTCTGAAGCATTAGATTCTAAAACAGCTTTGTAAACTTGCAATTTCAATGCTTTTGGTAATAATTCGTTGATAATTTCTTCTTCTGATGGTTCAAAAATATAATCAACACTTGATACTTTTACTTTCTCTTCTTGTTTCTCAATGATTGGCAACAATTGCTCTGCTCTTAAAATTTGAGTCGCAACGTTTTTAAATTCATTGTACACAACTTCTACGGTATCATATTTGCCATTTTCAAAACCAGTCATGGCTTCTTCTGCGGCTTCACGAACTGAAGTAAAGCTTAAACGAGTAAAAATATCAGCATATTTTGTATTAACATTATAACCACGACGAGAAAGATATTCTCCTCCTTTCTTACCGATAGCCATAATTTCTACATTACCAGCGGCTTGTTGAGAAGCATATTTTTCGTTAATAAGATTAACTACCGCTTTCCCTACATTGGCATTGAATGCTCCACACAAACCACGGTCAGAAGTAACAGTAATGATTAATACATTATTTACTGGACGTACTTTTGTATATGGATTATCTTTAGCACCTTCAGCATTTGCCGAAACTGTGGCAATCATTTCAGTTAACTTCTGCGAGTAAGGACGCATTTGAGTAATGGCATCTGTTGCACGACGAAGCTTTGCTGCCGAAACCATTTTCATGGCTTTGGTTATTTGCTGAGTTGAATTTACCGATACTATTCGGTTACGGACTTCTTTTAATGAGGCCATGTTTGTTTTAGTTATGAGCGATGAGTTATGAGTTTTGAGATAATTGCCATTACTGGTATTTGCTCAATTTCATATTTTCATACTCTTGACTTCATAATTCGATTGTAAATTATAAGGTACAAATTATCGGTGATAACACCTTATAATTTATACCTTATAACTCATACCTAAAATTAAGCATATTTAGGAGCTACTTCTTTTGATACTTTCGTTAAAACGTCAGTTAAAGAATCATCAAATTTACCTGCTTTCAAGGCTTCCATTGTTGATTTTTGCGTAGCGTTCATTACGTTTACGAAGTCTTTTTCAAACTCACGAACTTTACTTACTGCTACATTATCTAAAAGACCTTTTGTTGAAAGGAAAATCATCGCAACTTGGTCTTCAACACGTTGAGGCTGACCGTTTTGTTGTTTCAACATTTCAAGGTTACGCTTACCACGCTCGATAGTCAATTTAGTAGAAGCATCAAGGTCTGAACCAAACTTAGCAAACGCTTCCAATTCACGGAATTGTGCTTGGTCAAGTTTCAAAGTACCTGCTACTTTTTTCATTGATTTAATCTGAGCGTTACCACCCACACGTGATACCGAGATACCTACGTTGATTGCTGGACGAATACCTGCGTTGAAAAGGTTTGATTCTAAGAATATCTGACCGTCAGTAATTGAGATTACGTTAGTCGGGATATAAGCAGAAACGTCACCCGCTTGTGTTTCGATGATTGGAAGGGCTGTCAATGAACCACCACCTTTTACCAAATGCTTGATAGATTCTGGAAGGTCATTCATGTTTCTTGCAATCTCGTCAGAAGTGTTAATCTTTGCAGCACGTTCTAATAAACGACTGTGAAGATAGAAAACGTCTCCTGGATATGCTTCACGTCCTGGAGGACGACGAAGAAGAAGAGAAACTTCACGGTAAGAAACCGCTTGTTTCGATAAATCGTCATAAATAATCAATGCTGAACGACCTGTATCACGGAAGAATTCACCGATAGCCGCACCCGTAAACGGAGCAAAGAATTGCATTGGAGCAGGGTCTGAAGAAGATGCCGCAACGATTACAGTGTAATCCATCGCACCAGCTTTACGAAGCGTTTGCTCGATTTGCTTGATTGTAGATGCTTTCTGTCCACAGGCTACATAAATACAGTAAACTGGCTTGCCTGCGTCATAAAACTCTTTTTGGTTGATGATAGTGTCAATACAAACGGTAGTTTTACCAGTTTGACGGTCACCAATAACCAATTCACGTTGTCCACGACCTACTGGAATCATTGCGTCAATCGCTTTGATACCTGTTTGTAATGGTTCTGTTACAGGTTGACGGAAGATTACCCCTGGAGCTTTACGTTCCATTGGCATATCGTACAAGTCTCCTGCGATAGGTCCGTTACCATCGATTGGTTCACCAAGCGTGTTAACTACACGACCGCAGATACCGTCACCAACTTTGATTGATGCAATTTCGTCAGTACGTTTTACGGTATCGCCTTCTTTAACGCCTTTTGCATCTCCTAACAATACTGCCCCTACGTTATCTTCTTCGAGGTTCAATGCTAAGGCTCTAAGGCCATTATCAAAAACGAGTAATTCACCCGCTTGTACTTTAGTGAGTCCGTAGATACGGGCTACACCATCACCGATTTGCAATACGGTACCTACTTCTTGGAGTTCAGCCTCTGATTTCGCTCCTGAGAGTTGTTCTCTCAAAATGGCTGACACTTCATCTGGTCTGACTGATGCCATTATTATTATTGTTTTGTGATTTTTTTCAGTGAATAGAGAATTTTAACAGGATTGAAGTATTGAAAAGTGAAAAATATTGATTTCTCATATTTTGATACCTCATTTGCTAAAACACTCTATATTTTCGGGTGCAAAATTATGGAAGAAATTTAACAATTCCATGATTTAAAGAAATTTTCGTGCTGAAATGTTATACTTTTTTGGGATTGAGAAAATGAGGGGGTAAGAAGCTTTCGCTTTTTGTGGTATAAAACGGACTTGTTTGTGATGTTTTATACGCATATTGATAATTTAAAGAGCGTGGTTGTCGTTGAAATAATCAGTTTTGATTTTGGAATGCTATTACTTTGATTGATAAAAATGTTTACGGAATTATCAACTATTTGTCGCAGGACAAAATTAGACTATTGATGAAACAGATAAATACCCCCAAGTGAGTTATGATTTTTCTTTCAATTTATCCATATTAATCCGTTGAATAAGTACAGTTTGTGGTCTATCTTTATTCTCCGACAAACTCCGAATGTTTATAATACAACGATGCCTAATCTGATGGCTTCAACGGCAAGACCAACTCTGGATTTTACACTTATTTTTTGAAAAACCTGTTCTCTATATCCATCAATTGTTCGTGGGCTACAACACATTTTATTTGCGATTTCTGTATAGGTTAATTCTGTACAAGCCATTTTGATGAATTCAAGTTCACGGTCATTTAAGCCTAATTCTAATAGGGGATTTTTAACTTGTTCTGGGTTTAAGCTTTTGAGTAGTTTGTCTGTAATGTATTCGGTATAATAAAATCCCTTTTGAATAATGGAATCTAAAGCTAAGGTTAATTCTGAAGGACGACATCCTTTTAATAGGTATCCCTTTGCTCCATTTCTCAACATTTCCACAATTGCTTCTTCTTTATCATACATAGAAAGTGCTAAGACTTTGACATCGGGGTAGTTGTTTTTGAGCCATAAAGCTGTTTCATAACCATCCATTTCAGGCATATTAATATCCAAAAGTACAATGTCAGGAATTAAATGAAGCTTGAATTGTTGTATTAATTCTACTCCATTTTCTACTTCGTACATGACTTCATAGTTATCCATTCGTTGGATTAGTCCTGCTAAAGCTTTGGCAACCAATGCGTGGTCATCTGCGATTACTATTTTATATTTCATTAGAACGGAAAGTGGTGAATACAATCATTTGAATTTTCTAACTCACAACTTTAGAAGGATTTGTGTTCCTTCTCCTAAAACAGAATTAATTTTACATTGTCCACCAATTAAGTCCATCCGTCTTTGGATATTCCGTAAACCTGCACCTGATGAATTGATGTTGTTGGTTTCAATGGCTGAAATGTCAAATCCTTTACCATTGTCTGTTGCGGATAATTCAAAATTATTGGAAAAATAATGAAGTGTAATGTTGATTTTCTTGGCTTTGGAATGTTTGATGGCATTATTCAAAACTTCTTGCACAATTCTAAAAAGAACAATTTCTCGTTCGTAACCTAATTTTCGTTTTTCACCTAATACCGAAATTTCGGTTTGAAATCGTTTCGTTTTGCGAATACGTTGTAACTCATGTGAGATACTTTCTTCCAAACCAAAATCATGTACAAAATCACCATCGAGGCTTTTAGTTAAAGCTCGTAAGTCATTGATTGACTGAGTGATAATTTCATTTGTTTGTTTGATAGATTCGTGTTCAATATTGTCTGATTCTTCCAAAACATTCAAATTTATCTTTGCTACCGAAAGCAACTGCCCTATATTATCGTGCAATTCCTGACCAATGTGCTGAAGCGTTTGATTTTGTACCTCTATCTGAGATTTTAGAATTTCTTGGTCGTAAGCTGTTTTTAGGGCTTGCTTTTCTTGGAGGTTTTGCGTTTGCTTTTTATAAAAAAAAGATAGAAACAATACCACAAAAAGAGCCAAACTAATAAAAATTAAGGTGCCTAAAACAACCGTAATAACTATTGGTAAACTTGTTTGTTGCATAAAATTGCTTTTGTAAACATAGAATATAAAAAGATGTTTAATATCGGGTTAATAGAATATAATAAATCTCCCATTTGAGGATCAATATTTCTAATTGGAGTTATTAAAGCTACTGTAAAGAATGTTCCTGTCCAGAAAAACAAGTTGCCAATACCTATCCAAAATATTGATTCGTTTTTTAGGTTTATTACTTCTTTTGTGCTGTATAATTCTTTAAAATAGAGCAAAGTAATAATGATAATGAAAAAGCCTCTTAGATTAAATATAAAGTAATGTTTGGTAAAGCCTAAAATGAAAAAATACCATAAACAAATAAGGAAATAAAAAATTTGAGAGAAAATTATTCCATACTTTATGGTTTGATTATTAATATACTGATAGAAAAAAAATGAGATAAAAAAGTATTCGATAGGGGCAAAGATGATATATACGTATTGGCAGTTCTCTCCAAAATAATCAATATATTCTGAACACAAGTCAACCAATAATGTAAGCATCAGATAGACTGGTAAAAATTTAAGAGTTTCCTTTAACTTTTTGATGTTGAGAATTCCTATAATATTTGCAGTTATCAGTGATATGAAATAAAAACAGATAAAAATATTATTAATCATTTAGGATGAATAAATGTTGCTTCTGAAGCAGTTTTAAGTTTAATTCATTCCAATTAAACTCAAAACTGTTTCGAAGTAAGTATTCGTTAAAATTAGTTTAATACTGCAATTGATTAATTCAAAATAAGTTATAGCAATAATACATAGTAAGCAAGAAGAACAAATAAATTGATATTATAAATATTGTCGTCATGTCGTAGGGACGTATCGCATACCAATGCTGTCAACTTAATAAATTTATTTGTCTAACGCTGTCAGGGTTTTGAACCCTGACAGCGTTGAAACTGGAATTGTCTCAATTTTGGAACAATTCAAAAGCCCTTAAATTGACAGCATTGGTATTAGATACGCCCTTACACAATATCAATTTATTAATTCTAAACAATTAATAGAACCAGTTTTAAGCAAATAACTACTCAGGTTCTTTTGCCATGACGATTGGAGTGAATTAGAAATAGTTACTTCCCATTTCTTGGACAACAACAAATTATATTTTCATCGATTTCACCTGTTTGAAGAGCTTCAACTTTCATTAGTTGTTTTTCGTTCGAATCTAACGTGTTAGTGGTGTTAATACTACCAAGAGTTATGCCAATCACTGACATTGTTAATCTATCATTTTCATCTAATCCTGGGTAAATTCGTATTCCAATACAATCAGGTTGTTTTAATAACTCTGAAATAATTGTTGTTCCAAAATCATAAAAAAAGGTATGTCCGTCAGGGAAACCCAATTGTGTTTGAAAGGTATTTGAAAACTTTGTAATAGTCTGAGAAAGACGAGTTTCATTCGAAGAAATGATTCCTCCAATAGGATGTTGTTTTTGAGGGTCACAGAAATCTAACATAACGATTAGGGGTTTAAAATGGAAGTATTTTTTATCTCCTAAACCTAAAAATTATTTCTCAATTTCACAATCAAATCTTATTATATGGTCGTAATTCTCATAAAATAAGGCACTTGTCAAAAAATACCGTAAAAATACGGTAACAGATTCCGTATTTCTCCCCTTGATTTTTAGTTATGCTTATTCGCAATTTTACTGTATAAATTATAGTTGAAACTCAACCCATACAAATCTATGCAAACTGCTACTACTAATCTTTTCGGAAATCCTTATGTATTGGGCAAACGGACAATACTTTTTGCGAATGAAGTGCTTTATTTTGAAGGAGATATAAATTATACTTATATCCATCTTGTTTCAGGGAAACAAAAATTGCTCTCTAAAACTTTACTTTTTATCGAAAACCAAGTTGATTCTGAAAAATTTATTAGAATTAGTCGGAAACATTTGGTCAATAAAAAATTTGTTTTGAAAAGCGGACGAAGTTTTGTTGTATTGATAAATGGTGACATACTACCCGTTTCTCGTCGCCGAAGAGGAATTTTAAGGTAGCTATTTTCTCAATTTTATTCATAAGGACTTTTTGATTTCTATGTTATTCCAGCATTCCAAACCATTTCTAATTTTCTTATGTTAATTTTGAGAAGACAAACCAATTATTGCTCAAATTGAAAAAAGAAGAAAAAAGCGGTCAAATATTTGACGTTCAAATACTCAGTAGAATTTATAGTTTTCTTAAACCTTATCGTTTAAGATTTTGGTCGTTAGTGACACTTATTATGGTTTCAGCGTGCGTTGTGCCACTGAATCCTCTGTTGATTCGTTATACGATAGATAATTATATCTCTTCGGGCAATTACCCTAAACTCGCTCTGATGCTTTTGGCAATGATTGGGGTTTTGCTTTTGCAGGGCTTACTTCAATTTGTAAGTGCCTTTATGGCAGGTTGGCTTGGGCAAACGGTTATCCGTGATATTCGGGTGAAATTATACGCCAAAATTCTCCGTCTTCGTTTAAAATTCTTTGATGACACACCTATTGGGCGTTTGGTTACTCGTACCGTTTCGGATATTGAAACGCTTAATGACGTATTCTCTGAGGGTTTGGCGGCTATTGCAGGAGATATTTTACAGTTGGTTTTGATTACGGGTGTAATGCTTTATACCGATTGGCGTTTGACGCTCATTTGCCTTTGTACCGTACCTTTTATGGTAACATCGACCTACATTTTCAAAGAATATATCAAAAAGTCTTTCAATGAAGTTAGGCTTGCCGTTGCCAATCTCAACTCTTTTGTGCAGGAACACATTACGGGTATGAATATCGTTCAGATTTTCAATGCGGAGAAGTTAGAATATGATAAGTTTTTGAAAATCAATGAAGTACACCGTGATGCTAATATTAAATCTATTTGGGCGTATTCGGTTTATTATCCTGTGGCGGACGTTATTTTGGCGGCTGGTACGGGTTTGATTGTGTGGTTTGGGTCAAAGCAAATTTTGGCTCATGACATGACTTTGGGTACGCTCACGGCATTTATTATGTTTATGAATTTGTTTTTCCGACCCATCCGTTTTCTTGCTGACCGTTTTAATACGCTCCAAATGGGAATTGTTTCTACGGAAAGAATTTTAACGCTCTTAGATTCAGAAGATTATGCCGTAAATGATGGAAAAGTGAAGGCTGATAATTTGAAAGGGGATGTTCGTTTTGAAAATGTTTGGTTTGCGTATAATGACGAAGAATATGTACTGAAAGATATTTCTTTTCACGTAAAAGAAGGTGAAACGATTGCTTTGGTAGGAGCAACGGGGGCAGGTAAATCTTCTACGGTGAATCTTTTAAGCCGTTTTTATGACATCAATAAAGGCAAGATTTTTATTGACAATATTGATTTGCAAGAATACGAATTGGATAGCCTTCGCAAGCAAATTGGGGTCGTTTTACAGGACGTTTTCTTGTTTTCGGATACCATTGAGTATAACATTACTTTAGGAGATAAGCGAATTACGAGAGAAAAAGTAATTGAAGCCGCAAAATTGGTTGGGGCTCATGAATTTATCGAAAGATTGCCCGATGGCTACGATTATAATGTAATGGAGCGTGGTGCAACGCTATCGGTTGGACAACGTCAATTGATTTCTTTTGTGCGAGCATTGGTGCATAATCCTAAGGTAATTGTGTTGGATGAAGCAACGTCGTCGGTGGATACAGAAACCGAAGAAATGATACAAAATGCCATTGCTAAATTGATGAAAGGACGTACTGCTATTGTAATTGCCCATAGACTTTCAACGATTCAAAATGCGAGTAAAATTTTGGTTTTGGACAAAGGAGAAATTAAAGAATCAGGTACGCACGAAGAACTTTTAAGTAAAGACGGCTGGTATGCTGATTTACATAATATGCAATTTGTGTAGTGGTGAATTAATTAGTGGTGATTTGTGAATTAAATCACTAAATCACCATTCACTAACTCACTCAATAATAAATGAATCAAGAAATTATTAACCAATACGGAAATCACCTTCGAGTGCGAGTATGCGGAATATGCGTAGAAGACGGTAAAATTCTCTTGATAAATCATTCGGGTATGAATGCAAGCGGAGAGTTTTGGTCGCCCCCAGGAGGTGGTTTACAGTTCGGCGAAACTATTGTGGATTGTCTTAAACGAGAGTTTTTAGAAGAAACGAATACAATAATTTCTGTTGGTAATTTCCTCAAAATCAATGAATTTATAAAACCTCCGCTTCATGCCATTGAGTTATTTTATGAAGTAAAAATCGAATCTGGCGAAATTCAAATTGGCTTCGACCCCGAAATGGAAAAACAAATTATTAAGGATGTAAAATGGCTGAGTTTTGAGGAGGTTTTACAAAAAGAGGAGGGAAGGTTTGCGAGGGTTTTGTCGGAAATATTGCCCACTTTAGATATTTGATTTCGGAACCATAAAGAGTTTGTCGCAAGATAAAATCAGACACGGATAATACAGATTTTCACTGGGACGTACAGTCTGATAAAATCAAGAATAATCTGTTAAATCTGTGTTCTATTTTTGTCTGCTTTAATAACCTTTGCCAATTTTTGCTCTTTCTATGATGCCATCAATAAAATCTTTCGCTTTCAATTCTTTCAGTGCTGCATATTTCTTTTTGTCTTGATTGATAGCTTCTGCAATTTCATATTTTAGCTTTTGATATTGGATTCTTGCCGTTTCATCCGACCGTAGATAATCTCTGAATAAAATATGCCTTTGTAGTTCTTCGCTATCATTTGGACAAACGTATAAATGGTGAGTTATTTTGTCTAAAACTTCATTTTTTACTATCTTACTTCGTTTAAAAACTTCTCTGTTTTCAATGCCTTGATTGCCATTATGAAAATACCCGATTGACTCTAAACGTGTTTTAATTGCTTCAAAATCGGTATTCCTGTCGTAAATAACGTCAATATCAATAATGTGTTTTGCGGCCAGATGAGGTACAGAAGTGCTTCCGATGTGTTCAATGGCAATAATATGATTGGATAGTGTTTCATGCAAAACTTTATGGATTGCCTCAAAATCATTTTTCCAATTTGGATTATATTCTTGAATGAGCATTTTGCTGAGAATTTGAGAGTATTTGTTAAATATTCAGTTGCTTGCTTCTGGCGAGTAACGACTATTCTACGGCTTCAAGCCGAAGTCCCAGCTCACACCGATTTGAAATCGGTTTGGTAATGGTCTTGCGTTTTTAACGCAACATAAATACGTCAAAGACGCTTAACCAAACGACCCTGATTGCAAATCAGGGTCAGCGAGGCACACTCATACTTTTATAATTCTGGTAAATAAATTACGTTTAATTCTTTTAGACATTCTTCTTTTGATTTGTAGTTAGAATCTTTTACGAACTTTATTTTCTCATTTTCAATAAATTCTGCACGGGAATGAGGAAATATTTTTGTATTTCCCTTATTTTTATAAATGAAATTTTCTCCTGCTGCACTTAACTTTATGCTCTTTAGTGCAGTTTCTTCTGTTATCGCAACATTGAATCCCTTACCTGCTGCTCTTACACTTGGATACATTATACCATCAAATCTTTTGTTTGTTACAATTTCTGAATAAATCGCTGAAATCATATAGTCTTTATGATCCTGAATATTTGCTTCAGAAAACTTTTCTGCTAGAAAATCAAAAAACGAAATAGACTTGTTTTTTAGATTTATCTCAGCATTTGAAAGAAATGTTTGATATGCTTCATCTAATTCTTTGAGGTATTTACTTGCATCAATAAACTTATCACGAGGGATTATAGCTAAAAGCTTAATTGGCTTTATTAATGTCCATTTCCCATAAGTTATTTTTTTTATTCCTTGTAAAGTTTTATTTCTAAAACTTGGAAGAGCTTCTAACATTCCTACACATCTCGGGTTTACACCTTCTATTATTTTAGTAGGGACTATAACGCCATAAAACATAGTTTTGTTTGGAGTGCTTGCCCTTTGATAGCATTCATTTACTGCCTGTGGTTTAAAATTTAAGTCGCTAAAATTGATAAATGTTTCATATTCCTCATTGTCCATTCTTTTATTTGGTCTGGCTCTAATGAATGCATTGCCTATGTCCAAAGTAACTTCTACAAATGCTACACCACCTACATTTTTTAAAATTTCTTCAATCCTTTCTCTTGCATTATCTTCTTGAACATTTATTGATTTTAAATTCTCAATAATAGATTGTATTTTACTCATGATTTTAAATGTCTAACGTGTAAAATTTATTTTTTTAGTAGGTAGCTTCGCCCCGTGGCATCCTTACCAGACAACTTGTTAAAGCGGAAATTTGGAAGATATTATTCGCAATTAACTAAAAATCAAGTATTTGTATTGATGTTATGACAAATTGTCAAGCGAGGATACCGTGACATGAAATAGAGCGGTTCTACCGACCCCTGATTACAAATCAGGATAAACGATGTATCCATTGGTCTTGTAAATGCCATTAGAAGCCACGTAATTGCATATTTATCTTTGGTTAAGAATAAGGAATCAGCTAAATATAATTTAGTCCAGCATACACTAATTATTAATCGGTGTGGTAATGGTCTTGCGTTTTTAACGCATCATAAATGAGTCAAAGACGCTAACCTCGCTAACCCTGATTGAAAATCAGTGTTAGCGAGGTATCAAGACATTTTATGCAACACTCAAAATTATAATCCTCAAGTTTGATATTTAACAGTGCATTTTGTCTATGATTAAATTTCCACTTTAATAAATTCATAAACTCATTTCTTGCTTTATATTTTATAATTAAGTGTGCTTTCCAAAATGTAATTATATTTTCCCATCCCATATTTTCTAAATAAGTCAAATTAACATCTTTTAAATAATTATTTGATATACTATCTATGAGACTACTCTTTATTTCAGTAATAGGTTTTGAATGTAAAAAATCATATTTACTTAGATTCCACAATTGATTACTATGTTTGCATAGATTATTCCTTTCTCTTATAATATCATTAACATTATTTTGAAAATCTTTCATGTCAAATTCTTTATCAATTTTAACTGAATCTGATTTTTTTTCAGTATACCATTTAAATTGTGTGCAAGATTGGCTAATAATAATTTGCTCAATGTTATATTTTAGAGGGAAGAACTTGTTGAAGGTTTCAGTTAGAAGTTTGTCATTGATTTCATTATTTAAATATCTTTCTATGGTATAATTGTTAGATTTAAACCAATTCCTAATTTCGGTTACTAATTCAGTTTTTCTAAATTCATCTTCTATTCTTGTAATAGGTGCTGGCATAATAAAGTTCCTAAATCCTCGGTTTAGTCCCTCACAATTTGGATTCAAATGGTATTTTAATTTACCTTTAAGTTCAATAATGTAGCCTAAATCATCTTTTCTTTCTTCTACCTGACGATAATAAATATTATTTTCTTCACCCGATAGTAAGGAAAAATTTTTATATAAAAATTTTATATCATTTTTATTGAACATTTTGTAAAATCTCCAATTGTCATAATATTGTTTGAATATTGCCATTGCATCTTCAAAATTAAAAGATTTTATATCAGTATTGTTTATCAATTGTTTGTAACTACTTTCGGTTAGATAGACAAATTTTTCGTTTCCTTTATCCAACTGGTCATTAGGTTTATTTTCGCTCATCGTGTTTTTGATTTTTCTAAGAAATTATTTATTGAACTAATATTTTGAAGTTACATACAACTCTTGTATTATAGGAATAAATTTATTTTAATTTACTCTATCATAGATGTTTCGAATGATTATGTCGAATAGCGTAAGTACCCACAATTTCCAAACTACCCTCCAAACCACAAAAAACAAGGGTGAGAATTGTAAAATCCTCACCCTTGTTTACTGATGACTGATTACTGAAATTATCTCCCCATAAAATCCCCGCCTGCAATTTCCTTTAACCCTTCCACAGAACGATTAAATTCGTAAGCGTAAGATTCTACTGATTGCCCGTCTAAGTTAACGTTAATTGTATTTCTGATGAAAACACTGTTTACGTTGTCGTTGGCAAAATATTCTTCATAAGTAAGAATAACAAATTAATTAATAATATTAAATATTGTCATCATGACGTAGGGGCGTATCGCATACGCCCAAAAAGTCGAGATGTGGGCGTATGCGATACGCCCCTACACAATATCAATTTATTTATTCCAAATACTTATTCGTCTAAAACTACTAATATGCCAATAAAGTAGATGCTGGGATTCCAAAATTCTGATAAAGCGTTTTTATCATTTTCAAAGTCAAAGGTTTTTTTCTGTTTAACACTTCTGAAACCCTTGATTTTGTGCCAAAATATTTGACCAAGTCTTTTTGTGTAAGATTATTTTCTTCCATTTTATACTTGATAGCCTCAATGGGGTCAAGCTGTGGCATGGGATAATGTTCTGCTTCGTATTTTTCAATCACCATTAAAAGCAATTCTAACATATCTCCTTCCTTGGTATTGGGTTTTGCAGCCCAAACCTCATTCAATTTTTTAAACGATTCCTTGTATTCAGCTTCGTTTTTTATTGGTTTGATTTCAAAATTTTCCATAAGATTTAATGATTTTCTACTGTTTTAGCATCTATTTTGTCATACTCTTTGTGAGTGCCAACAAATTTTATCCAACACGCTTTAAATTCGTAGTTGAAGGAGACAATTAGCCTGAATTTATTTTTAGCGATATTAAAAACGATTCTTTCATTGCCCACATAGTCAGCACCTTTAAAATCTGCAATTACTTCCTGTGGAGTATCATAATTTTCATTATTCATTTTTTCATACCAACTCAATAAACCCGTTTTAGAGTCTATATAAATCTCCCAAAATTCTTTCAAAGTGCTTTTTGCAACTATTCTCATAATGATACAAATATACTATTAGTTCCAGTATTTGGAACTTTGTTTAGGCTAAATTTATTGCTTGTTTCCAAACTACCCTCCAAACCACAAAAAACAAGGGTGAGAATTGTAAAATCCTCACCCTTGTTTACTGATAACTGTTTATTGTTTACTGAAATTATTTATTCATAAAATCCCCCCCAACAATCTCTTTCAACCCCTCAACAGAACGATTAAATTCATAAGCGTAAGATTCAACGATTTGTCCTTCAAAATGTACGTCAATCGTATTTCTGATGAAAACACTGTTGACATTATCTTCGGCAAAGAATTCTTCGTATTCGTCTAAAATAGCTAATAATTTGATTGGGCTGGTTAATTTGTATAATTCTCCAACGGTCTTATCTGCTTGATTATCAGTTGATACGAATGCAGGATAGCCTTCTTCTTCAATCATGAATAATTTACCTTGAGCGTTTGCCATACCAACAAATTCAGCGTTTTTCTCAATGAATTTGTGCAATTCGTTTCCTGCTTCTTTGCGGAGTGTTCCATAAACGAAAAGGTATTCTTCGGTGTTTGGCTCTGGTAATTTCGCTTCTTCAACCGTCAATACTAAATCGTCTTGCTCAACTACCGTTCCTTCTGTGAGTACCACTCTGCCCACAATTCCTTCAAATGGTGATGATACAATTGATTCCATTTTCATGGCTTCAATGATGTATAACGGTGCATTTTTCTTGATTTCGTCGCCCGCTTTTACCAAAACTCTGCTCAAACGTCCTTGTAATGGAGCTCCAATATCACCTTTTGCAGATGCTTTATCGTGTTTCTGACGTACCACTTTGATGGTTTTGTCTAACACTTTAATTCTACGAGCTTGTCCGTTCAATTCAAAAGTAATATTTCTTAAACCTGCTTCGTCTGGTTCAGATTGGTTTAAGTATTTGACAATGATCGTTTTACCTTCGTCAATCGTAATTAAAATTTCTTCGTCTGGTTTCAAGCCGTACAAGAATGCAGGCGTTGGAATCAAAGATACCTCACCGTAGATCTGTTGATTTTTGTAGTAATCTTCATATACTTTCGGGTACATTTTGTACGAAAGATAATCTAATTCTCCTTGCTCATTTTCTGGGAATTTAGACTGGAAATCAGCGAAGTCTTTTTCAAACTCAATCGGCAAAATTGAATCATTTGGGCGAGTCGTCATTGCTGCTTCACCTTTCAAGATAATTTCTTGCAATTGTTTCGGGAAACCTCCGTAAGGCTGACCCAAACCTCCTTTGAAGAAATCTTTAACCGACTCAGGGAACGAAAGCGTTGCCCCACGAGCATATACGTCTTCGGGTTTTAATGAATTGGCAGTCATGAAAATTGCCATATCACCCACTACTTTCGACGAAGGCGTAACTTTCACGATGTCGCCAAATAATTTGTTGGCTTCGTGGTAGTTATGCTTCATTAATTCAAATTTATCACCCACGCCCAAAGCAATTGCTTGTCCACGTAAGTTGGTATATTGTCCACCGGGAATTTCATTATCATACACCTCAGCCGTACCTGCTTTCAATTCAGATTCAAATGGATAATACATTTGGCGTACATCTTCCCAATAGTTTGAATATTGGTTCAATAACGGTAAATCCATTGCACATTCACGCTCGTGTCCTTGCATCATGGCAACCACTGAGTTGAAGTTTGGTTGAGCCGTCAAGCCTGACATAGCACCCAATGAACAATCCACAATATCAACACCTGCTTCGATGGCTTTCAAATAGGTTGCCGCTTGAATTGAAGAAGTATCGTGCGTGTGTAAATGCACAGGAATTGATAATGCTTGGCGTAATTCTGTTACCAAAAGATTGGCTTGGAATGGACGCAAAAGTCCTGCCATGTCTTTAATACACAAGATGTTAGCTCCTTCGTCTTCCAAAGTACGAGCCATATCTAAGTAATATTGTAACGAATATTTTTCATTCGTGAAAACATCACCTGTATAACAAATTGAGGCTTCTGCAATGGCATTGGTACGTTCACGAACGGCTCTGATGGAAACTTTCATAGCTTCAACCCAATTCAATGAGTCAAAAATTCTGAAAACATCAATACCCGTTTCGGCAGATTTTTCTACAAATTTCTCAATCAAATTATCAGGATACGCCGAATAACCAACTGCATTTGAACCTCTGAAAAGCATTTGCAAAAGCATATTCGGCATTGCTTCACGAAATTCTTGCAGGCGTTTCCAAGGCGATTCGTTCAAGAAACGCATCGCTACGTCGAACGTGGCACCACCCCAAACTTCCATTGAGAATAATTGTGGGAAGTTTTTAGAATAACTTTCGGCAACTGCCATCATATCTTTGGTACGCACACGAGTAGCGAGTAAAGACTGGTGACCATCTCTGAAAGTGGTATCGGTATATAAAATTTGCTTTTGTTCTTTGATATACTGACTGAATTTCTCAGCACCCATTGAGTCCAGAAGTTGTTTGTTACCTTTTGGATGTTCGCCAAAAGTATCAAACGCAGGAACTACTGGTGTTCTGAAAGAACGGTCTAATTTTACTTTTACATCAGGATTTCCATTAACAACCACATCACCTAAATAATAAAGGATTTTAGTAGAACGGTCTCTTGAAGTTTTGAAATTGAATAATTCTGGATGTGAATCAATGAATTGAACTACGCATTTTCCTTGTTGGAAAACGGGGTGAGCAATTACATTACGCAAGAAAGGAATGTTTGTTTTTACCCCACGAATACGGAATTCAGTCAAGGCACGAGCCAAACGTTGAGAAGCTCCTTTAAGTGTACGTCCACGTGCGGAAACTTTCACCAACATTGAGTCGAAATAGGGTGAAATTTTAACCCCTGGATAAGATGACCCTTCATCTAAACGAATACCAAAACCAGCGGCATTACGATAAGCGATGATGGTACCAAAGTCTGGTTTGAAACCATTGGCAGGGTCTTCTGTGGTGATACGACATTGAATGGCATAACCATTTAAAGGAATATCTTCTTGCTTTAAAATATAAATTCCGTTGTCCGAAAGTTTATAATTCATTGCAATTAGAATCTGCGTTCTCACAATATCCACACCTGTAACTTCCTCAGTAATAGTATGTTCTACCTGAATACGTGGATTTACTTCGATAAAGAAAATGTTTTCGTCTTTGTCAACCAAAAACTCAACTGTACCTGCATTGTAATAATCTACTGCTTTACCAATTGCCAAAGCATGAGCGTATAATTTTTGACGAGTTTCTTCTTTCAAGCCAAAAGAAGGAGCAATTTCTACCACCTTTTGGAAACGTCTTTGTACCGAACAGTCACGCTCATAAAGGTGAACTAAATTGCCGTGTTGGTCGCCAAGTAGCTGAACTTCAATATGTTTTGGTTGGTCGATAAATTTTTCAATAAAGATAGTATCGTCACCAAAGGCATTTTTTGCTTCGTTTTTTGCTTCGTTGAATGCTTTTGAAAATTCTTCTTCTTCACGAACAACTCGCATACCACGTCCGCCACCACCTGCGGCGGCTTTTACCATGACAGGGAAACCGATTTTCTTAGCTTCCGAAAGAGCAATTTCTCCATTGATTAATTCCTCTTTTGAGTCTTCAATCATGGGAACATTGGCTTTGCGAGCGGCAACTTTTGCAGCAACTTTATCGCCCAATGCGTCCATTGCTTCGGGAGATGGTCCAATAAATTTGATTCCTTCTTCACGACAACGACGAGCCAACGTTACATTTTCAGAAAGAAAACCATAACCTGGGTGAACCGCATCTATTTTCTTTTCTTTACAAAGTTTGATAATTCCTTCAATGTCCAAATAAGGTTTTAAAGGCTCATCATCTTTTCCGATTTGATAAGCTTCATCAGCTTTATATCGGTGAAGAGAGTAACGGTCTTCAAAGGTATAAACCGCTACCGTGCGAATCCCCAATTCGGAGGCAGCACGCATAATACGAATCGCAATTTCACCACGGTTGGCGATAAGGATACTATTAATTTTTTGAACGTATGATTGAGCCATTTTTATATTTATTACTTATCTAAAATTAAGGACTAAATTGAACTTTAACCGAATAAAACACTTTATACCATACAAAATTCAAAAAATAATTGGGTATTTTGTATAATTCCAATAATAAAATTTGGTTATATTGGAAAGATGCAATTTTCTTTGGGTTCGGTACTATTTTTACTATCCAATACGATTTTTATAGAATGTTGATTTATTTACAAATGTGTTTGTACATATTTTGTTGGAACAAATTTAAGGGATAAAAACATTTTTATCTGTCCTGCAATCAAAGTAATCTGCGAGTTTTAAATACTCAAGGAATGGCTATATTTTAATAATCAAAAAACAAAAAAGGTTTGGGTAATGCTCAAATCTTTTTTGTTTCAATAGAATTTATGAAATTGCAGGAATGTTTAGAGATTGGTTATCTGTAATTAGTTGCTGAATCTTTAGAATTTATCTTTTAAACTTCACCAAGAACAAATAACCAATTGCTAATTACCAATAACAAATTACAAAACGTGGAACATCAAAAACCAATTATAGGCATTACCCTCGGCGATTATAACGGTATCGGACCCGAAGTAATACTAAAAGCCCTTACTAATAAACGTATTTTACAGATTTGTACGCCAGTTATTTATGGCTCACAAAGGGTTGTCGGCTTTTATCGTAAAGCATTAGAACTTAAGGATTGGACATTAAATCCGATTCAATCTATCCAGCAAGTCAACCATAAACTCACGAATATTATTAATTGCTTTGAAGATAAAGCAACCGAAGTTACGCCAGGAAAAGTTACTCAGGAAGCAGGTGCAGCAGCATTGGCGTGTTTAGAAAAAGCAACCGAAGATTTAAAATCTGGAGCGATTCAAGCTGTGGTAACTGCACCGATTAACAAACATAATATTCAATCAGAAACTTTCAAATTTCCAGGGCATACCGAATATTTTACCGAAGCATTTGAGGCTAAGGAATCATTGATGTTTTTGGTTTCAGATGTTTTAAGAGTTGGCGTTGTAACAGGGCATATTCCTCTTGGACGAGTTCGTGGGGCAATCAATCAGGATAAAATCAGTCAGAAACTTTCTTTAATGTTTGCATCTTTGAAGAATGATTTTGGAATTCAAAAACCTAAAATTGCGGTTTTGGGATTGAATCCTCACGCTGGTGAAGATGGATTGTTAGGCGATGAAGAAAAAACGACCATTACGCCAGTCTTGGAACAATTCAAGAAAAAAGGTAATTTAGTTTTTGGACCTTTTCCGTCAGACGGCTTTTTTGGTGCAGCACAATTTAAGCATTATGATGCCGTTTTAGCGATGTATCACGACCAAGGGTTGATTCCATTTAAGTATATATCTTTTGAAATGGGTGTAAATTATACCGCTGGACTTTCGGCAGTCCGTACTTCGCCCGACCACGGAACGGCGTATGATATTGCAGGCAAAAATACAGCTTCGGAATCATCCATGTTACAGGCTATTTTTACGGCTATTGATGTTGTGAAAAATAGAAAAGAAATGAGTTCAGAAGGGTAAATCAAATTAAATATCGCATTATCTCATTACTATAAATAACCAATCAAAACAATGTCAATTGAACAACAATCTCGTAGAGACTTCCTTAAAACTGGTGCTTTAGCGGCGGCTGGTTTTACTTTATTAAGCAGTGATTTATTTGCAGGTGGTAAGAAACCCGCAGCTCGTAATATTGGTGTACAATTATGGTCTGTAAAAGACGATATGGCAAAAGATGCCGCAGGAACGCTTGCTAAAGTTGCTAAAATGGGCTACAAACAAGTAGAAGGTTTTGGTTATTCTGACGGAAAATTCTTTGGTTTATCAGCAACTGAATATGCAAAAGTATTGGCTGATAATGGTTTGAAAATGCCTTCTGCTCACGGAATGGTAACGAGCAAAGACTATACAAACGGACAGTTGTCGGATGCTTTCAAGAAAATGGCTGATGATGCTAAAAAAGTAGGTCAGAAATTTGTAATCGCTCCATATATGCTTGACCCAGACCGTCCAAATGGAAAACAAATGGCTGAAATGTTCAACAAAGCAGGTGAATATTGCAAGTCTTTAGGCATGAAGTTTGGCTACCATAATCACGATTTTGAATTTGTAAAATATGACGGCGTAAGTTTATACAAAACGCTTTTGGATAATACAGAGAAAGATTTGGTAACTTTTGAAATGGACTTATATTGGGTGAAATATGCGAAAGAAAATCCAGCAGCATGGTTCAAAAATTATCAAGGACGTTTTACGCATTTCCACGTAAAAGACCACGACCCAATCAAAAATGTAAGTGTTGAAGTTGGAGAAGGAGATATTAACTTTCAAGAGATTTTTAACTCAAAATTATCAGGTGCAAAATACTTTATCGTAGAATTAGAAGCTTACAAACGTACTCCATTAGAAGGAATCGAAATCAGTTTAAAGAACTTGAAAAAGTTGAAATTCTAATTTCTTTAATATTTTTGCGAGTAAAATGAACCTGTCAGTAATTTGACAGGTTTTTTATTTGGTAGGACAGGTTTTCAACCTGTTTTTATAGAATTTGTTGCATGACAGGTTGGAAACCTGTCCTACTGATAATAGAATGAAAAAAATACTAATTGTTGACGATTTACACGAAAATATCTTCCCATTATTAGCGGATATGAATTTTGACGTAAACTATCAACCAAACATTAAACGTCCTGAGATTTTAGAAATCATTAAAGATTATGAAGGGCTAATCATCAGAAGTAAAACCAAAGTTGACCTTGATTTTTTATATCATTGTGATAAATTAGAATTTATCGCCCGAGCTGGTGCAGGTTTAGATTTGATTGATTTACAGGAAGTTGAGCGAAGAAAGATAAAAGTTTTTGCTGCGAATGAAGGAAATTCAGATGCCGTTGCAGAACATACGTTGGGTATGATTTTAGGACTTTTTAATAAACTCAATTGGGCTGATAGTGAAGTGCGTCAGAGCATTTGGCAACGAGAACAAAATCGTGGCATTGAGCTAAAAGGCATGACCGTTGGGATAATCGGTTTTGGAAATATGGGTGTTGCCGTTGCACAAAGATTAATGGGTTTTGGCGTGACGGTTTTGGCGTATGATATTGCCCCAAAAGATTGGACTGAATACGGGTTTTTAGCTAAAAAAGCCACAATGGAAGAAATTTTTGAACAAGCGGATTTACTCACAATTCACGTACCGCTTACGCCCGAAACCAAAATGATGGTGAATGATGCATTCATTCAGAAATTCAAGAAAAATATCTTTTTAATCAATACTTCAAGAGGAGAAGTTGCTTCTGTAAAGGCAATTTTGAATGGATTAAATTCAGGGAAATTACGAGGTTCATGTTTAGATGTTTTGGAAAATGAGAAATTAGCAACGCTTTCTGAGGAGCAAAATGAAGTTTATTCTCAATTATTTCAAAAGAAAAACGTTATACTCTCGCCACACGTAGCAGGTTGGACAGTTGAGAGTTACCGTAAAATCAATGAAGTTTTGGTGAGTAAAATTAGAGAACAGGTTAGTAACGCAGACTTTAGTCTGTTTGCTAAAAGAACAGACTGAAGTCTGTGTTATAATGCAGACTAAAATAAAGGACAGACTGAAGTCTGTGTTACAAAAATGAAAAAAATACTTTTGATTTTATTATGCTTTATTTTGAATGATTTACAGGCTCAGAATAAACCCTATTCACTGTTTCTCATTGGCGATGCAGGCGATGATATTGTGCAGAACGACGTACATAAAACTTTGCAAAAACACCTAACCGAAAATCAAAATGGAGGAGTTGTTTTTTTGGGGGATAACATTTATCCACGTGGTTTAGATGGAACAAAAGACGCAGAATTGAAACTGTTAACGCAACTGCACACACTCAGAAATTTTAAAGGAGATTGGTTTTTTATTCCAGGAAATCACGATTGGGCAAAAGGGCGTTGGAAAGGCTACAAAAATGTAATTCGTCAGGCAAATTACATTAATAAATTTGCCAAAGATTCTCTCAATCAGCCTAATACCAAACACTTTTTTCCCGAAAAAGGCTTGCCTGGCCCTGTAACACGTGATTTAGGTAATAATATCGTACTTGTTTTTACCGATACCGACTGGTGGCTTCATCGTTCGTTTTATCATAAAGTTGGCAAGGAGGAAACATTTAAAAAAATGGATATTGCCTATTTCAACCGTCTTGATTCTATTTTGACTGCCGTTGAAAAACAGGGAAAGAAATCCATTTTTTTATCTCATCATCCCATTGTTGACTACGGCGAACACGGGTATCATAAAGGAAAAAGTTGGTATTATGCTTTGGTAAATTACACACCGCTACAAACGTTTGGACTTTTAGGGGTCAATCGTGCTTTGAATGCGGAGATGAATCAGCCCCGTTATATGAGACTGGCTGATAAAATGTATTTGATGTTACAAAAGCATAAAAATGTCATTGCCATTGCGGGTCATGAGCATAATTTACAAGTAATCAAACGTCCCAATTCTTTGTTTTTAATTAGTGGTTCGGGTAGTAAATTGACTCCATTGAAAAGAAAAATAACCCAAAAAGATTGTCTTTTCAATGCCAGTAAACCGGGTTTTATGGAATTGATTTTTGAAACAAACGGCAAAGTAGATTTGAAAGTTTGGGGAGGTGATGGGAAATTATTAAATGAGCAAAAGGGGATTTTTTGAAATTAATTTGATGTGTTATAGACGGCTAATTACACTGTTATAGAGAATGACATAACTTATTGGAATAAGAACTTCCCGAAAGTTTAAAACTTTCGGGAAGTTGAGCCGAATTACTAAATTTTACTTCTAATAAGTTATGTCTCAGTCTATAATAAGTTAAATTATTGATATAATCTTTTTCATAGTTGTAAGAAAGTTTAAATAAATGGAGTTTTGTAGTATAATTCATTCAATACGTAATAATACGAATAATCTATTTCCGTTATTTCATCAACGACAAATTTTCCCATGAAAAACTTACTATTTTTAAGCTTATTTATTTTAACGCATTTTACCATTTTCGCTCAAATTCCTGATAGCGAATGTGCCATTGGTAAAATTGCTGCGATGCAAAAACGCTTGCAAAATGCCAAATTGCAGGGTAATCAAGCGGCTGATAATAATATTGATGTAACGTATTATAAACTTGATTTGAGTATTGCTTACACCACTAAAAGCATCAAAGGAGAAGTAACCATTAATGCCAAAAGTAAAATCTCAGAACTTAATCAAGTGACCATTGATTTACAGAATGCCCTCACGACTGACTCCGTTAAAATAGGGAATAGCAAAATGCCTCATCTGCATCAATCCAATCAGATTTTAATCAATTTAGATAGAAAATATACTGAAAATCAGCTTGTTAGTTTAGTGATTTATTATCACGGAACTCCAGGTTCGAGTGGATTTAATAGTTTTGTTTTTGGAACTCACAACAGTCAAAAAGATTTAGCGATATGGTCATTGTCTGAGCCTTATGGCACACCAGATTGGTTTCCTTGTAAAAATGCTGTTGAGGATAAAGCCGATTCTTCTGATGTTTGGATTACAGCGGATAAATATTATGTTTCTGTCTCGAATGGAATTTTGGAGAAAGTCATTGAAAATCAGAATGGTACAAAGACTTATCAATGGAAAAATCGTTATCCAATAGCTCAATATCTCATTTCGATTGCCCTTAGTAATTATTCAGAATATAAAAATTCTTTCAAATACGATGGGGTAAATGAAATGCCCGTTACCCATTTTATTTATCCAGAATCCTTAACAACTGCCAATAAATTAGCACTTGATAAAACCGTTTTTATGTTGGATTTATTCTCTCAAAAATTCGGATTGTATCCATTTATCAAAGAAAAATATGGACACGCTCAGTTTGGTTGGGGCGGAGGTATGGAACATCAAACTTGTTCCTCAATGGGCAGTTTTGGCGAAACTTTAATTGCCCATGAATTGGCTCATCAATGGTTTGGCGATAAAATAACCTGCAAAAATTGGGAAAATATTTGGCTCAATGAAGGTTTTGCCTCTTACGGTGAATGTATTTATAATGAAGCCGTCGGTGGAAAAGTGGCGTATGATAATTATATCAAGAATTTTATGACCAGTGCCAAAACTGCCAAAGGGACGATTTTTGTGCAGGATGTAAGCAATATTAATGAAATATTCAGCTCCCCACGCACGTATCGGAAAGGAGCAACGGTACTGCACATGATGCGTGGAATTGTGGGGGATGATGTTTTTTATAAAATCCTACAAACTTATATTGCTTCCAAAAATGCTTATTCAAGTGCCACAACTGAAGATTTTCAAGCCATTTCCGAACAAGTTTCCGGACAAAAATTAGACTATTTTTTCAAGCAATGGATTTATGGAGAGGGGTATCCAAAGTATAAAATGCAATGGTCGTCGCAGGCTCAAATTAACGGATTTTATAAAGTCAATTTGAATATTTCTCAAAATATAAATACCAATCCAACTTTTTTCACAATGCCAATACAGTTGAAAATTGATTTAGGTTTGGGAGATACTACTGTCACTATTTTTAACGATAAATCTTCACAATCTTTTGAAGTTGTACTGAAAGAAAAGCCCTCCAATGTAACGTTTGACCCTAATAATTGGATTTTGAAAGATATAGAAATACTGAATGTGTTAGCAAACGAACCTGTTTTTGGGGATAATTTTGGCTTGAAAGTATTTCCTAATCCGAGTTCAGATGAAATATATGTAAGTTACCAATTGTCTAAAAATGCAATCGTTAAAATTTCGATGATAGATTTTTCTGGAAGAGAAATTTTTAGGAGTTCAGAGGAAAAATTGCCACAAGGAAGTTATTCACAAAATATCAAAATCAATGATTATCCCGCAGGAACATACATTATCAATTTGAATGTCGATGGACAAAATGAAAGTAGAAAGTTATTGATGGTAAAGTGAAATATCGGGGCTTTGTAATTCAAAATTTAACAATCGTTTCTCAAAATGTTTCAATCGTGGTAAGATGGGACAGAATTGTATTGTTTTTTAGTAAATTTTATTCATATAAATCCATTTGGAAATATTACTCATGGGTATCTCTTAACGTAAAATGTCATTTCAAAATGAAACAAATCGTATTATTTCTTAGTTTTTTATTAACCACAAATGTCTCTTTTTCTCAGAAAAAAGAAAAAGGTTGGGTATCACTATTTGATGGAAAAACCTTTGCGGGTTGGCACGTCAATGAAGAGCATCCAAGCACTTTTTCAATTGAAGACGGAACAATAAAGGTGGCAGGTGAAAGAACTCACTTATTTTATGAAGGTTCAGTTGCCAATCATGATTTCAAGAATTTTGAACTAAAACTGAAAGCGAAAACTTTGGCAGGGTCAAATTCGGGTATTTTTATTCATTCTGCTTATCAAGCAAGTGGCTGGCCCGACAAAGGTTATGAAGTGCAAGTAAACCAAACGCATGGAGATTGGCGTAAAACGGGAAGTTTGTACAGTTTTAGCGATGTAAAAGAAAATTTTGCTAAAGACAATGAGTGGTACGAATATCATATTATTGTAAAGGATAAGCACATCGTTATCAAAATCAATGATAAAGTAGCGGTTGATTATACCGAACCCGACACGCTTCCTGCCGACCGTGGACAAAAGCATTTGAGTTCAGGAACATTTGCACTGCAAGGACATGACCCTAAAAGTATTGCGTATTTCAAGGATATTAAAGTGAAGGTTTTGAAATAAAAAGAAAGAGTCCAAAACGGAGCAAATGAATTTCATTTGCTCCGTTTTGCTTTTAGAGTCATGGCTTTTGTCTTGATATTTCCTGACAAAATATCTTTTAAGGTTATGGTCATTTCTGTAAATTATTACGCTTTGTTAAATATAAATTAAATTTATATTTCCATAGAATATATAGATGAAAATTATTGAAATATTAATTCTAAATTTGTTCTATCAAAATTAAAAAAATCTCTCAAAATGGAAAATAACACAGATTCGAGTAAATTACACGACATGAACAGTGGGGGGAAATGTCCTTTTCCGCACGGAAATACGACATCAATATTGAAAAGTGCTGGAGCAGGTACAAGAAACCGTGATTGGTGGCCTAATCAATTGAAATTGAATATTTTACGTCAGCATTCTACTTTGTCAAACCCAATGGGCGAAGCATTTAATTATGCAGATGAGTTTAAATCGCTTGACTTAGATGCTGTAAAGGCTGATATTTTTGATTTAATGACTACCTCACAAGATTGGTGGCCAGCAGATTATGGTCATTATGGCCCATTCTTTATTCGTATGGCTTGGCACAGTGCAGGAACGTATCGTATTCAAGATGGTCGTGGTGGTGCAGGTGCAGGAACACAACGTTTTGCTCCATTAAATAGCTGGCCAGATAACGCCAACCTTGATAAAGCACGTTTATTACTTTGGCCTGTAAAAAAGAAATATGGTAAAAAACTCTCATGGGCTGACCTTATGGTTTTGGCAGGAAACTGTGCTTTAGAATCAATGGGCTTTAAAACTTTTGGTTTTGGTGGTGGACGTGAAGACGTTTGGGAGCCTGAGGAGGATGTATATTGGGGTTCTGAAAAAGAATGGTTAGGAGGTGATGCCCGTTATACAGGCGAACGTGACCTTGAAAACCCTTTGGCGGCGGTTCAAATGGGACTTATTTATGTGAATCCAGAAGGACCAAACGGAAATCCAGACCCGTATGCTGCTGCTCGTGATATTCGTGAAACTTTTGCTCGTATGGCAATGAATGACGAAGAAACAGTTGCTTTAATTGCAGGTGGACACACTTTCGGAAAAACGCACGGTGCTGCAGACCCAAGTCAATATGTTGGTAAAGAACCAGCCGCAGCAGGTATTGAAGAGCAAAGTCTTGGTTGGAAAAATACTTACGGAAGCGGTAGTGGAGTTCATACAATTACGAGTGGATTGGAAGGTGCATGGACAACTACGCCTACCAAATGGAGTAATAATTTCTTTGAAAATCTATTTGGTTTTGAATGGGAATTAAGTAAAAGTCCAGCGGGAGCTCATCAATGGAAGCCAAAAGCAGGTGCAGGAGCAGGTACAGTTCCTGATGCTCACGACCCAGCTTTAACACACGCTCCGACAATGTTGACGACTGACCTTGCTTTGAGAATTGATCCTGCTTATGAGAAAATTTCAAGACGTTTCTTTGAAAACCCTGACCAATTTGCAGATGCCTTTGCTCGTGCATGGTACAAATTGACTCACCGTGACATGGGACCAATTTCGAGATATTTAGGAAAAGAAGTTCCGTCAGAAATCTTGATTTGGCAAGACCCAATTCCTGCACGTACCTATGAATTGATTAATGATGAAGACATTACTACTTTGAAAGGGCATATTGCTGCTTCAGGTTTATCAGTCTCTGAATTAGTATCAACGGCGTGGGCTTCTGCATCAACTTTCCGTGGTTCAGACAAACGTGGTGGTGCTAATGGTGGAAGAATTCGTCTTGCTCCTCAAAAATACTGGGCAGTCAATAATCCTTCTCAATTATCGAAAGTTTTAGATACGCTTGAAGGAATTAAAGCTACATTCGATAGCACTGGCAAAACAGTTTCAATGGCAGATTTGATTGTTTTAGCAGGTGGTGTTGGAGTTGAACAAGCGGCTAAAAATGCAGGAATTGATGTAACAGTACCATTTACGGCAGGACGTACTGATGCGTCGCAGGAAGAGACAGACGTTGATTCATTTGCAGCATTAGAACCTGTGGCAGATGGTTTCAGAAATTATCAAAAAGCACGTTTTACTACTTCTTCAGAAGAATTATTACTTGATAAAGCTCAATTATTAACGCTTACAGCTCCAGAAATGACTGTTTTAGTGGGTGGTTTACGTGTGTTAAATGCCAATTTTGATAAATCTCACATTGGAGTTTTTACGGAGAATCCAGAATCGCTTACTAACGATTTCTTCTTGAATTTGCTTGATTTGGGTACAACTTGGAAATCGGTATCAGAATCTCAACAAGCTTTTGAAGGTCGTGACCGTAAAACTGGAGAAGTTAAATTTACTGCTTCTCGTGTAGATTTGATTTTTGGTTCAAATTCAGAATTACGTGGTATTGCTGAAGTTTATGGTTGTGAAGATTCTAAAGATAAATTCGTGAAAGATTTCGTTGCTGCATGGACGAAAGTAATGAATCTTGACCGTTTTGATTTAGTGTAATATTAGTGAGTAGTTATTGGAGATTGGTTATTGGGAAACTGGTAACTACTTTGTGATAGTTTGATTTCTTAGAAGGGGTAGTCTGGAAACAGATTACCCCTTTTTTGTTAATGGGAATAAAGCAGTCAAAGTTAGATTTCCTCCAACAAGTTCCGAGTAACGCAGTCAGCGTTCAAAACGCTGACTTGATTTCACTTCACAACACCACCTCTTACCTCCATATCATTGTTCCTGAGTAACGCAGTCAGCGTTCAAAACGCTGACTTGATTTCACTTCACAACACCACCTCTTACCTCCATATCATTGTTCCTGAGTAACGCAGTCAGCGTTCAAAACGCTGACTGCGTTAGACTTGCTTGAATAACGTAGTCGATATTAGGATTCGATAATGAGGAATTGTATAATTTACAAAAGCCACGTATATTTGAAATAGTTAGAAACAGAAACAGAAATATTTAAGATTGAAACTTACTCAACGTCGGTGAGATTCAAACCCTCGCTGACGTTCTTCCATTTACATTAAGACAAATTACAAATGAATCGCATCGATAGACTTTTTGGAATATTAACTTTTTTGCAATCGAGAAAATATGTTTTAGCAGAAACGATTGCAGAAAAATTTAATATAAGCGTCCGTACTGTTTATCGAGATTTAAAGGCTTTAGGCGAGTCGGGTATTCCATTAAGTTTTGAACCCAATAGAGGTTATTTTATCGTTCAAGGCTATTTTTTGCCACCAATTTCGCTTTCTACTGAGGAGGCAAATGCCCTATTATTGACAGAATCGTTGGTTTATGGTTTTACGGATAAGTCAATCCAGAAACATTATTCCAATGCTCTTAATAAAATAAAGGCAACGCTACCGCATAAACAAAAAGAGAAGATTGATTTATTGACCAATAATATTAAGTATCAAGTTCCTGAACGGTTAAATCAAGATTACGAGCATTTATCGATTTTGCAACGTACCATTGCGTCCAAAAATATCATTTCGTTTTCCTATAAAAATAATAAAGAAGAATACAGTACACGCCAAGCTGAACCCATTGGATTGATTTTCTATGCTTTTGGCTGGCATCTTATCGCATGGTGTCATAAACGGAATCAGTACCGAGATTTTAATGTGTCAAGAATGTCTCAAATCCAAGATACGTATCAAGCTTTCAAAAAAACTGACCATATAGAAGTAAGCGAATATATGCCTCAATTGCCTGTAAAATATTAATTTAAAAAAATAAAAACATCAAAAAATGCACTGACATAGGGTTGTCAGTAGGAGGTATTTTCTTTGTATCGTTAACTAAAAAACAAAGGAAAATTATGTCAATGATTGAAATGTACCTCAAAGAAGTAGAGCAAGAATCGCTTGTTACTCGTAAAATGTTATCTATCATTCCTGAAGATAATTATAACTGGCGACCGCACCCCAAAAGTATGACAATTCGTACATTGGCGACACACATTGCTGAATTACCAACTTGGATAACGATGGCACTAACCACTGACGAATTGGATTTTGCTTCTGCTCCTTACAATCCAATAATCATCAATAATAATAATGAATTATTGGAGTTATTTGAAACCTCTTTAATAGATGGACGTTCTCAATTAGTATCAGAAAATGAAGAGAAAGTTACTGAAAATTGGACATTACGTACTGGCGAACAAATTCACATGATGTCAACTAAAGGGGAAACTATTCATCATGCTTTATGTCAAATTATTCACCACAGAGCCCAATTAGGTGTTTACTTACGTTTGTTAGATGTGCCGATTCCAGGAAGTTATGGACCAAGTGCTGATGATACTAACTTTTAGTATTGGACAGTTTAGTATTTGGTAAATTAAAAAGGGTATCCATTGCTTTGAGAAAGTAATGAATACCCTTTTCGATTTTATACCAATAAACATCTTGTGAAGCTGATTTACTTGTTATAAACTTCCAATGATTTATAAAAACGCTATACTAAAACTCAAGTTGAGCCAAAACGGCATGGTGGTCGGAAGCAAAACGACCACCCCAAGTGTTACTCAAAGTAGCGTGTTTGAGGACTTTAATTTTATCGGTATTCAAGAAAATATAGTCAATTAATTTGCCCGTTATTTCCTTTGACTCAAAACCATTGAAGGTGCTTGCGGGTCCAAAATGAGCTTGTTTAGAGACTTTTTGAGCATCAATCAAGCCTTCATTGATAATAACAGTTGGTTCTTCCGTCGGCGTACTGTTGAAATCTCCCGTTAAAATTACGGGTATTTTTGGGTCAATCGCTTTGATTTTGGCTACCAACATTTTAGCACTTTCACGACGAGCGACTTGCCCAATATGGTCGAAATGGGTATTGAAAACGTAAAATACTTTTTTCGTTTTGTTATCTTTCAATTTTGCGTAAGTGACTATACGATTTAAAGCGGCATCCCAACTTTTACTTGGTTTTTCGGGCGTTTGGCTCAACCAAAAAGTATTGCTCTCCAAAACCGTGTATCTATCTTTTTTATAGAAAATGGGCGAAAATTCCCCACCTTCTTTGGCATCGTCACGCCCAACGCCAATATATGTATATGTAGGAAGTAATTTAGTTAAATCTCTAATTTGTCCTACCAAGACCTCCTGCATTCCGCAAATATCCGCTTCGTAAAACTCAAGCATACTTGCAAGATTTTCCTTACGTTTTGACCACTGATTTTCTCCATCCTGAACGGTTTCCATTCGGATATTGAAAGTCATGATGTTTGTTTTTTGCTGAGCAAAACTGCCGAAAGAGGTACTTAATAAAAGTAAAAGCAGATAAAATGTCCTTTTCATAGATTGTCAATTTTTTCAACAAAACTATCAATTCTAACTGGTAATTCTACCCTGACTATGATGAAATTTGTGTGAATTTTGGAGGGGGAAATGTTGATGGAAAATATTATCAATCGCTTGCCTCTTGGCGAGTGACTGATGGAAACTTTCCGAAACAATATCCATTGTGGGTTTATAACTTTCGGGAAGTTAAAGCAACTTGTTAAACAGTTTATTCTTTACAAACCGAATAAATTTTAGGTACAAGTGACGTTATGCTTAATATTTGTATCAGTGGGGAGGCGGGCGACTGATGGAAACTTCCCGAAAGTAGAAATAACTTTCGGGAAGTTAAAGCAACTTATTAAACAGTTTATTCTTTACATACAAACTGAATAAATTTTAGGTACAAGTGACGTTATGCTTAACACTTGCATCAGTGGGGAGGCGGGCGACTGATGGAGATAACTTCCCGAAAGTTATAAACCCACAATGGATATTGTTTCGGGAAGTTAAAACAACTTATTAAACAGTTTATTATTTACATACAAACTGAATAAATTTTAGGTACAATTGACGTTATGCTTAACACTTGCATCAGTTGGGGACTGAGTTTATTTTCTTTCAAAAAATTTTAAAATGTTATTGATATTTACTCCAAATCCTGCAATGTTAGGTTCAAGAATTATTGTGTCGTTCAATATTTTCCCGATTCCACCTTTCAATTCCTTTTTCACTTTAAAGTTTTTGATTTCCTTTTTGTCTTTAATGTCTTGAAATACTTTTTCAATTATTTTAATAACGTCTTGAGGTGTCTTGCAAACCTTTGCAATTTCAATAAATACTAATTTGTCTTCTGGAATTTTCCCCCCGATTGACTGTTTGTCATTACCATCTAAAAAGTATTTCGGATGAATGGTTGTAATCATCAAAGCAGGAAGAAGTTCTTTCGGGTCAATTCCGTTCACAGATTCCCAAGACATTAGTTCAGAATAAAAATGGCTTTCAGGAATTCCTTGAATAGCAAGAGAATTATTTTCGGCAGCGAATTTTGCAATCTTATCAAAACTGTCACGCAATATTTTACTAATTGGTTCGTCCCAATTGTAATAGTCAAGAATATAGAGATAGTAATTACGTTCTACACTCTCTGGTATTGCTGCAATTGTGCTAATTTTTAGTCCCATTGTAATTTGTGATGTCTGTTTTTAAGCTGATTGGTTACTTTTATAGATACTAAATTTAGATACTAAATTGTTGTCATACTTTTGTAATATTTGACACTTTACCAATAATTATTCTTTAATACTGAACTTTTCTGTCTTGGTATTGAGTTTTTTCAACTCCCGATTCGAACAGTTTGACAACAAATTTATCAAGTTGTTTACGCCCTATACTTTTGAACCATTTAGTTTCACCAAACTTACGTACAAGTATTGGACTAATTCTATAATAGGTTTTAACAAACAATCTTCCATGCCAATTTCTTGCAAGTGTATTGTCTCTAAACCGTCTTAATGCCCAAACTTCAGGACAATCATATGAACCGTAAATAGAAGTTGCAATATAACATCCTTCAGAAGAGATGTCAATTGTTGGTGTTTGATAAGATGAATCATATACCTTTATTTTTTCTGAATATTGAAGGATTATATTTTTATTAAATTCCTTATCTTGAAGCAGATTAATATACCCATTATGCATTTTAATTCCACGCTTCCATGCATCAGATGCAAGAGTTCCAAAAGTGTCTTCGAATGTTTCTGTCAAACAATTGCCGAAATTATAAATTATGCCAGCCGAAGCTGATACATTATTAACATATTGTTGAGTGTAGTTATTTCTAATTTGAATATCTATTTTGTTGTAATGGCTTTTTGCAGCATTGTACAACATTTCAGAAATCAATAAAATTTGTGCATAAAGCTCAGTTACAACATTTGTTTGTTCTTCACTATCAACAATTCTATTTTTTACCAAATGAAACGTCGAAGGAATACAATTGCTTACGGATATGGCTGCATTTTGAATCTCTGAAATTTTACAAGACATTCCTCTAAAGAACACAACGTAAAAATTAGCTTCCCAACTACTTGGGTCTTTGACTAATATCATATCATAATATCTAAGAGCGTTTTCATTATTGTGACTATCTTTGGCTCTTCTTGCAACTTCATATAAGTTTGTTAACTCCGATGATGTGTCAATTTTTACAGTTCCTGTAACTTCAATTGTACCATCAATTATCATCTTCTTTGCTTCTTCAACAGAATATTTTGTACTGCAAGATTGGCAGATAAAAACACCATCTTCTTTTATCAAATTAGTGCTATCACATATTTCACACGTTAATACTTTCATAGTTTCAGTCTCTTTTGCTACTTGTTGTTTGTTTTATAATGGTAGTTAATACGTGTATTTGCGAAGTTTCTAATTTGGCTAAAATACACCTGTAATTACTTTGGTAAAAAATGTGTTATGCAAAATTCCAATATGGCACAACACTCAAATATACAAAAGTGTTGTAGTACTTTTGGGAATTTTCGACATTTTGCTAATCATTATTTTGGGAATACTAAAATTTTTCAAAACCTCCCACAATCTACAAAATCCCATCTCCCCAACCAAGCCTATTTATTATACGGCAAAGGCTTAAATCCTATCTCTGCCAAATCCAAGCATAAATATCTCGCTTTGTTCATTTTTAAGCCCTAAATTTGTACTCTTCAATGTTTAATCAAAATTGCTTATAAAATGATTCATTTCTTCGGAAGTCCTTGGAGTGCTAACTCCAACACCGTTTTTGCGGTTCAAACGAAAGACCAATTCTCTCAAGAAGACATCTCTAAATTGTTGTGGTTATTTAATAGTTCGCTTGACAATAAATATACCATCACCAATAATAATGAATCATCGCTGAATGCAGTTTTTGTGGGGCCTCGTGCTGCTATGATTACGCCTTGGAGTACCAATGCCGTAGAAATCACGCAAAATATGGGTATTTCGGGCATTATCAGAATTGAAGAATTTACAGAAGTATCGGAAGATTTTACGGATTTCGACCCGATGCTTTCTCAAAAATATACCCAACTCCACCAATCAATTTATACCGTTAATGTTCAGCCTGAGCCAATTTTAGAAATTGAAGACATTGCGGCTTACAACAAACAAGAAGGATTGTCACTGAGTAATGAGGAGGTTGATTATTTGAATAATTTATCTGTAAAATTAGGTAGAAAATTAACGGATTCTGAGGTTTTTGGATTCTCGCAAGTAAACTCGGAACACTGTCGCCACAAAATTTTTAACGGTACTTTTGTTATCGACGGAGAAGAAAAAGAAACTTCGCTTTTCAAATTAATCAAGAAGACTTCGCAAGAAAATCCAAACGATATTGTTTCTGCTTATAAAGATAACGTTGCCTTCATCAAAGGTCCAAAAGTTACGCAATTTGCCCCTCTAAGTGCTGATAAACCCGATTTTTACGCTGAAAAAGAATTTGATTCTGTCATTTCTGTCAAAGCAGAAACGCATAATTTCCCTACTACGGTTGAGCCTTTCAATGGGGCTGCAACAGGTTCGGGTGGTGAAATTCGTGACCGTTTAGCGGGCGGACAAGGTTCTTTACCGTTGGCAGGAACAGCTGTTTATATGACTTCTTATTCACGTTTAGAAGAAAATCGTCTTTGGGAAAAAGGTATGAATGAGCGTGATTGGTTGTATCAAACGCCAATGGATATTTTGATTAAAGCCTCAAATGGTGCGTCTGATTTTGGAAATAAATTCGGTCAGCCATTGATTACGGGTTCGGTTTTAACTTTTGAACACGAAGAAACCCCCTCTAACTCCCCCGATGGAGGAGAACAAAAAAGCCGCAAATTAGGTTTCGATAAAGTAATTATGTTGGCGGGTGGAATTGGCTATGGAAAAGAAAGTCAAGCCATTAAGCAAAAGCCAAGTGTAGGCGATAAAGTGGTGATTTTGGGCGGTGAAAACTACCGAATTGGTATGGGAGGAGCGGCAGTTTCTTCGGCTGATACGGGTGCTTTTGGTTCGGGAATTGAATTAAATGCTATTCAACGTTCTAATCCAGAAATGCAAAAACGTGCCGCCAACGCCATTCGTGGTTTGGTAGAAAGCGACCATAATCCAATTGTTTCTATTCACGACCACGGTGCGGGTGGACACTTAAACTGTCTTTCGGAATTGGTTGAAGAAACGGGCGGTTTGATTGATTTAGATAAATTACCAGTGGGCGACCCAACGCTTTCGGCTAAGGAAATTATCGGAAACGAGTCGCAAGAACGTATGGGTTTAGTGATTGGCGAAGCCGATTTAGACATACTCCAACGCATTGCCGACCGTGAACGCTCACCTATGTACGCAGTGGGTGATATTACGGGAAGTCACCGTTTTACGTTTGAATCGAAAACAACAGGAGCGAAGCCAATGGACTTTGCGATTGAAGATATGTTCGGAAGTTCTCCAAAAGTGATTATGGAGGATAAAACCATTGAAAGAAATTACGCAGCATTAGACTATTCATCTGAAAATATTCCTGCTTATTTGAATCAAGTGCTTCAATTAGAGGCAGTTGCTTGTAAAGATTGGTTAACTAATAAAGTTGACCGTTGCGTAGGCGGAAAAGTTGCGAAACAACAGTGTGCGGGACCTTTGCAGTTGCCTTTGAATAATGTTGGGGTGATGGCATTGGATTTTAAAGGAAAAGAAGGAATTGCCACCACCGTTGGCCATTCACCTGTGGCATCGTTAGTTGACCCTGTTGCAGGTTCAAGAACGGCTATCGGAGAAGCATTATCGAATATTGTTTTTGCCCCTTTGAAAGACGGTTTAAAATCAGTTTCATTATCAGCCAACTGGATGTGGGCTTGTAAAAATGCGGGTGAAGATGCCCGTTTATACGAAGCCGTGAAAGGTTGTTCAGACTTTGCCATTGAATTAGGAATCAATATTCCAACGGGGAAAGATTCACTTTCAATGAAACAAAAATATCCAAATGATGAAGTAATTGCCCCAGGAACCGTGATTATCTCAGCAGGTGGAAATTGCTCGGATATTACGCAAGTTGTTGAACCTGTGTTGAAAAGAAATGGTGGTAATATTTACTACTTAAATTTATCACAAGACTCATTCAAATTAGGTGGAAGTTCATTCGCACAAATTTTGAATAAAGTTGGTAAATCTGTCCCAACCATTACTAATTCAGCGTATTTCAAAACAGCTTTCAATACCTTACAAGACTTAATTAAAGCAGGGAAAATCAAAGCAGGTCACGACGTAGGTAGCGGTGGTTTGATTACGACTTTAGTAGAAATGTGCTTTGCTGATGTCAATTTGGGTGCAAATTACGATTTAAGTTCTTTGCGTGAAATTGATACCGTTAAGGCACTTTTTAACGAAAATATTAGTATTGTTTTCCAAGCGGATGCGGAAGTTGAAACCGTTTTTGCTCAACATAATATTGCCATTTTCAATATCGGACAAGTGGTTGAAGGTGATTCGGTTACGGTTAAAAATAATGCCGATTCATTTACCTTCAATGTTTCTGAATTAAGAGATACTTGGTATAAAACGTCATTCCTTTTAGATTCAAGACAATCTAAAAATGGAACTTCTTTAGAGCGTTATACAAATTACAAAAATCAACCATTGACTTATACTTTCCCTGCTCACTTTACAGGGAAATTGCCAAACTCCCTCCCTGTTGGGGAGGGTCGGGGTGGGGTTCGACCAAAAGCGGCTATTATTCGTGAAAAAGGTTCAAACTCAGAACGTGAAATGGCAAATGCGATGTTCTTGGCAGGTTTTGATGTAAAAGACGTTCACATGACGGATTTAATTTCTGGTCGTGAAACTTTGGAAGATATTCAGTTTATTGGTGCCGTTGGTGGATTCTCAAATTCAGACGTTTTAGGTTCAGCTAAAGGTTGGGCAGGAGCATTCTTGTACAACGAAAAAGCCAATACTGCTTTGAAAAACTTCTTCAAACGTGAAGATACACTTTCGGTTGGTATTTGTAATGGTTGTCAGTTGTTGATGGAATTGGAATTGATTAATCCAGACCATGAAGTCCACGGAAAAATGCAGCATAACGTTTCGCATAAACACGAAAGTATTTTTACATCGGTGAAAGTTCAGCAAAATAATTCGGTGATGCTTTCTACTTTAGAAGGAGCAACATTAGGCGTTTGGGTATCGCACGGAGAAGGAAAATTCAATTTGCCAGCTTCAGAAGACCAATATAATATCGTTGCAAAATATGGTTATGAAAGTTATCCAGCCAATCCAAATGGTTCAGATTATAATACGGCTATGATGTGTGATGCTACGGGAAGACACTTAGTAATGATGCCTCATATTGAACGTTCAACTTTCCCTTGGAACTGGGCAAATTATCCAGAAAGAGGACAAAAAGACGAAGTTTCTCCGTGGTTAGAGGCATTCGTGAATGCTAAAAAATGGATTGATGCTCAGGCATAGTAAGATTGATAGATTACGAAGAGAATCAAACAAAAAACTTTGAGTTTGATAGTTATTATAATGAAGCTATTTTTGCAACCCTGTTTAAACGGCTTCAAGAACAAAAAATCTTCTTCGAGCATCAAATTTAAACTAAAAGTTTAAATTTGAATTAAATTTGAATTTAATAAACTATTCTAATTAAATATATGGAATGTTTGTCAGTTAAATCTGAAATATCAGACACTTTTCGAAGTGTTAGAGATTTTTCGTTTCATGCGAAAAAAGAATCTTTGTATGACGAAGAAAAGATCAACGCATTTTTGGATACTATTTTAGAGTTTAAGCTAATTCTTGAAAAGAAAACAATGACGATTAATAACGTAATTGAAAAAATAGAAAAACTAACTTGGTATAATAATTTGGATGATGAATCTTTAATGCTAATCAACGATTTAATTTCCTCAATCAAAGATTTACATTCTACTTTAATTAGGCAGTATGTTTCTTTAAATATTATACGTTCTAAAGGAATAGCAAAAGAAGAATTAAAAAAATTTAAGATTGCCATTGATGATTTGAAAGAAACCTATCAAGACTTGGAGTCAGTATTTTTCTTTTTGCCAGAGATTCCTAATTTTAAAGAAACTACAACCTTATTATCTGTCATTTGATGAAAGTATTTTGTCTTGAAGAGTTTAAACTTGAATTTGAGAAACTAAGAAATAAAAAGTCATATAAATCAATTGAGAAAGATATAATAGATTACTTCTTTGGGAAAAGTGTTGAGGAGTTAAGTTCAGGAACAAGATTGAATAATAGTATTGATGCTCCCTACATTAAAAAGCGTTTAAATGGTAGAGGAGGATTTCGGTGTTATTTTTTGTTGGTCATTAAAGATGAAAATCTTTATTTAATGTTTGTTCATCCTAAGACAGGAACTTTAGGTTCTGATAACATAACTGACGAATCTAAAGCATATTTATACAGAAAAGTATATGAATGTATTGAAAATGAGAGTTTATACTTGTTAGAATTGAACACTGAGAATGATTCTATTAATTTTAAAAAAGTGTAATATTTATTAAGTTATAAATTTGCTATCAGCTAAATAGTTTACATACTTGTTATATTTCAAAAGGCACAAAAGAACATTTCTTTTGTGCCTTTTTTTAGTCTTTTTATCTGTGTATTGAATCCTTGAGGAAAATACAAATTCAGCAGAAGTATAGTAATAATCTATTTGTTGATAGGAATTATCAATTTGACTTATGGTTTTTCTCCTTTTAAATTTGTGTCTATAAATTAGTAATTCATGATATAGTTCTAAAAACAACGTTCTGTTGATTCATAGAGATTTTAAATCATCAAATGCTATTCACTAACACAAATAAAACAGCATTAGAGCAAGTCGGGCAGGATTTGTTTTAGTGCTTTTTTTATGATACAACTTTTGCTCTCTTAAATTGGTCATTATATCTACACATACCAAGAAAAGCAACATAATATGATATGTTTTTTTTAGAAATTAGCGTTCTTTGTAAGTAAAATTATCTCTCCAAAAACACAATCAATATTCACAACAAACAAAAATCGAATGTTTAAAAAATTACGATTCGTATTACTTACTAATCTTCTAACTTATTGCTTGATTTTCATTGCTTTATCAGATATTTCTGCTCAAAATAGAGAAATACAATTGCCAATGTTAGATGGAAAAGTGACAGACTCTAAAACTGGAGAGCCTATTGCAGGAGCAACTATTTCATTAGATTTTAAAAAGACAGGAATTACTACTGACACGGCTGGTTATTATCAATTGTATCTACCTATTGGCGAGTATATTATCAAGGTAAGTCATGTTGGATATAAGCCTTTTAGAATTAAATTGATGTTGACTTCCGACAAAAAAATGGATGTTCAGTTAGAGGATGTAACCAAAACTTTAGAGGAAGTTATCGTGTCAAGTCAGGCTACACGGAAAGATATTCAAACGCCTTCTTTGGGGGTAACGCTTTTGAGTATCAAGGGAATCAAAAAACTTCCTGCCATGATGGGCGAAGTGGATGTTATTCGTTCCCTCCAAACGCTTCCAGGTGTATCTTCTGTTGGTGAAGGCTCAAACGGAATTAATGTTCGTGGAGGAGCAATTGACCAGAATTTAATCTTCATCGACGAAGCCCCCGTTTTTAATCCGACGCACCTTTTTGGCTTATTTTCTGTATTTGCCTCTGATGCCATTCGTGAGCTGGAGCTTTACAAAGGTGGTGTGCCTGCTCGTTTTGGTGGTAGAACCGCTTCTATTTTAGATATTAAAATGATTGAACCCAATCTGGAAAAATTTAAAATGTCGGGAGGAATAGGTCTGGTTTCAAACCGTGCTATGGTTGAGGTGCCAATCATCAAAGATAAATTATCTATTTTGGCAGCAGGACGTTTATCTTACAATGACTTTTGGTTTAAACTTTTAGGTTCAGACAACATCAAAAATACACGTGCTAATTTTTATGATTTGGCAACGAAGGTTTTCTATCGTCCAAATAAAAATAACACTCTTTCATTGTCAACATATATAAGCCACGACTATTATCAGGTGGATTCTTTGTTTAGTTTAGATAATGTGATTGCCAGACAAACGCAATTTAATTATGGACACCTCAATTTTTCAGGACGTTGGAGCCATTACTTCAATACACGTTTGAGTATGGATGTTTTGGGTGTTGTAAGTAATTACAAAACTCGTACTTTTTCGCCAGATAGTGTTAATAGAATTGATTTGGGCAATAATATCAATTATAAAAATGTAAAAGTCAATTTTGATTTTAATCCGAATGATAATCATAAAATCAATTTTGGCTTGTCGGGAGTACGTTATGATATTTCTCCAGGAACACTAAATAAAGATATAAAATCAAGAATTGCTACTGTCATTTTACCTGATGAGCAATCAATGGAATTGGCGGCATTTGTGGATGATGAATATAAAGTAAGTAAGAAATTTACGATACAAGCAGGGCTTCGTTATGCGTTTTTTATGAATTTAGGCCCATATTCAATCAGAAAATATATTGACGGACAACCCCTAACAACTAATTCTCAGATTGGAATTGAAGAAATAGCAAGCGGTTCAATCGAAAAAAGTTATGGTGGCATTGAACCAAGAATTGCGATGAAATATTCAATTGGTGAAAATTCGACTATAAAATTGGGCTATAACAGAATGCAACAATTTATTCAGTTGCTTTCTAATAACACAACGCCTTTGCCAACTGCTCGTTGGAAAACCTCTGATACCTACATAAAGCCTCAACGAAGTGATTTTATCTCTTTAGGATATTTCAAGAATATCAAAGAAAACGTTTATGAGTTGTCGGCAGAAGGATATTACCGTGAAACCAATCATGTTTTGGATTATATTTCAGGAGCTAATTTACAACTGAATAATGCTATCGAAACTCAAATTGTATCAGGTCAAGCAAAGGCTTATGGTTTAGAATTGATGCTTACCAAAAAACGTGGTGAAATGAGTGGCTGGATTAGTTATACGTATGCTCGTTCATTACAACAAGTACGTGGGGATTATCCAGAATTACAACAAATTGCACAAGGAAATTGGTATCCATCTAACTACGACAAACCGCATACCGTAAACGCAATGGTTAATATTCAGCCAACAAAACACCATAGTTTTGCTTTTACTTTTGCTTATAATACTGGTCGTCCGTTCTCATCACCTTCTGGTTTGTTTCAATTAGATAATAAAAAATATCCTGTTTATGAAACTCGTAATAATGACCGTATTTCAGATTATCATCGCCTTGATTTTTCTTGGACAATCACCAATCCAAGTTTGAAAGAACAACGTTGGGAGGGAAGTTGGACATTTACAGTTTATAATCTCTACGGACGAAAAAATGCGTATTCAGTGTTCTTTAAACCAGTACCTGCAGGTATAAGAGCTTACGAGTTGAGCGTTTTTGGTGCTCCACTTATTTCATTAACATACAATTTTAAATTTTTGTAGAAGTAATAAGGTTTATTAGTGGCTTTGCAAAATAGTATGTAAGGTTTTGATTTACAGTTAATTATTGTTTTTTAAATTATCTGAAAATAATCAATGCTCAGTATTGAGTTACTAATACCCATTTACCGATACTTCAGAAACAATACTTATGAAAAAGAAATTTCCAATATATCTAATATTATTATTACTTCTCGTTGGTTCTTGCATTACGCCAATTACAGACTTTACACAAGTCTCTTCGCAAAGTTTTTTAGCGGTTGAGGCTGCGTTGACAGACCAATTTGGACCACACAAAGTGCGTTTATATATGTCTTCGGATAAATTGACAGGTAGTTTTTTTACCCCTGTTACCAAAGCCAAAGTATATATTTTAGATGATAAAGGTGTCAGACAAGACTTTACCGAAGTAACAACTTCAAAGGGTACATATTTGTCATCCTCCAATTTTGCAGGTCGTGTAGGCGGACGTTATGTTTTAAATATTGAAACTACGGAAGGGAAAAAATATCAATCAGTAGCTGAAACGATGAAAGCTGTGCCTGAAATTGAAAATTTAATTACTCGTTTTGAAGTGCAAGATAATTATGCAAAAGGTGATGCTCGTCGTGCAGGTTTTAATGTTTATCTCGATTTTCAAGACCCCAATACCACAGGAGACAACTATCAATGGTACTGGAAGCATTATCAACGAGCAGATATTTGTGAAACTTGTGTAGGCGGAAGTTATAATTTTAGATTGAATGCCTGTGTACAACCTGCTATTCCAACAGAGCAAACGTTGAGTTATAAATGTGCAGGTGATTGTTGGGACATTAGTTTTTCAACGGATTTGAATATTCTTTCAGATTCTTATTTGAATGGGCAGAGAATTACGGGAAAATTGGTCGCAAGAATCCCATTTGATGGTACGTCTCCTTATTATTTACAATTAGAACAAAGAGCAATTACTGCTAATTCTTATAATTATTACCAAAGTTTAAAAGCTCAAACCCAAAATAATGGAACCTTATTTGATGTTCCTGCTGAAACTCGTTTTAGCTTCAATATCAAATCAATCACAAATCCAGAAGAGAAAATTTTAGGTGTTTTTGATGTTTTTGCCGTTCGTAAAAGAATATTTTATATCGACAGAAATCCAGCCAATACGCAAGGAGAATTACCAATTCCGAGATATACTTTGGGCGAAATATTTGCTTGTCCTCCAGGTTCAATAAATTGTCAAGACTTGATACAATGTACCGATGGGGTATATCGTACGCCTTTCAAACCAGTAGGCTGGAAAGAATAAATAAACAAAGTAAAGTATTTTATGGTTAATTTTGAGTCTGATTAGACATAATAACCGTAAGTCTTATAAAAACATTATGCAAACCATTGAACCACAAACATTGTCAGAGTCTCAACAAAAAATGAAATTTAAAACAGGTGTATTGATTGTCAATCTGGGTACTCCTGATTCTCCTAATACACCCGATGTTCGTAAATATCTTCGTGAATTTTTGATGGATGGACGAGTGATTGATATTCCTGCTATTGGTCGCTGGCCTTTAGTAAATTTGATTATTGCTCCATTTCGTTCTCCTAAATCGGCTAAAATTTATAAAGAATTATGGGAAGATAGAGGTTCACCGCTTAAATTTTATGGAGAAGATGTTGAGAAAATGCTTCAAGATAGATTAGGCGAAGACTATGTTGTAAAATTGGCAATGCGTTATCAGTCGCCAAGTATGGATGATGCTTTAGAGCAGTTCAAAAAATCTGGTTTTCAGAAAATTATTGTCGTGCCGTTTTTCCCTCAATACGCTTCCGCAAGTACGGGTTCAGTGTTTGAAAAAACCATGAAAATAATGTCAGGATGGCAAATTATTCCCGAAGTAAAATTCACGAATACTTTTTTTGACCACCCTAAATTTATACAACATTTTGCCGATACTGCCCGAAAATATATGGCAGAAACCAATTTTGAGCATTTCCTTTTTAGCTATCACGGATTGCCAGAAAGACAAATGACCAAAGGTGATTGTACTGGAAATACTTGTAAATTTGGCTCTTGTTGTGATACCTTGCATTCAATGAATCAATATTGTTACAGAGCTCAATGTTTTGCTACAACACGATTGATGGTAAAGGAATTAGGTTTGAAAGAAGGAACATATACAACCGCATTTCAATCTCGTTTGGGCAGTGACCCTTGGATAAAACCATATACCGATGATGTTATCAAGGATTTAGCAAAAGCAGGAACAAAGAGTGTTTTGGCATTTTCGCCAGCTTTTGTTTCGGATTGTTTGGAAACTACTATTGAAGTAGGAGAGGAGTATAAAGAGATTTTTGAAGAAAATGGCGGTGAACATTGGCAATTAGTGGAAAGCCTTAATAATTCACCACTTTGGGTAGATTTATTAGAAGATTTAGTAAGAAAATCTTAATTGATAATGCAGTGAATTTGCTAAATAAAAACGGAATAAACGATTATTCCCCGCACAACCGCCGACAGGGCGAAAAGCCGCTGTCGGGGTGTCGGACTTAACCCTGACAGCGTTTTTTTATCCACAATGGAATTGCCCGTCAGCGGTTTGCGTAAATAAGTACATTGTTCCGAAATAAAATTCACAAAAATGGCACGAATTCAAAAGTTCGTGCCATTTTTGTGAATTCAATTTATTTATGGAACTATAAAGCGTTTTTCGCAAGATAAAATTAGACCACGGATTTCACAGATTTAACAGATTTACACTGGGACGCACAGTCTGATAAAATCAAGAATAATCTGACTGTCCGTCCCAGTGTAAATCCGTCGAATCTGTTAAATCTGTGGTCTAATCTTGTCTGCGACAAATAGTTTATACTTCCGTTTATTTATTGAAAGATAATTACTTGTACAAACCAATCGACCAATAACCGATTTCCAATAACCACTTATGATTTACTTAGCCCTCAGCGTATTTTTCTCCGTTTTATTGCTCATTAACTTTCGTGTTCATCCACGTTTTGGGGTTAATACTTTTCAAGCAATTATTCTCAATTATCCTGTTTGCTTTTTAACAGGTTTAATTTTCTTACCAAGTACCCAACATTTTTCAGTTGATTTTACCCAACCTTCTACGCTTTTTGCCATGCTTTTGGGTGTGGGTTTTGTGGTAACTTTTTTGTTATCAGGCATATCAACGCAAAGAATGGGCATTACAGCTACTTCATTGGCAAATAATATCTCTTTGGTAATTCCTGTGATTTTTAGTTTAGTTGTATTAAAAACAAGTCAAAATTTTGATGGATTAAACTATTTGGGTTTAGTCTTAGCCATCGTTGCAGTTGTTTTAAGTACCCTAAAAAAAGAAGAAAATACAGAAAGTCGTTCCGTAAAAACTTCCGATTGGTTGTTGCCGATTGTCGTATTTACGATGTACGGAATTACTAATACAACCTTCAATTTCTTGAATGCCAAATACGTAACTGCTTCTGGAAATACCATTCCTTTTACCTTAACTATTTTGATAGGCTCAATTGTTTTTGGAGGTATTGTCTTGATTTTGAGAATAATACAAGGGAAAGAAAAGTTAGAATTGAAAAGTCTTTGGGCAGCTTTTCCATTAGGCATTCCTAATTTTTTATCATTCTATTTTTTATTGAAAGCCTTAGATGCTTTTCAGAATAACGGAGCGTTTGTTTTGCCGATTTATAATATCAGCGTAATTCTAATTTCTGCTTTGATAGCCTTGATTTTCTTCCAAGAAAAACTGTCAAATCTTAATAAAGTTGGATTGGCTTTAGCAGTTATCGCCATCGGATTGATTTCGTATCAAGGACTTTTGTAACACGGACAGTCTTATTCGAAGTGATATTAGACAATAAACAAACTTGAAAACTTATGACAATTCTTGACGAATTAAAATATTTTTGGGAAGTTAATAATTTACCGATTGATGGAGGAGTAAAGGATAAATTCAATGAGGTAAATATTGGTAGATTTTCGTTTAAATATCCCAATTTAGACGGAAAAGCATTAATGTTACACGATTTGAATCATTTGATAACTGGATATAAAACCAACTGGACAGGAGAGTGCGAAGTCAGTGCTTGGGAAATAGCCAGTGGAGGAAGAAGAGGTTATCTAAGAACGTGGATTTATCCGATAAGTCTTGTATTGATTGGTATGGTTATTTGCCCCTTCAAAACATATAATGCTTTTGTGAAAGGTTTAGGAAAACGTAATAGCTTTATTATTTCTAACCAGACCAATATCTGGAAACTAACCAAATCGGAATTAATATTATTAGTTGGATAATTCTACTTCCGACTAACAAATTTATTATCCTTCAAATAAAACCGATAAGGCAAGTCTGCACCTTGCGTAATGCCAATTCTGGTAGTGGTAATGATTTCATTATCAGGGGTTTCAGTCTTTGGGGTAATGATTTTTAGGTCATTCTTCAAGATATTCCAATGATTCATTCCTTTATGAATTGCCATTGCTTGTACTAATTTTCCTGGCCCTGAGCATAAATTTTTGATTAAATCAGTCTTACGTCTTTCCTTCATCAATTCTATTCCGTCCACAGGTTCTAAAGCACGGATTAATACGGCTTCGCCAATGTCTTTTTGGTTAGTGGAAATATTGACACAAAAGTGCATTCCGTAAATTTGATAAACGTAAATTGTTCCTGCTTCGCCAAACATCGGAGCATTACGTTCACTTTTTCGTCGGTACGCATGGCAAGCGGGGTCATCTTGTAAATAACTTTCTGTTTCCACAATAATTCCCGCAGTTATCCCTTCTTCGCTTTCGTGTATGAGTGTGTATCCCAGTAATTGTTTGGCGACAGAAAGTGTATCTAAATTGAATAAATCCATATTCGTGTATCTGGGAATCTTTCCTGTGAAAGTAAAACGGAAGTATATACAATTTGACGCAAGTCAAGTTTTTTCAATAAAAACCTCACCCCGACCCCTCTCCGTTGGAGAGGGGAGTATTCGACCTCTTTTTTCTCCCCTTTCCAACGGAGAGGGGTCGGGGGTGAGGTTTTGCGTCAAATAGTATATAATTCCGAAGTAAAATAGGAAAGATTCCCGTCGTTATTCTAATCTAAAACGGCATAAGCTCTAACTGGAAATGTTCCCATACCCTTTACTTTTGGTGGTGTTGCCGAAAATTTAAAAGGAGTATTGGCTGGAATTTCTTTCAGATTGCAAAGATGTTCAACAATTAAAATTTCATTTTTCAGCAAAATTGTATGCACTGGACGAGATTTGCCTTCAACATCGTCAATATTATGAGAATCAATTCCCACTAATTTTACGCCTTGAGAAACCAAATATTCAGCCGCATCGGCAGTCAGAAATGGATTGTTAGAATAATAGGCATCTGTTTTCCAATTTTCGTCCCAATTGGTGTTTACCAACATAGCTTTATTGTGTAGGTCTAAACCTTCAAAATTTGACTTATCAATCCGTAAAGTTTGTTGATAAGGAATTTGAATTAGTACGGCATCCAACATGGCAGTTTGTTCAATCAAGATTTCAGATAAATCTTTGCCGTCTTCGTAACGGTGAAAAGGCGTATCCAAATACGTACCCGTATTAGAAACCATTTCAATTTTTCCCATCTGAAAAGATGTTCCTTCTTCATACCATTGTTTGGATTCCTCACGAGTCCAAAAATCGCAAATAACGGGTGCTGGCAGGCCTTTATAAGTAACAACGCCTTCTTCAATGGTATGGCTTAAATCTATAAATCTCATGATTTTTTGTTTTTTAGTAAGGCAAAAATGGCAATAAAAACCCAAACAACATTGACCATTGCCGATGGATAAGCCTTGTGATGAATTGTATTAACGATAAAAAAAATACCTCCTATAAGATTGGCTAATTGATAGGCGGTAGATGTGGAGGGAATTTTATTAAGCGAATTGAGAGCAAATGCTCCAACGATGAGTATTGAGGCTATCCAGCCAATAAATTCAATAATTAGTTCGTTCATTCAATAAAATTATAGATTGTTTTTCGTACTTCAAATTTTCAGACTAAACTAAAACTATATTTTCAAATTAGCATATTTAGCGGGCATTCCCGACCTTTGCCCAAATTTTAACAAACATAGACAATGGCACAAGTAAAATCGGGCGATAAAATTAACGTCCACTACACAGGAAAATTGACTGATGGAACTATTTTCGATAGTTCAGCAGGACGTGAACCTTTAGAGTTTGAAGTTGGTTCTGGAATGGTTATCAAAGGTTTTGATGAAGGCGTTACAGGTATGAGTGTAGGTGAGAAAAAAACGATTCATATTCCTGCGGCGGAGGCTTACGGAGAAGTTGACCAAAATTATTTGGCGGTTTTCAACAAAGCTGAAATTCCTGCTGATATTCCTTACGAAGTAGGTATGCAATTAAATATGCACCAAGATGGTTCTGGACAAGTAATGCCAGTAACGGTGGTTGAAGTAACTGATTTGACTATCACTTTGGATGCTAATCACCCTTTGGCTGGAAAGGATTTAATTTTTGATTTGGACTTAGTTTCTATTGGGTAAGTGAGGAGAAATGGGGGATGAGTAATGGGGTTATGGGTAATTAGGTAATGGAGTTATGAGTAAAGTATAACCCATAATCCCCTCAACTTCATAACTCATAACTCCATACCCCTTAACTCCATACCCCTTAACTCCATAACTCATAACTCCTTAACTTCATTCCCTTCCTAAAGTTCTTTTAGCAATCTCTCCAAAGCATCCATATCTTTTACCAATACTTCACGAGCTTTTGAGCCTTCAAAAACACCTACAATTCCTGCTGCTTCTAATTGGTCAATTAATCGTCCTGCACGGTTGTATCCTAATTTTAATCGTCTCTGAATCAATGAAGTAGAGCCTTGTTGATGCGTTACAATTAAGCGAGCGGCATCATCAAAGAATGGGTCACGATTGCTGGCATCAAATTCTGCTTTATCATTTCCGCCTTCATTATCTCCTTCAAACTCTGGCAACATATACGCAGAATCATAGCCTTGTTGATTGCCGATAAAATCACAAACGTCGTCCACTTCTGGAGTATCTACAAAAGCACATTGTAAACGAATAATATCCGAACCCGTCGAGAGTAACATATCTCCCATACCTACTAATTGTTCTGCTCCACCTGTGTCTAAAATGGTTCTTGAGTCAATTTTTGACGTTACTTTAAATGACAAACGAGCAGGGAAGTTTGCTTTAATCGTACCCGTAATTACGTTTACCGAAGGACGTTGCGTAGCAATTACCAAGTGAATACCAATGGCACGAGCCAACTGAGCCAAACGAGCAATAGGTTGTTCAACTTCTTTACCTGCGGTCATCATTAAGTCGGCTAATTCGTCAATAACCAAGACAATATAAGGCATGAAATAATGACCTTTTTCTGGATTTAATCTTCTATTGACAAATTTTACGTTGTATTCTTTCAAATTTCTACAACCTGCATCTTTCAATAAATTATAACGATTATCCATTTCGATACACAATGAATTGAGGGTGTGTACAACCTTTTTAGTATCGGTAATAATGGCTTCGGCAGAGTTTGGTAACATTGCCAAAAAGTGGCGTTCTATTTTATTGAAAAGCGTTAATTCTACCTTTTTGGGGTCAACCAATACAAACTTTAATTGTGATGGATGCTTTTTGTATAATAACGAAGTCAAAATCATGTTCAAACCAACTGACTTTCCTTGTCCTGTTGCTCCCGCCATTAATAAGTGTGGCATTTTGGCAAGGTCGGTAACAAAGATTTCATTACTGATGGTTTTACCCAAAACAATTGGTAAATCAGCGGTTGATTTTTGGAATTTCTCTGAACCAATTACCATTCTGACAGGCACCATTTCACGGTTTTTGTTTGGTACTTCAATACCAATTGTCCCTTTTCCTGGAATTGGAGCAATAATACGAATTCCCAAAGCCGCTAATGAAAGGGCAATATCATCTTCTAAATTTTTGATTTTAGAAATTCTAACCCCAGCATCTGGAATAATTTCGTAAAGCGTAACGGTTGGTCCAATCGTAGCTTTAATTGAGGCAATTCCGATTCCATAGTTACCCAAAGTCTCCACAATTTTATCAGAATTTGCCTTCAATTCTTCCTGCGAAACATTGGCTTTACCTGTATCATATTCCTTCATTAAATCTAAAGTTGGGAATTTATAATGCGGTAAATCAAGCATTGGGTCGTACAAACCAAACTTTTTCAATAACTCTTCGTTGACGGCATCTTTTTCATCTAAAACTATTGGCGTTTCTTCTTCTTCGATGGTTTCTGGAATGTCTTCGACATTTTCAATCGTCAATGAAATTTCACCCTTTGGACTTTTAGTCGTTGGCGTTGGCGTTGTCACAACTGGCGGAAGGTACGGGCGAATATTCTCTTCATCGTGATTATCAACATGGTCGATAGTTAAATCTTCCAATTCCTCCTCAATAATTGGTGGAGCTTGTAAATCTTGACGAACTCTTTGTATATTTTTAGCATTTGCGATGTCTTTTTCAACTAATACTTCTTCCTCTTCATCGTCAGCTTCTTGCAAAACGGTTTGTGAATTTAATTTATCCGAAAGTTTACTTACTGAGTCGATTCCGTAATAATAAACCACAAAAACAATCAGCACGAACATAATGACTAAAATTGATGCCCAGCCAATTACACCATACAGACTTTGATTAATAAAATAACCGATTCCTCCGCAAACGTTGCTTAATGTTGCTTGTGCGTCGAGCATGAATACAAAAAAACCAAAGAAACAGCTAAACCAAAATGTATAAAATAAGGCTTGCCAAGTAAGATTTTCTAAGGGAATAAGTTCTCTTTTGAAACTCATTTTGAACCCTGAAACAAATAGTATTGGAATCAACAAAAATGCTGACCAACCAAATAATTCAAATATCAATAAATGAGATAATTTTGCTCCGTACAAGCCAAAAGGATTAGCTGTTTTTTTATTCTTCTGAGTATGTGCTAATGCTGCATCAATTTCACTCTGGTCGGCATTTCCTGTGAAAAGATGAGAGAAAAACGAAATGAGCATAAACGCTGCTACGAGCATAAACAAAACCCCCACAACAAACTTGAATTGTTCATTTTGGGTTAAACTCTTAAAGTTAAAATCAAATGATAATTGTTTATTTGGTTTTCGTTCTTTAGGACGGTCTGCGATTTTGGGGATATTCTTTGCCATAGTAAGGATGTTTGTTGATTGCGGATTTTCAGATTTTAATTTCGGATTTAAAACTTCCAAAATTGAAATCATTCCTCAATCATTCAATTAACCCAAAGTTCGTAAATTTGAGGGTGTTTTGCGAGATTTTTTTGAAAAAACTGTTATTTGTGGATTTTGTAGAAGAATTGTGTAGTTGTGAAAGTATGAATGGGTTTTGTATTTGAAAATGTGCAGCACAGTTGCCAAACCATTTAGGTACTGATTGCAAATCAGTACCAGCGGGATTGTTGTATAAGTTTTATTTCCTCAAAAGCACCTTCTCCGTCTGCTCAATTTTCCCATCTTTAGAGATTTTTAAGATATAAATTCCATCTGTTTGAGCAGCTAAATCCAACACTAAATCCTGATTGGTAGTTTGGTTTCTTTGTGATAATACTTTTCTGCCCATTGTGTCAAATAGCTCATAATCAGCCATGATGGGATTTTTGACGTATAAATAGCGACTGGTCGGGTTCGGATAAACGATAAAGTTCTTCTGCTCTTCGGTGGAGGTAATCAGAAACTTAGAAGTATTTTTTAGCCATTTCAAACCACCTGTATTTGTCCCAATCATTAAGTCGGGAATTAAGTCATTATTAAGGTCGCTTACTGCAATATTTAACATTCCACCTAATGGTAATTGAGCATTTTTGTTGTTGAATTCGTCAAAAATAGAGGTGCTATCAGCTACAAATTTAGTTTGGTTTTGTTCTGTAACGTTTTTATAAACTTTGACAAATCCACTTCTACTGCCTGTGATTAATTCTTCTTTACCATCGCCGTTCAAATCTGCCACTGCTAAAGAAATATTCCCAACGGTATAATCATCCGTAATGCCACCCAATTGGTCTTTTTCAATCGTATAAATGGGCTTTTGAGCTGTTCCTGTATTTTTATAATATTCCAAACGTCCGCTTCCCTTTCCTAATAAAAGGTCTTTGAGTCCGTCTTTATTCAAATCAAAAAAAAGCGGATAGTCGCCATTGGCGAGGTATTCTACTGATGGAATGGTAACGACTTCTGTCAATCTTACATCAAATGCTTTTCCTTTTGCCGCTCGATTGGGAAAATAACGAATAGAAGCTCCCACGAATGAATTGGATATGAATCCAAAATCGTCCACTCCATCAGCATTTAAGTCGGTTATAAAAGGCTTAATTTCAAATAATTGCTGGTTTTTAGCAATGCCTAAATAATCATTATTCGTTAATTCAAAAGTATTGTTTCCTTTATTTTCAAACAAAGAAATACTGGCTCTATAACCTGTATCGCCACGATTTCCCGCATTGCCAACCAATAAATCTTGGTCGCCGTCACCATCAATATCTGCAAAAACTGGAGCCGTATTTTCACCCAAATCCACCATGCTATTTTGCAACATATTAGTCTGAACAAAACTGAAATCTGGCTTGTCGTCTTTACCGATATTCTTATAAAACCAAACCGAATTTTGATAATCTACCGTTTGTAAAGCATTATCTGCACCATTTGGCGACGATATTAAATCTTTAACTCCGTCAAAGTCTAAATCTTCGTAATACATGGCAGGAAATACGGCAAAATCAATAGGCTTTGCATTCGGGAATTTATAGTTTGCCGCACTAAACCTTGCTCTTGCAAGTGTGCCTGTGTTGTTTAAAGATGCTACATTATTTTTAGTGACATGACCGAATAGAATATCTTTTAAGCCATCTCCATTTATGTCTAAAAGCAATAAAGAATTACCAGAATGTAAAATTTTAGCGTTTTTGTCGGTTTCAAAAGGATTGGCTAATGGAACGGGATTATCTCCGCAAGGTTGATTGAAAACGATGTCGTCAAAATGTTCTTTATAAAAACCTCCCCAGCAGTCTCCGACCCGTCTAAATTCTAAATTATCGGCATTTTTATAATTTTCAATACTGAAATTTCTATGAAACATCGTGAAATTTCCCGACACATCAAAGGCAACAATGTCATCATCACCATCATTGTCAATGTCTGCAATAGATGGCATATCGGTAGAACTCAAGTAAAGATTTAATTTGCCAGAATATCCTGTGCTATAAATTGGGTCAGCAAAAAGTTGAAAACTTAGGTTGTCGGTTGTCGTATTTTTATAGGCTTTTATTCCACCTGGTGTATAGGTGAAAATATCCTTTTTCCCGTCTCGATTGTAATCTCGCAATAAAATCCAATTATTAATTTTGGGAAAGGCACTTTCAAATTGTGGGGCGTACTGCCAAAAGTATTTACCTGTATTGTCTTGTTTAGCTAAAAAAGTATATAGTTTTTGAGCAGTTCTATCAAATACAACAAGGTCGTCGATACCGTCTTTGTCCAATTTACAAGTTGAAAATTGCGGAGCGTTGATCCCACCTGTAAAAGCATTAGTTAAGGTTTGTCCATTTTGAACAATTTTCAAAGAATTATCGAATTTGAAGGTAAAATCCTGAGCAAAACTAAATTCATAACTCAAAAAAATGAGAAATATGAATATTAGAAATGAAAATTTATGGGTAAATATTCCTTGCATCGCAATATATTTAGATTTTATGTTTTCAATAGATTAATTTCGTATTCGTTGAATTTAGTCAGACGATAGTCAGACTAAATTAAGGTCTGACTATCGTCTGACCTGCTGATATGAAATAATAAATTAGGGTCTGACTATCGTCTGACCTGTTCATACGAAACTTCAAAACCATAACGAAAAAAACAATGATTTCGCTTATTGATTTATATCAAAAATACAGAGAATGTTCTGGTGTTTCAACGGATACTCGTAAAATTGGCTCAGATTCAATGTTTTTTGCCTTGAAAGGACCCAATTTTGATGCTAATGCTTTTGCACAACAAGCACTCGAAAAAGGTGCAAGGTATGCCGTAGTTGATGACCCAGAGGTAGTGACTGACGAGCGTTTTCTGTTGGTAGAAGATGGCTTGAAAGCTTTACAAGATTTAGCTAATTTTCATCGGAAACAGTTTAATATTCCTTTCATTGGACTTACGGGTTCTAACGGAAAAACAACTACCAAAGAGCTGATTAATAGTGTTTTATCGACAAAGTTTAATACTTATTGTACCGTTGGAAATCTCAATAATCACATCGGAGTTCCGCTTACTGTTTTAGCTATTGATGATTCGGTAGAAATTGCTATCATTGAAATGGGAGCAAATAAACAAGGTGATATTAAGGAATTGGTAGAAATTTGTGAACCTACACATGGCTTTATTACCAACATTGGAAAGGCTCATTTAGAGGGTTTCGGTGGGGTAGAAGGCGTTGCAAAAGGTAAGGGCGAATTATTTGATTGGTTAGCTCAAAATCACCAAACAGTTTTTGTCAATATTGCTTCTGACCCAACGTATGAAATGGCTCAAGAACTTCATGGGTTTAAAGAAATAATCACTTATACAACAAATACCAACAGAAGATTTCCGACAGTAGTGACCATGCAGGAAGAAATTCCAGTGGTAACTTTTACCGAAAGAGAAGGTGGATATTTTCAGTCTCATCTTACAGGTGCTTACAATTTTCAAAATATTGCGGCAGCGGTACGAATCGGTGAATATTTTGGTATTGATACCAAAACCGCTTGTCAAGCAGTGGCAGATTATGTTCCGAACAATAACCGTTCTCAATTTGTAGAGAAAGGTACAAATATGATTTTGATGGATGCTTACAATGCTAATCCATCGTCAATGTCGGCAGCTATTAAGAATTTCAATAATTTGAAAGCCGATAAAAAAATGGTGATTTTGGGTGATATGTTTGAATTGGGAGCCGAAGCCGAAGCCGAACACCAGGCCATTGGAACGCTTTTGTCAGCATGTAATTTTGAGAAAATTCTTTTGGTAGGGTCACTGATGGAAAATGCCGTAAGAGTTTTACCTGTGATGAAAGTGCTATATTTCCCTGATAAATTTGGGTTACACACATGGTTGCAGGATTATCCGCAAACCAATACACACGTACTCGTAAAAGGTTCTCGTGGAATGGGCTTAGAAAGTGTTTTACAGTTTTTGTAAAGTAACACAGACTTCAGTCTGTAAAAAAATAGATTTTATAATGTAACACAGACTTCAGTCTGTAAGTATTTTTTCTACATACAGACTGAAGCCTGTGTTACATCAATAGCCGTTTACTCATTTTCTATACCATTTACTCAATCACTCATAAACATTCCTGATTGAAAATATTACATTTGAACCATGTTACGTTAGTAATCATAGAATATCCCAAATTTTATCAAACTAATACCACCCATCAAAATCATGGATAATTATTCATCTCAGAATTCCCCGCAAAAATCTGGAAATAATAATAATGCTCTCAAAGCAGGATTAGTAGTAATGACCTTACTATCAGGCGGTTTAGGTTATATGCTTTTTCAGTCGAAAGAGACAGTTACCAATCAGCAAGAAGTCATCAGTACGAAAGTGATGGAATTGGCACAAACTCGCACGAAATTAGATTCAATCACGGTACAATTAGACGCTCAAATTGCAGAGGTGCAAAAATTAGGAGGCGATGTTACTGAATTGCAAAAGGCAAAAGCTGAATTGGAACAAGATAAAAAAGATTTATCGAAGCGTTCATCAAGCGAAATTGCCAGTGTAAAATCTAAATATGAAGATAAAATCAGAAATTACGAATCATTATTAACTGCCAAAGAACAAGAATTAGTAAAACTTCGTGAAGAAAATGGCGTGTTAGCTTCCGAAAATCAAAATCTTAATTCTGAAAACTCAACACTTAAAACCGAAAAGCAAGGATTGGCTCAAAGTGTTGAAAAAGAAAAAGCTGAAAAAGAAGAAGTAACATCTAAAAATAAGATTTTAGCTGAAAAAGTAACCAAAGCAGCGGCTTTGAAAGCTGAATATGTGAAGGTTATCGGAATTAACGAAAAAGGAAAAGAATCAGAAGAAAAGCGATATAAAGCTAAAAAGTTGGCTAAAATTAAAATTGCTTTTCAGTTAGCCAAAAATGATGTAACTGAACAAGAACGTAAAACGGTTTTTATCAGAGTGCTTGACCCAGACGGTTCAACGATTTTTGATTCGGCAACAGGTTCTGGAAACTTTACTTTTAATGGTCAAGAATTGGCTTATACCACTCGTGGAGATTTGAATTATGACAATGAAAATCTTTATATCGAAATGGTTTATGGTCGTGGAGGAACACTTTATCGTGAAGGAAAATATACCGTAGAATTATACGCCGAAGGTTTCAAAATTGGAACGGGTGGATTTGAGGTAAAATAATATTTTAAGATATTTTTTAAGAGGGTTTCGTTCAAAACGAAGCCCTCTTTTTATATTTAAGTGTTACAGTAAAATTAGTTTTGCTTTAATGTTGAAAATCAATATCTTATGAAAATCAATCAACCAATAACTAATTTTCAGTAACTACTTAGCACCCACAAAAACCTCTGAAAGTGTAAAAATAAGCTTTCTTTTTCACCACTAATTTTACTTTATAAAGCTGATATTCCAAACAAGAATTAGGTTCTTTTCGAGTAGCTGTTTGTCGGATAAAAATACTTGCTTTTCCATTGCTATAACCTATTGGGTATTTTTTTGAGCCTTTAATTTCATGGAAATCTTCATCTTTTCCATACAGATTAAACAAGGTAATATTTTTCCCTAACGAATCCTCTTCCGATAAATTTCCAATAATTTTATTTCCTGATTCAATATAACAACCTGCGTGACTTTTAGGGTCGAGCAAAGGTTTGAAACTTGGTTTTTGTGCGAATGTATTGGCATAACTTAAAAAAAGTAAAACCGCAGTGAAGATTGATTTCATGAGATATTTTGAGTTAAAGTTTTCTGAGAACAATATAGAACTATATTCTCAGAAGTCTTTCTAATATTTAGTATTCGGTACACTGTCATTATCAAGGGAGGAAAATAGTTTGGCATAGGCGTTTTATATCATAAAGTTATAAAAATGGTATGCTTATATCCTCTTGAATAACCTTGAAAGGTAGATAAATAATCTTTGAAAATTATTTTTTACGATAAAATATCTGATTTTAATGATTTTGATGGAAAAACTAAAAACTTCTGCTCAATCATTTTTTAAATCAAAGATAAAGGCATTAATTTTGTATTATTCTAAGAAATAGCATTGTACAAAAATTATTATAAAAATGTCAACTGAAACGCAACAGTACGTTCCGTACAAAGTAAAAGACATCGCTCTTGCTGAGTGGGGTCGCAAAGAAATTCGTTTAGCAGAAGCTGAAATGCCAGGTTTAATGGCTCTTCGTGCTGAATACGGTGCTGCACAACCATTGAAAGGTGCAAGAATTGCAGGATGTCTTCACATGACAATCCAAACAGCCGTTTTGATTGAAACTTTAACTGCTTTGGGTGCTGACGTAACTTGGTCATCTTGTAACATTTTCTCTACACAAGACCATGCTGCTGCGGCTATCGCTGCTGCGGGTATTCCAGTTTATGCTTGGAAAGGTATGAACGAAGAAGAATTCAACTGGTGTATTGAGCAAACTTTATTTTTCGGAGAAGAGCGTCAACCATTGAATATGATTTTGGATGATGGTGGTGATTTGACAAACATGGTGTTTGACGAATATCCTGAGTTAATCGACGGTATCAAAGGTCTTTCAGAAGAAACTACTACGGGTGTTCACCGTTTGTATGAGCGTTTGAAAAATGGAACATTATATCTTCCTGCTATCAACGTTAATGATTCAGTAACGAAATCTAAATTTGATAACAAATACGGTTGTAAAGAATCATTAGTTGACTCAATCCGTCGTGCTACTGACTTAATGTTAGCTGGTAAAGTAGCGGTTGTAGCAGGTTATGGTGACGTTGGAAAAGGTTCTGCTGAATCTTTACGTGGAGCTGGTTGTAGAGTTTTAGTAACTGAAATTGACCCAATCTGTGCTTTACAAGCAGCAATGGACGGTTTTGAAGTTGTTACGATGGACGAAGCCGCTACTCGTGCTAATATCTTCGTTACAGCAACTGGTAACTTAAAAATCATTCGTGAGAAACATTTCAGAGCGATGAAAGATAAGGCTATCGTTTGTAACATCGGTCACTTCGATAACGAAATCGACATGGCTTGGTTAAACGGAGCTTACGGTTCATCGAAAGAGCAAATCAAACCACAAGTAGATTTGTATAATATCGACGGAAAAGAAATCATCGTATTGGCTGAAGGTCGTTTAGTAAACTTAGGTTGTGCTATGGGACACCCATCTTTTGTAATGTCTAACTCTTTCTGTAACCAAACTTTGGCTCAGTTAGAATTGTGGGTAAATACAGACAAATACGAGAAGAAATTATACATCCTTCCTAAGCACTTAGATGAGAAAGTTGCCTTCTTGCACTTAGCTCATATTGGTGCTAAATTGGAAAAATTGGAAATTGACCAAGCTGAATATATTGGTGTATCGGTTGAAGGACCATTCAAATCAGAACACTATCGTTATTAAGATTTTGGAATCTTGAGCATTAAAAACTCCCTGTCGGATTTATCTGGCAGGGAGTTTTTGTATTTACAGAATCTAATACCTATTTTTAAGTTTAAATTATATACAAATGGTAGCTACTCGCTCACAAATACGAAAAAAGCGTCTTCCTGTTAAAACGAAAGATATACCTTCATACCTTATCTACGAAGTGATGGATGGAAAACCTATTTATTATGAAGGATTTAGAGAAGTTCTAACAAACCAAAAGACATTTGAAGAAGTAATGGGAAGTAGCCGACTACAAACAAGAATTATAATGGCTATAATTAGCTATATGTTAAAAAATATTTCTGAAGAAATTTATGAAATCGTAACAAATGAATTTGGACTACATATTGGGCAAGGAAATAATTTGTCAGGAGATATAGGTATTTATGAAATAAATCAATTAAAAGATAGTCCAGACGAAGATAAATATTTTAATATCCCGCCCAAAATAATGATTGAAATAGACACACAAGCCAATATGGATTATGTTTTAGACAATGATTATTTTCATAAAAAAACACAGAAACTACTTGATTTTGGCGTGGAAAAAGTAATCTGGTATTACACAATTTCTAAGAAAGTTATGGTGGCAGAAAACGATAAATCTTGGACAATTGATAATTGGGATAAAACGGTAGAAGTGATGCCCAATCTTTACCTTTGTCTGACTGATTTGATGTTGAAAAAAGGTATTGCACTATAAAATTCTTTATTATTGAACTCCTACTAAAGTGGGAGTTTTTGCTTTTCAGCGATAATTATTCGTAATTTGCACCCCAAACATATAAAAACTCCCTTGCCTACAAAATCTTTACATATAGAACCATCGTTAAAAACCGAAAGCCCGAGATTTGATATTGAGAAATTAAATCAATATAAACTTTCTTGTGAGGTTTCTGAATCATCTTTTTACTGTGAAGTCACTGATTTGACTGATAATGAGGTGATTGCAACTGAAAACTACCAATTCCCTGTTTCTGAATCTGACAATTCAATTTCTCAGTTTTTACAAACCATTTATGAAACTCATGATTTCTTGAAGTCTTTGAAATGGAAATCTGTTGAAATTATTATTGATAATCAGGCATTTACTTTAGTTCCAACAGATTTATTTAGAAAAGAATATACCATTAGATACCTCCAATTAGCGAAGGGTGTATTAATCACAGATGAGGAAGAAGTGAATGCTTACACACACGAAGATTTAGGTGTTATCAATGTGTATAGCACTGACCGTGAATTATGTAATTGGTTTTCAGAGGTTTATCCTTTAGTCGATATTTCATATAAACATAAAACGAGTCAATTAATTGATTTTGCAGTTCTGTCAAGTAAGGCTCAAACTGCTTTTGTCCATTTTGGTAATCAGCATTTTACAATGGTTATTACTGTAAATGGTACTTTGAAATATTGTAATCGTTTTCTTTACAAAACCTCTCAAGATTTGGTCTATTACGTTCTTTTTGCCATGAATGAATTAGAAGTAGAACCAGATGAAATTTTCCTTCGACTTTACGGAAACATTAAGGAACAAACGGAAGATTTTAATTTACTTAATCAGTATTTACCAAATGTTAAAATAGGTATATGAAAAAAGTTGGTTTCTTTCCTGGTTCTTTTGACCCTTTCACGAAGGGACACGAAGATATTGTAGTACGTGCTTTGACTCTTTTTGATGAAATTATCATCGGAATTGGACATAATGCCAATAAAGCAAGATATTTTCCGATTGAAAAAATGATTGCTTGGATTGAGCTGACTTTTGAAAATCAGCCCGTTAGTGTTGTTTCTTACAATGACTTAACTGCCAATGTCGCCAAAGATATGGGGGCAAATTTCTTGATTAGAGGATTACGCAATACCACAGATTTTGAATACGAAAACTCTATTGCTCAAGTAAACCGATATTTGGTGGAAAATTTGGAAACTGTATTCTTAATTACTTCACCACATTTAGCACCTATCAGCTCAACCATTATTCGTGATTTGCATCGATACGGCACAAATGTTGACGAGTTTTTGCCTTATAATATCAACACTTAATTTTTCCTTCTACTAAATTTATTTTTAAATAACTGGTATCTGAACCTAATTCATTGTGGTTTTCGTAATAATTTGTCAGAGAAAATAGAATATCTTTTAGTTGTTCTAATTTCTCTTTGCCAATTATTTCCATGATTTTTGCTTCAATCATCTCAGAGCATTCTTTCCAATCAAGCATACAGTCAACGCCTTTTTCACTCAATTTGACGACCATAATTCGGGCATCGCTCGAATGTTTTTCAGTTGTTACGTATCCTTCGTCTTGTAATTCTTTTACCAATTTACTCATTGCTTGTTTCGTTACGCCTGCCAATTGAGCAAGTGTATTGATATTTGAGCCTTGAAAATCAATGTGAATTAAAGCCACCATGTGTCCAACACGAAAATTTACATATCCTTTGGAACGTAAAAATTCCCCTGCAATTTCCCTAATCAGGCGATGAGACTTACTTAATAAGCCTCCTAAATGACGTTTTTTGCCTTGTTTAAAGCTATCTATTTCTTCTATTTTCAGATTTGACATATCAGTTTTGGATTATTTCCAAGAGTAAAGATGATATTTTCAAGACAAAGTTACAAATAAAAAAAATAATTGTCAATCTACTTGACTAATTTAGTAAACTTCGTTTACCTTTGTATTGTCAATAAGGTTTACTAAATAGTTTATGTTCAAAACTACTTCTTAAATCAATCACACAAACTCCAAATAAATAGATAAAATGGAAAATCAAAATACTATCAAAAAGTACATTCCACGTATCATAATTTTTACATTATTAGGTTTTGGAGCGTATTACGGGTACAAAAAATACCACTACGCCCAAACTCATGAGGATACTGACAATGCTCAAATCGAAACTTATTTCGTGCCAGTTTTGCCAAGAATGGCAGGTTACGTCAAGACTGTCAGTGTTAAGGATTATGATTTGGTGACTAAAGACCAAGTTTTAGCAGAAATTGATACTGATGAAGCAAAATTAATTTTAGATGAATTAAATGCTGATTATGTACAAGCTCAAACAGACGTTGAAAATGCAAAAGCTAATATCAGCAACCTTAATATTACAGTGAAGTCGGCGGAGGCAAATTTGAAAGCAAATTTTTTACGTAAAGAAAAAGCTAAAAAAGATGCTGACCGTGATGCCAATTTAGTAGCTGAAAATGCCATTACTCGTAAACAATCAGATGATAGCAAGGCGAATTTTGAGATTTTGTCGGCTCAATATGATGCAGGAAAAGAGGATATTTTAACGGCAAAATCGAAAATGCCAATTTTACAAGCCGCTTTACATAAGGCAGAGGCAGTTTTGGGGGTGAAGAAAGTCAAAATTGAGCAACAAAAATTGAAACTGACTTATGCTAAAGTATATGCTCCATCGTCAGGAAGAATTGGTAAAAAGAATATAGAAGCAGGTCAATTTATTCAAGCAGGTCAGCCTTTGATGACGGTGGTACAAGATACCAATTTTTGGGTAGTTGCCAATTTCAAAGAAACGCAAGTGAGCCGTTTGGTAATCGGTGCAGAAGTTGAATTAAAATTAGATGCTTATCCAAACCGTATTTTGAAAGGTAAAATTGTTTCCATTGCTGAATCAACAGGAGCAAAAACTTCCTTGTTACCTCCTGATAATGCTTCTGGAAACTTTGTGAAAGTTACGCAACGTGTACCTGTGAAAATTGAAATTGAAGATTTGCAAAAGAATAAAGATATACTTCGTGCAGGACTTTCATTAGAGGTTTCAGTGCCTTTAAAATAAGCTTTTTTGAATTACCTATCATCAACATAAAATTTATATCTTAAAATGGCTGCTAAAACAGGTCTTGCAAAATATGTTATCGTCCTCACGACGGTTACGGCAGCAATCATGGAATTGCTGGATACCACCATCGTGAACGTTGCCTTGAACCAAATGGCTGGTTCATTGGGAGCGACGATTGAGGACATCGCTTGGGTGATTACATCTTACGCCATTGCAAACGTTATTATTATCCCAATGACGGGTTTTTTGGGTGAATATTTTGGTCGGAAAACCTATTATTTGACCTCAATGGTCATATTTGGCGTGGCTTCTTATTTTTGTGGAGCATCAGATACTTTATGGGAATTGGTGTTTTGGCGTTTTATTCAAGGTATTGGCGGTGGTGCTTTATTATCAACGTCACAAGCTATCCTTTTTGATGCTTTTGAACCTAAAGATAGAGGCGTTGCTTCTGGATTATTCGGAATGGGAATTGTGCTTGGACCAACTTTAGGCCCAGTTTTGGGTGGCTACATTCTTGATAAATACGATTGGTCGCAGATTTTTTATGTAAATATTCCCATCTGTGTGATTGCAACAATTCTGACGGTTTTATTCATCGAAAGAGTGGAGGGAGAAGGAGAGAGAAAAGCGGAAATAAAAATTGATTATTTAGGGATTGCCTTGCTGACGTTAGGCATTGGTTCGTTACAGTTTGTTCTCGAAAAAGGAGAATCAGAAGACTGGTTTCAATCTCGTATGATTGTCACAATCAGTATTATGGCTTTTGTAGGTATTGTCGGTTTTATTTGGCAAGAACTCACCACCGAACATCCAGCGGTCAATTTGAGTGTTTTTAGGTACAAAATATTTGCCGTTTCTACCATGTTTACGCTCATTGCAGGTTTAGGATTGTTCACGTCATCTTTCGTTTATCCAGTTTTGGTACAGCGGGTAAACGGTTTTACGCCTTACGAAGCAGGCGTTTCGTTGGTTGCTCCAACTTTAGCTGCGGTATTTTTATTCCCTATTATTGGTAAAAGAATGAGTGCGGGAGCTCCACCGTTGCCATATATGTTTGCTGGTATTTGTATGTTTATTTTCTTCGGATTTTATAGTGGAACTGCTACGCCAGATATGGGACGTTGGGATTTCTTCCCGATGCAACTTTGTAGAACAGTTGGGATTTCATTATTGCAATTACCCCTTATTAATCAGGCAGTTGCAGGTTTGAAACCAAAAGAATATCCAGCAGGAATTGCTTTGTCAAACATGATTCGTCAGTTGGGAGGAGCATTTGGTATTGCTTTAGCAAACAATTTTGCAACTAATAGAGCAGCTCAACATCGTTCAGATTTGATGGCAAATATGAGTCCCGATAATCCACTTTTTACAGAGCGTATTACAGGAATGGCTAATAACATAATTGCCAAAACTGGCGATGTTTTCAATGCTACTTCAATGGCTTACAAGCAGTTAGACTTAGCCGTTTCAAGACAAGCCTATTACTTAGCATATCTGGATACATTCCGATTAATTGGTATATTTTTTATCTGTATTTTACCATTTTTATATTTCCTAAGAACGCCCAAATTATCTGCTGAGGAAGCGGCTGCGATGGCTAAAGCAACGGCTGAAAGTCATTAGAACGTTAAGCTAAAAGCGGTATAATTTAATAAGCTTTTAAACGATTTGCTTTTCGCAAATCGCTTTTCTCTTAATATCACTCAATATCATGAAAAAAATATTAAAATATATATCTGCAATTGTTCTTTTGGGAATGTCAAATAGTATGATTTTTGCCCAAGAAAAAACCAATGAAACCTTAAATCAATTGGTACGTTCAGCGATTGAATATGCCCCTAAAATCAAAGAGCAACAACAAATGGTTGCGATTGGAGATTATAAAACTAAAATCCAACAGTCTGCTTTAAAGCCCCAAATTCAGTCGGAAATTGGTGTAACTCGTTTTGACCCCGTTGCAAAAGCAAATTTTGGCGGAACGGCAATTCAATTTCAACCAAATATGAATTACAATGCCAATATTGGCGGAAGTTATGTAATTTATGATTGGGGGAAGCAATTTGTAAATATTGAGAAATCAAAACTTGAAACAGCATTATCGAAAACCAATGTTGAAGGTCTGAAAAATATTTATGCTTATCAAGTTGCCAATTTATACTATGGAATTATTTATACCCAAAAGGCAATTGAAGTACAAAAAGAACAATTGAAATTGGTTGATGAAAACGGAAAAGTGATTGGAAATCGTTTGAAACAAGGTGATGCTTTGGATTATGACCAAGTTTCAATTCAGGTTCGTTATAAAAATTCAGAATCTCGTTTGACCGATTTACAAAGTCAATTGGAACGTCAAATTATTTACCTTTCTTCATTAATCGGTAAAGATGCTCATGGATTAATTCCTTCGGGAACGGACTTTAATTTAGGCATTGCCGACTTAACAATTGAAGGTGCATTAACACAAGCTCAAACAAACAATTTTGACCTTAAAGCGTTAAAAGATAGAGACTTAATTGCTGAACGTGACGTAAAATTAGCCCAAATGTCAACCTTGCCAAGTTTAGCTGCCAACGCTCAAGTTGGTATTAAAAATGGATATTTACCAAGAATTAATGGTGAAATGCCTGCCATTATGGACGATTTTAAATTCAATACAACAGTAGGGGTAAAGCTCACGATACCTGTCTATTCAGGACATCGTGGTGCTTATCAAACAGAAGTTGCCAAGATAAACCGTGAAATGTTGAAATACTCAGTCGATGCAACCAATCAAGCATTGAAACGTGATTTAGAAGCAGCTCAAAATGATTATAATTCAGCAAAAAATAAGTTAGATTTATCAGAAAGAAATGTTTTTCAAGCACAATATGCACTCAAGTTAGCCAATATACGTTATCAAAATGGTGTATTAACAAATGTAGAGATTGAGGCGGCTCAAACGGCTTTGAAAGATGCTCAGTTTGCTCAATTGCAATACCAATACCAAATGGCTTTGGCTAAATTAGACATGAATCGTTTGTCGGGCTTGAAGTTTTGGTAAGTTTAAAAAGTTCTAAACAATAGACTTTATACAAAAGCCGTAAGTAAATATCATTACTTGCGGTTTTTGTCATTTCTAAATTTAAACATGAAAAAACTATTACTCATTACGCTTCTACTAACAACTTTTATTCAGACTCAAGCTTCTGATATTCAAGATTCTACACAATTGTCGAACTCTAAAGTTTACAAATTTTTCACTTCTCCAAAGTACATCATTTCTCCTTTTGCCTTTTATATGCCCGAAACAAATTTGGTAATTGGGGCAGGAATCAAGCATTTTTATGATTTTGGCAGCGAAAATGATAGCCTTACCAGAGTTTCTAACATAGCGGCATCGGTTCAGTATTCATTAAATGGACAGTTTTTAATCCGTAGTCACTATGATTTATTTTCTAATCATGAAAAATATTATGTAACGGGCTATTTAGGATATAGTCGTTTCCCGATGACATTTTATGGAATTGGAAATAATATTGACATGGAAAAACACGAATCTGTTTCGTTTGATTATCTCCGTTTCGATAATCTAACCTATCGAAAAGTCGGGCAACATAGTTTTGCAGGTTTGGGTTGGCGTTATATGAAAATGTTTAATGTTAAAATGAAAGAAAATGGAATGTTGTCGTCAAACGAAGTAGCTGGAAACTATGGTTCAACTGTGTCAGGCATTAATATTTCATATTTACTTGATAGTAGAGATAATATTTTAACTCCTTCAAAAGGTGTTTTTGCACAATTAACCTATTCAATTCATAGTAAAACCACCGCCAGTTCTCATGCTTTTAATCGCTGGCAATTTGATGCCCGTTATTTTATAAAACCATTTAAGAAACGAGAAGACGTTTTGGCTTTTCAAGGATATGGCTTTTTATCATCTGGAGATGTCCCTTTTAATGAATTGGCTCAAATGGGTGGGGATATGATTATGAGAGGGTATTTTCAAGGAAGTTTTCGGGATAAAAATCTATTAGCTTTACAAGCAGAGTATCGTTTACAGGTTCTGAAGCGTTGGGGAGTTGTTGGTTTTGCTGGAACAGGTGGAATTTCTGACGCTATGGGAAAGTTTGATTTGGGCAATACAAAACCAAGTTATGGAGGAGGTTTACGGTTTAAGATTAATCGAAAAGAAAATGTAAATCTTAGAATGGATTATGGTTTTGGGAACGGACAACAAAATATTTATTTCTTTATCGCTGAGGCTTTTTGATAAAACAAGAAAACCCGTCATCAACGATGACGGGTTTTTGATTAATACCTAACCACTATTTAATATTTTCGTTTATTTTTCAATAAACATAATCAAATATATAGTATAAAATGCTTAAAAGCAAGTAGTTATATAATTATAACCATTTCTTAACATCACTTAAAGGTAAGCCCCAAGCGTCAGAAACACCTTTATAAACGACTTCTCCACTTACTACGTTCAATCCTTTAGCTAACTCCTCATTTTCACGACAAGCTTTTTCCCAACCTTTATTTGCCAATTGTATAGCATACGGTAAAGTTGCATTGGTTAAAGCTAAAGTTGAAGTATATGGCACAGCTCCTGGCATATTGGCAACACAATAATGAACTATTCCGTCAATTTCAAAAGTTGGGTTTTCGTGAGTTGTTGGCTTGCAAGTTTCAATACAACCGCCTTGGTCAACGGCAACATCCACCAAAACTGTACCTGCACGCATTTCTTTCAACATTTCACGAGTAATTAAATGCGGTGCTTTTGCTCCTGGAATAAGAACCGCTCCGATTATCAAATCTGATAATTTAATGGCTTCACGGATATTATATTCGTTGGACATCACCGTGTCAACATTGGCTGGCATTACGTCTTCCAGATAACGTAAACGAGGTAAACTTACGTCCATAATGGTTACGTTTGCTCCTAAACCTGCTGCCATTTTTGCAGATTGTGTTCCCACAATTCCACCGCCTAAAATCAGCACATTGGCTGGTTTTACCCCTGCTACACCTCCTAACAAAATACCACGTCCACCCATTGGTTTTTCTAAATATTTTGCTCCTTCTTGAATCGCCATACGTCCTGCCACTTCCGACATCGGTACTAATAATGGCAAACTTCTATCCGTTTTTTCGACTGTTTCATAAGCCAGACAAATTGATTTACGCTCAATCATGGCATGGGTCAATTCTTCTGATGAAGCAAAGTGAAAATAGGTAAATAATAATTGATTTTCTTTAATGAGGGCGTATTCAGAAGCAATAGGCTCTTTTACCTTGCAAATCATTTCTGCAATGGCGTAAATTTCTTCAATAGTAGATAAAATGTTTGCTCCTGCTTTAGTATATTCTTCATCTGAAAAACCACTTCCTGTACCTGCTTGTGACTGTATATAAATGGCATGACCATTTTTCTTGAATTCAGCTACACCTGCTGGTGTTACAGCAACACGATTCTCATTGTTTTTGATTTCCTTTGGAACACCGATTATCATAAAATTGGGATTTTAATGGATTCAAGAGTTTAGGAGACTTTTGGAATAATTATGTATTTAACCAAATGTAATGTGTAATCAAGTAATTTTTTCAAATAAACAATTAGCTCCTAAACTCTAAATCCTTGTCTGTAAATGAAGTGATGTACAAAATTAATCATACAGGAAATACTTTTGTAAAAAGTGAAATAATAAGAAAATTGATTATTTTTTGAATTAGGTTAAAGAAAATATTTCTGTAAATTTGTTATTTAACAATTATTTAAAGTAAATTTTTCTTATGACCATCGACAAAACAGATATTCGTATTTTACAACTCCTTCAAGAAAATGCACAATTTACCTTGAAAGAAATTTCGCAAAAAATAAATTTGTCGATGACTCCAACGCATGACCGTATCAAAAGACTTGAAAATGAAGGGGTAATAGAGAAATACGTAACGATTTTGAACAAGAAAATGATTGGCAATCCGCTAACCGTTTATTGTAGTATTAGTTTGGATAAACAACAAAAAAACCATTTTGAAGAATTTGAGGAGGCAATCAAACAGTTTCCAGAAGTCATAGAATGTAGCGTTATCTCGGGGAGTTTTGACTATATGATTAAAGTTATTGCAAAAGATATGGAAGCCTATAATGAGTTTTATCAGAAGAAACTGTCTGATTTACAGAGTGTTGCTCATATCAGTAGCTCGTTTGTAATGTCGGAAGTGAAAAATACAACGGTATTACCCTTGTAAATCACAGCTTCTGCTTCGACCGTTTATAATCCGAATCTATGTAACTCGAATCTCCTGATTCGACCCTTTATAGTCCGAATCAGGAGATTCGGGGTACATCAAAAAACTTTTCCATGTGTTGCTTTAATAATTACTCCCAAAGCTGGGCGGATTATTTTTAACGTTCCCCAAGCAATTTCAGAAATTACTTCATTGCCAAATAATTTTTGAACGATTCTTCCAACCCAAAGTCGTTGCGAAAAATGCTTTTTCCATCGATTTTGATAATTGGTTTCTACCAAACCTCTATCGTTAAAGTTCTCTAAAATGCTTTCAGACAACAATTTAGCTCCGTGAATGGCAATTGCCATGCCGTTTCCGCAAAGTGGTGTAATTAATCCTGCCGAATCTCCTACCATTAAAATATGGTTCTCAATAGTTGTTTTTGGAGCAAAAGATATTTCGTTGATGACTTCTGGTTTTTCGTATAGGAATTCAGATTCAGTAAATATTTTTTGTAAATGTGGATTTTTCCAGAGAATATTTCTTTCCATTTCTGCAATTGTTCCATGCTTACGAAGATTCTCACGAGTTGTCAAGTAGCATAAACAATATTTGTCTCCTTCAATGGCAGAAATACCACAATAACCATCTTTAAAATTATGCAGGGCAATTAAATCTTTCGGGAAATCGGTTTTGATATGATATTTTACACCAATGTACGGGCTGCGTTTTGTGAAGAAATCTCTTTGTAGTGTGGCATCTAATTTTGTGCGTTTTCCAAAAGCTCCAATAACAAAACGGCTATTAAAAGTTTCAAAATGTGTTTTTACGATAAATCTATCGCTTTGAAAATCAATGCTTTCTACGGTATTTTCTAATAAAAATGTTACGCCGTTTTTTTGAGCTAATTGAAACAATGTATCGTCTAATTGATAGCGACTGATGCCAAATCCGCCCAAGTCTAAATTGGTTTCTAACTTCCTTCCTTTGGGAGAAGTAAACTGGAATTTTACGATTTCTTTTACGTTTAATTCCTTAAAATTTAATCCGATAGACTTCAGAAATGGACGAGTTTCATTAGAAATATATTCGCCACAAACCCGATGAAAAGGATATTTTTTCTTCTCAATTACCAAAACTTTTTTACCAGCTTTCGATAAGAGAATACTACTCACCAATCCTGCTAAACCCCCACCTGTGATGATAATGTCATACATAATTTGCTCATTTTCAAAATCTGACAATAATATCGTAAATTTAGGTCATGGAAACAACAATTTATCATTTAGTGATTCCCGAATGGTGGGAAAATTTTGCAGACAAAGATTATTACGAATCAGAAATGCTTCACGAAGAAAAATTTATTCATTTATCAACTGCTGAACAAGTTAATAACACACTAACGAATTATTTTAAAGGCGTTGAACGTGTGCTTTTGCTTCATGTAGATACCTCAAAGCTAACCTCTGAATTGATTTTTGAAGATATATTTGGGATTGGGATTCAATTCCCACATTTGTATGGGCGTTTGAATAAAGATGCCGTAACATTAGTAGAGACGTTGCCCGCAACGTCTAATTGGACGAATATCAGTAGAGACGTTGCCCGCAACGTCTAATTGGACGAATATCAGCAGAGACGTTGCCCGCAACGTCTAAATGGACGAACATCAGTAGAGACGTTGCCCGCAACGTCTAAACAATTTAACCAAGACGTTGCCCGCAACGTCTAAACAATTTAACCAAGACGTTGCAGGCAACGTCTAAACAATTTAACCAAGACGTTACAGGCAACGTCTCTACAATTTAACCAAGACGTTGCGGGCAACGTCTCTACAATTTAACTAAGACGTTGCAGGCAACGTCTAAACAATTTAACCAAGACGTTGCCCGCAACGTCTCTACAATTTAACCAAGACGTTGCAGGCAACGTCTCTACAAAATGAACGAAAAATATAAAAATCTATACCGAATACCGTCTGCACGTTTACAAAATTGGGATTATACGGCAGATGGGGCATATTTTATAACAATTTGCACAAAAAATCGTATCCATTTTTTCGGTGAATGCGAAAAAGGGAAAATGAAATTATCTACCATTGGAGCAATTGTACAAGGGCTTTGGTACGATATTCCTAATCATCCTCCGTACTCGGTTATTTTAGGGGATTTTGTTGTGATGCCAAATCATATTCATGGAATTATTGTTATTGATAAATCGACAGTAGAGACGTTGCCCGCAACGTCTAAGACTGAAAATGAGCAAATAATAGACATTCAACCTGAACCTGAGACGTTGCAGGTAACGTCTCTACCTTTGAAAAATGAATTTTATAAACAAATTGCTCCAAAAGCAGGTTCGATAGCAAGAATAGTTGGGGCTTTTAAATCTTCTTGTTCTCGACACATAAATGCAGGGTTTCCTGATATAAATTTTGCTTGGCAAGAACGCTTTTGGGATAATATTATTCGTACAGAGGAATCTTATGATAATATTTCTGATTATATTATTAACAATCCTTTCAATTGGGATAAGGATAAGTTTTTCGATTAATATAAAATTATATAGATGCTTTACCCACAAAATATAGAACAAAAATTAGGTTTCGATAAAATCCGTGAGCGACTCAATGAATTGTGTGTCAGTACATTGGGGCGTTCTTTTGTTGAGAAAATACGCTTTTCGGATAATTACGACCAAATTCAGAAAATGATTCGTCAGGTGGATGAAATGAAGAATATTCTCCAATTTGAACCACAGGCTTTTCCTTCTCAGAATTTTTTAGACGTTAATTATCAATTATCTAAAGCCTCCATTGAAGGGGCTTTTTTAACGGAAGAAGAGTTCTTCAACGTAAAACTTTCACTTCGTACTATTCAAGAATGTTTACGTTTCTTTGATAATAAAGAGCCAGAAAGTTATCCAACTTTACGGGAATTAGTTGGCAGTGCTTTTGCTGAAAGGGAGAAGAAAGAAGATGAAAAATCAAAAGTTCAGATTCAAAATCCAAAATTAGAAATTCGTTCTCTGCTTGATGCTTTCGATAAAATTATTGACGATAGAGGCAAGCTGAAAGATAATGCCAGTGCTGAATTACAGGCAATTCGTAGAAGAATACAAGTGCAAGAAGTTGATTTACGGAAGAAATTAGACAGCATTCTCAAAAATGCACGCTCAAATGGCTGGATTTCTGACGATTTTTCATTGACTTTGCGGGGCGGTAGAATGGTAATTCCCATTGCTGCCGAACACAAACGAAAGATAAAAGGATTCGTTCATGATGAATCTGATACAGGAAAAACCGTTTTTCTCGAACCAACGGAAGTATTGGAAGCCAATAACGAAATCCGAGAATTAGAGTCGGCAGAAAAACGAGAAATTGTCAGAATTTTGATGGAATTAACCACCAAAATGCGTCCACAAGTTCCTGTTTTACGGAAGGCTTACACCTTTTTGGGCATTGTAGATTTTATTCGTGCAAAGGCAAGATTAGCAATTGAAGTCAATGGAATTGCACCATTAAGCATTAATAGTCAGGTAGTTGATTGGAAAAATGCAGTTCACCCTTTGTTATTTTTATCATTCAAAAAACAAGGGAAAACGGTAAAACCATTGACGATAACGCTCAATGCTGAAAATAGAATTCTGTTGATTTCTGGACCCAATGCGGGCGGTAAATCTGTGACCTTGAAAACACTTGGTTTACTCCAATTTATGTATCAATGTGGTTTGTTAGTGCCAATGGCGGAGCATTCAACGATTGGAATGTTCCGAAATGTTTTTATTGATATTGGCGACGAACAAAGTCTTGAAAATGACCTCAGTACGTACTCGTCTCACTTGACGAATATGAAATATTTTCTCCTCAATTCCGACCGTAAAACTTTGTTTTTGATTGACGAATTTGGAACAGGAACAGAACCAAGTTTAGGCGGCGCAATTGCAGAAAGTATTTTGGAAGACCTCAATAAATCGGGAGCTTACGGAGCGATAAATACGCACTATACCAACCTGAAAACTTTTGCCGATAAAACCAATGGACTTGTAAATGGAGCGATGCGTTACGATGCTGAACTACTTGAACCGATGTACGAATTGGAAATTGGAAAACCTGGAAGTTCATTCGCTATTGAGATTGCCTATAAAATTGGATTACCTAAAGCGATAATTGATAAATCGAAGCAACGGATTGGTAATCAACAGGTTAATTTCGAGAAATTACTTAAAGAATTAGAAATTGAGAAGAAGGTTTTTGCTGATAAAAATGTAGAAAATGCAACCAAACAGCGAAAACTTGACCAATTATTAGAACAATATGGTTCATTAAAAACCTATTTGGATAATGAGAAAAAGACGATTCTGAATACCGCAAAATTACAAGCGAAAGAATTGGTGAAAAATGCCAATCAAAAGATTGAGGCAACCATTAAAGAAATTCGTGAACAAGGAGCAGAAAAACTATCAACAAAGGAAATCAGACAAGATTTACATGATTTTCAGGATGGTTTGAAAATGGAAAAAGTGGTGGCTCAGGCTGCACCGAAAGAAGAAAAAGAGCAGGTTGAAAAAGACGTAATTGAGGTAATTTTGGGTGAAATTACGGTTGGTTCTTTGGTAAGAATTAAAGGACAAGAAGCATTAGGAGAAGTGCTGGGGCTACGTGGAAAAGATGCGGAAGTTGCCATCGGTGATTTGAAAACAACAGTAAAATTGAATCGTTTAGAAAAAATTTCTCGGAAGGAATTTAAACAAAAAACAGGTTCAAAAACCAAAGTAGTTGGGGTGGATATGAACGACAAAATGATGAATTTTTCGTTTAATTTAGACATCAGAGGAAAGCGAGGAGAAGAAGCCTTAGTAGAAGTTGATAGATTTATGAACGATGCCATTATGGTTGGTTATGACGAACTTCGTATCATTCATGGGAAAGGCGATGGTATCCTTAGAACGCTGATTCGCAACCATTTACGTGGCTATAAACAAGTTGGAAAGACCCAAGACGAACACGCAGATAGAGGCGGAGCAGGCGTTACGCTTGTGAGTATGAAATAATTAAGAAAGAGGTAATTAGTTATTGGTGATTAGAAAACTTGTAAAATACTTATGCTAAATGATTAGTTTATTTTCTGAGGAATCAACTAATATCCATATCCAATAACCAATATCCAGTAACCAATTTCCAGTAACTAATATCCAGTAACCAATTTCCAGTAACTAATTCCCAATATCCAATATCCAGTAACCAATTTCCAATAACCAATACCCTTTAACCAATGGAATATCAAGAATTATTAGCCAAATTTAACCCAAGCGAGCAACTTATTTTACAGTATTATTCAATGTTGGATGAAAAACTCAATGCGGGAGAATTTGATAGTTTTTTAGCAAAAATGAACCTTACCAACGAAGGAAAGACTTTTAATGGGTCGCTTTGTACAAAACTAAGGCAGAAATATATTGATAATGGTATTTTAATTAAGCAACCCATTAATAATTATTTGTTTTTTGTAGATATTTCTTTCAAAGAATTTTTGATTAAAAAAGCATCGGAAGAAGATTGGTTTGGGGAGGCTTTGAGCAAAATTAAATTGTCTTATCCAATCCAATTGTGGGACTATACTCGGGCTGAATATAGAAAAGCAAGAGATTTTAGATTAGCTATTTACGGGCAGAATTTTTCTTATTTAATGGAAAAAATCGACCCTGAGGAAATAAATGAGAGTCATAAACAAGTATTGGCGATTGTTTTTAAGTACGGGTTGAGTTTAGCAAATCTTAGTATTTTTCCGAAACAAATTATCCGTCAGGTATTAATAATGCTCGCCAATGATGCTATTATTCGAGGGGATTCTGTTCATGTTTTTTTAGAACATTGGCTTGAAAATAATCTTCCTAAAGATGTCAGATACATTGATTATCAGTGTACTGAGTTGTTTTTACAAGGAAATTTAAAAGAATCTTTAGCCATTATTAAGGCACAAAAAGAACTTAATTATCGCCTTTTGAGCCTCTGGGGATTGATTGAAACCATGAATGGCGATTATTCCTCAGCTATTAAAATCTACGAAGAATCTTTAAAAGCATGGAGAAAAGAAACGAAGAAAAAGAAGGGCTACTTTATTGAATGGTCGTTGTTGGGCTACGGTTTGGCACTTTACAAAACCAAAGAAAGTAGCTTTTTGAATTTTTATCAAGACTACGAAAAATACGCTTATAAAAACTTCGATATTCAGAATTATGTGCAGGTTTTGGGTTCATTATACGCATTTTCAACCAATAATGATGCTCGTGCAAAAAGCCTACTTCAATCGGTAAATATCAACACCTTTTCAGTCTTTCAAACCTTTTGGTTACTGATTTTTTCTTCCAATATTCCCAAAGCATCTTTTGAAGAAAACCTTGTTTTTAATGCTCTTCGCAATGCCGAAGATAAAGGGTTAAAACTCGTTGAAAGAGAAATTTTATTTAATATTTCTCGAAAAAAAGAATCTTCTTTTACCGAAAATCAAGCTGAAAGATTAGAAAAATTGAATCATGAAATTGGTAATATTCCAATAGGCGGAATTATTCCTGTGGTGGAAGATTGGGAGCGAAGTTTGACTATTTTAGCGGCATTGGGAGAAGAAATAGAAGGGGCAAATTTATTGACAAAAGTAGCCGAAGGAACGCAAAGATTGGCATGGTTTATTGATTTTAATGGTCAAATAATTCAACCAACTGAGCAAAAAATGAATAAAACAGGTTGGACAACGGGTAGAAATGTTGCCTTGAAAAGGTTGAAATCGGGAGAATTAAAATACTTGACTTCTCAAGATGAAAAAGCCGTTCAAATAGGACTTATTGAAGAAACTCAAAGTGGTGGTTGGGGGTATTATGGTTCAACGACTAATCTGTATTTTGACTTTGAAAAAACGCTGCCTGTTTTGATTGACCATCCTCTTTTATTTTTGATGTCTCCACCAAATTTGCCTGTAAGTTTAGTAAAAGGGGAAGTTTCTTTGCAAGTAAAACAAGATAAAAATGGACTGAAAGTAACTTTTGATGAGACTTTTAATCAGGCTGGTTTGATGTTAGTTAGAGAAACTGCTACTCGTTATAAAATATTAACTATCACGCCTTTACACGTTAAAATTAGGCAAAGTTTTTCTGGAAAATCCCTGAATATTCCTGCTTCTGGCAAAGAAAGTTTGCTCAAAGCCTTGAGTCCATTAGCTAAAAAAATGGCAATTCAAAGTGACCTTGACGAACAACTTACCGACTTGCCAACCGTTGCAGCTGATTCAAGAATCTATGCCCTTATCAATCCGATGAACGATGGTTTTCATCTTGAACTTTTTGTAAAACCATTCTCTTCTACTGCTCCATACATGAAAGCGGGTAAAGGTTCAGAAAACCTGATGGGTATGGTCGATGAAGTCCGCACGCAGACAAAAAGGGACTTGAAAAAGGAAAAGAAAAATCTGCAGGAAGTCGAAGAAATGTGTCCGTATTTGGTGGCGACTGAAAATGAAAATCACGAATGGATTTTGGATACCCCCGATGATTGTTTGCAGGTGATGATTGAATTGGAAAAACCCAAACAGCAAAATAAATTGGTTATTGAGTGGCCAAAAGGTCAAAAACTCAAATTGGCAGGTAATATCACTTCCGAAACGCTCAATATCAACATTATCAGTAAAAATAATTGGTTTGAAGTTTCGGGAGAAACAAAGGTTGATGATGGCTTGGTGATTTCCTTGCGAGATATTTTACAAAAGCTGAACGGACAAAGTAATTTTATCGAAATGTCTGACGGTCAGTTTATTAGCATCACCGAAAAACTTAGAAAACACCTGCAAATGATGCGTGCCGTTTTGGACGATAAAATGCGTGGAAATATTTTGGTATCCAGTGTTTTTGAAGATTTATCGGATGAAGTAAAGAATTTTAAGGCAGATAAGGCATGGAAAGACAACATCAAGCGTTTAAAAGATGTGCGGTCGGTGAAGGCAGAAATTCCAAGTACATTTCAGGCAGAATTACGTCCATATCAAGAGGAAGGTTATCAATGGCTTTCGCAATTGTCCAATTGGGGCGTTGGGGCGTGTCTTGCCGATGATATGGGACTTGGAAAAACCATTCAAGCCCTTGCTTTATTGTTGCAACGTGCCGAAAAAGGTCCTGCTTTGGTGGTTGCTCCTTTGAGTGTTTGTCGAAATTGGGAGAAAGAAGCTCGCCGTTTTGCTCCGACTTTAAATCTGTTAATTTTTGGAGGAACGAGCCTTGAACGGAAGGAATTATTAGAAAATGCCAAAGGATTTGACCTTGTGGTGGTGAGTTATGGATTACTTCAAACAGAAGAAGAACTTTTCAAGCAAACTAAATTTGCCACGATTCTTTTGGACGAAGCTCAAGCCATTAAAAACCGAACAACTAAGCGTTCTAAAACAGTAATGGCATTGGATGGAGATTTCAAAATTATTACCACAGGAACGCCCGTAGAAAACCATTTAGGCGAATTATGGAATCTTTTCAATTTTATAAATCCTGGACTTTTGGGTTCTCACGACCGTTTTAATGACCATTTTGCCATTCCAATTGAACGAAATCAGAGTTTGGAAAGACGAAGAGCTTTGCAAAAAATTATTCAACCGTTTATTCTGAGAAGACGCAAAAACCAAGTTTTAGATGAACTTCCTGCCAAAACAGAAATCGTTTTGAACGTAGAAATGTCTCCCGAAGAACGCTCTTTTTATGAATCATTACGCTTAGATGCCCTTGAAAGAATTGCCTCAGATTCGGGTGAGATTCAAGATAAAAGGTTCAAAATTTTAGCAGAATTAACCCGTTTGAGATTAGCTTGTTGTAACCCCAAATTGGTCAATCCAGATATTCCGTTGAGTAGTTCAAAACTCGAATTATTTGGCGAAGTCATCGAAGAATTACTTGAAAATAAACACAAAGCCTTAGTATTCAGTCAGTTTGTAAAGCATTTGGCAATTGTAGAAGAATATTTAATTTCCAAAAATATCTCTTATCAATATCTCGATGGTAGTACGCCAGCCGTAAAAAGACAAGAACGTATTGATGATTTTCAACGAGGAAAAGGCGATGTATTTTTGATAAGTTTGAAAGCTGGAGGAACGGGGTTGAACCTCACCGCTGCCGATTACGTCATTCACCTTGACCCTTGGTGGAATCCAGCGGTGGAAGACCAAGCTACCGACAGGGCTCACCGAATGGGGCAACAACGCCCCGTAACCGTTTATCGTTTGGTGACGGAAGATACCGTAGAAGCGAAAATTTTGAAACTCCACGAAACAAAACGAGATTTGGCAGACGGACTTTTGGAAGGTTCGGAAGGAAGTGGCAAACTTTCAGCAGACCAATTAATGGATTTGATTAGAGGAATATAAGATTATGTACCACAGGCTTTAGTCTATAAGTATAAATAATTGCTTACAAACTAAAGCCTGTGGTACTTTATTGATTTTCACAACATATAAAATGTCTATTAAAAAACTTATTTTTTTACTCTTCCTACTCACTTTTAGCAAGATGCTTTATGCCCAAGATAATCCAAGATATTTGGCGTTTTCTTTGGTGAATCTCGACCATCGTAATCCACAAATTGCTGATATTCAAAAAGCAGCGGATTTGGGAATGAATGCCTTTATTGTGAGTATTAGGAAAGACGTAATTGTTGGAAAAAAAGTGAGCCAAACCAATCCTTGGCAACAGTACGATGACCAAATTGCCACTGCTCGAAGTCGGGGAATGAAAATTTGTTTCAGAATTGTATTTGCTACTTGGTGTAACAACAAAACCGTTGGCGAACCACTTGATAATAATGTTGGGACGTGTACAGGTTTTAATGCTTCCGAAAGAATGTTGGGTATTGACCAAAGAGGAGCTTCAAGAGTGCATCAACAATCGTTTGGTTATACTGGTTGTGACCAAATTGACGACTGTGGACAGATGATGACAACCAGTTTGTCTTCTGCTAAAACTGTCCAAGAAATGCAAGATTTTACCTTGCAGGTTTTACAACATTATAAATCCGTAATTGATGCAGGAGACGTGATATATTGTTCGGCAGTCATTACGCCAGAACAAGAGTTTGGGTATCCATTTGTGACAACGAAAGGGCTAAACGGTGTTGTAAATTCTCTATTTGACTACTCTCAATCCATGATATTGGGTTTTAGAGAATGGTTGAAAGTGAAATACAATAATGATTTTTCAAAGTTAAAATCTTCATGGGGAAGTTATGGGAATGCCTATGCAAGTTTCAATTCAGTAGAACCTCCAAAACCCGTTGGTGATTATACTTGGACGGTTTTTTTATTGGGAATCGCAGGAAATGATTGGTACGTTTATCGTCACAAAATGCTAAAAGATTATTGTGCCGCTTTTACAAAAACGATTAAGAATTTTAATGGTAATTTAAAAGTAGTAAATGATTTTGGGTCTTTAAATGACCAAGCAACGGTTCAGCGTGGAACATTTGCCTTCAAAGATATTGGCGAAGGCACTGACGGGGTAAAAATGAACAGTAGCCCTTATCAAGACCACCGTTTTATCATGGATGTGGCTCGGACAAATTTTAAGGATAAATGGATTATGATGGAGGTGGAATCGTTTAAAGACCGAACTGACCTCCAAGAAGCTCATTTTATCGAGGCTTATACACATGGAGCAAAGTTAGTGGGTGCATTCGCTTTTGATGTCTTGAACAATCAGGCACATCAAGATTTATTACGACGGATGACCGATAAGTTTATTAAAGGAAATCAGCAAGTTGAAAAAATTGAAACGTGTGGAACTACCATAAGTTCGATTTACGAATTATTGGAAGATGGCGGTTGTTTGATGAATAAAGCTGTTACCGACAAAGATTGTCGTTCTTATAAAGATTGGGTAAATCTAAGAAAAGCAAACGGAGATAAACCCGTAAGAGTTATTTTAGATGAAAGTTTTGTTACGGGGAAAATCTTGAACTTAACATCTTCAGATTTATCATTTTGTGGGTCTATTTCTAATTTTAAAGAGGTGTATTCTTCTGATTGTCAGAGAGTTGGTGTTAAGCCAAAAGCTAATGATAACCTCAAAGGAATGATAGAAAGCGTCGCTTGTGATAAAATCACAGGTTGGGCAGTGAACACTAAAAATTTAGACGAAATTCAAGCCATTGATATTTATATAGATAGCGTAAAAATTGGAACTACTCAAGCAAATATTGGTAATCGTGCAGATTTAGTAACAACATTTAATAATCCCAAAGCTAACTTTAGAGGTTTTAGTTTCACTTTGCCCGATACCGCTTGGTATAAATCTGGTCAAGCCAAAAGAATTTATGCTCGTTTTGCCAACACCAATACATTATTAGAAGACAGTGGAGATTTAAAAGTTTTGGCTTGTGAGGGAATTGGTTCGGGTACGTGCGGTGCAAAATACCGCTTAATTATTTCTCCTGATTCATTAACCAATGTTTTGTCGAGAGCAACGGAATATAAAATAGCCGTTTCTTCCAATACAAAATGGCAAATATCAAGAACTGCCAATTGGTTCACAACCAGTACAGATACAGGAAGTTTTAATGGAAATTTTACGCTGAAAATTACCGCAAATGGAGATACAGGAACTCGTCGAGGAAAAGTTACATTGACCGCAGGAAATTTAGTAAAAAGCATCACCATTGCTCAAAAAGGAGTAGGTCAGCCTTATTTGACTGTTTCTCCCGACTCAATTGTTACGATAACTTTTGTTGGGGCAGAATATAGAGTTGTGGTTAATTCTAATGTAAAAATTACCCTCACCAAAGATGCCAAATGGATAACCGCCGACCCCGAAGGAGAGGTAAGTAGTTCATTTGGATTAAGAATTGAACAAAACCCTGATACTTCTACCCGAAGAGGAAAAGTAATATTGACTGGTCAGGGCATCAGGAAAGTTTTCTATATCGTTCAAAAAGGTAGAGGACAAATTTGTAATGGTTGTAACGGCACGATTGATACCGACAAGCCCTTTAACGACCCAAATGAAATAGCGGGTCAATTGGCACCTTCTACATACAGAGGTTGGGTTGAATCTGCCTCTTGTTGTAAGGTGACAGGCTGGGTGTTTGATTCTCAAAATTTTGATGAGAATTTAACCGTTGATATTTATTTGGATAGGCAAAAAATAGGTACAACAATCGCTAATTTGGGGTATCGTACAGATTTAGCAAGTACATACCAAAGTGATAAATTATTGTATAAATCTTTTTGCTTCACAATCCCTAAAAATACCTTAGATTCCTTCAAAAATGGGCTTAATAAGCAATTATATGTTCGTTATGGAGGAACAATTACAAAATTATATTCGCCAGAACAACGCTATTTAATTTGTAGTCCTACTCAAGTTTGCCCGATTGGAGAGAATTGTGAGGAGAGAGGTTTTCAAGATTATTTAGAGGTAGTTTATCCAAACCCAAGTAAGGATATTTTTAAACTATCCTTATACTCGCTTAAAAATCAGGTAGCAACGCTAAAATTAGTGAATACCGAAGGAGGTTTATTAAAGAGTGTTAACTATAATGTAATTAATGGCATAAATAATCTTGAAATTGATGCTTCCGACCTTCAAAACGGTGTTTTATTATTATCAATTAGCTTAGAAAATGGTAATAGTTTGTTCAAGCGATTGATTAAAATTGAGTAAATAAATTGGTAGTGGCGAATAGCATTCGCCACTGTTTATGAATGGTTGGCGAATGCCATTCGCCACTACAATTTACAGAACATTAGACGTTTGTTCTTTGATTTTTTCTAATTCATCTTTCATATTTACGACAATTCTTTGGAGAATTACGTCGTTTGCTTTTGAGCCAATCGTATTGATTTCACGACCAATTTCTTGAGAAAGGAAGTTTAACTTCTTGCCATTTCCTTCTTTCAAAACTTCTTTAAAATAGGTTAAATGCGTGCGTAAACGTACTTTTTCTTCCGAAATATCATATTTTTCGATATAATAAATTAGCTCTTGTTCGAAGCGATTTTTATCAAATTCTTCATCATTCATCAATTCGCTTACTGATTTTCTCAAACGCTCACGAACGGCAGGAATACGGTTTTTATCTTGTGCTTCTACATCATTCAAAAGCTCTGCAATTTTGTCGATATATTCTACAAATTTTGCCGAAACGATTGCACCTTCACGCAAGCGAAATTTGGTACATTCTGCAATTGCCTGATTTACTGCTTTCAAAATTTGTTGCCATTCTGCTTCTGCTTGTTCTTCCGAAGCCACTTCTGTATTGAAAGCGTTTGGTAAAGTCAGAGCAATTTTGAAAAGTTCAACGGGGTCATTTGCCGCAAAATCTTCAGAAGATTCTATCAAATCTTGCATATAAGCATTTACTAACGGACGGTTTATACTTGTACCAGAGCTTGCAACGTCTGTGTAGTTGGTGGTAAGGTTAAACTCAATTTTACCACGTTCGAGCGACTGCGTGAGTAGGTTTCTGATTTCTATTTCTCTGAAAGAGAGGCTTTTAGGGATTCTACAATAAATATCAGTAAATTTTGAATTTAAAGATTTTACTTCTGCGGTTACGGTTAAACTGTTCGATTCTGAAACAGATTTACCAAAGCCTGTCATTGATTTTAACATTTGATAATTGTTTTTGAGTTTGGTTATTAATTATTTGTAATGATTGATTTGAATATTTTATCTATCATTTTAACAAATTAGCTAACAAACAAATGTGGAAGTTTGAAATGAAAAATCAATCTCATTTTGGATTGATTTTGATGCAAGTTACATAAAAAGAGCTATAAAATTGAACCTATAAATTCAAATGATAACGCTTGAAATTAATTTACTCTAAATGTGTTTTGTGCAAATAAAAACGTTGCCAATGTCCAAAATACTGACAACGTTTTTATTTTGAGATTAATAAATTACTGTTTATAAACCACGCCATCTTTCATCACGAAAGATACTTTTCGCATTACCTTGATGTCTTGTAATGGATTTCCATCTGTGGCAATAATATCAGCAAATTTTCCCATTTCAATTGTACCTGACTCTTTTTGCGTTCCCATAATGATGGCAGGCGTGATGGTAGCGGCTTTAATTGCCTCAATAGCTGGCATTCCTGCCTCTACCATATACTGAAATTCATAGGCATTATATCCGTGAATTGAAACGCCAGAATCTGTACCGAAGGCAATTTTTACGCCTGCTTTGTACGCTTTTCCGAAAGTTGCTTGAATCAGTGGCCCTGTTTCTAAAGCTTTTGGCACAACCAATGGATGATAATATCCTGGAACTTTTGCAGAATCAGCAACGGTTTTTCCTGCCAAAATAGTTGGAACAAGGTACGTTCCGTATTTTTTCATTAATTCAATGCCTTCGTCGTCCAAAAATGTACCGTGTTCAATTGTTGTTACGCCACCTTTTACGGCACGTTTAATTCCTTCTGTTCCGTGTGCGTGAGCAGCTACGTGAAAACCATAATCTTTGGCAGTTTCTACGATAGCTCTAACTTCTTCTTCGGTAAATTGGGGAGCTTTTCCACTTTTAGCAATACTCAAAACACCGCCAGTTGCCGTGATTTTGATACAATCAACACCATCTTTATAGTGCTGACGAACTGCCTGACGACATTGTTCTACACCATTAACAACGGCGGTAAGATATTGAGGGTCAAGGGTATATTTTTCAGCAAGTCCGTTTGACGGGTCACCATGTCCACCTGTGGTAGCAATAGTTTTTCCAGAAGTGAATATTCTTGGACCAATAACAGTTCCTTTATTGATGGCATTTCTCAAAGCTACATTTACGCCCGAACCGCCCAAATCTCTAACACTCGTAAAGCCTGCCATAAGGGTATTTTTAGCGTATTTTGTGGCATCAAAGGCAATGTCTGCGGCATTCAATTGATAGCGTTTAATTTCACCGCCTTTGCTGGTTTCTTGTTCTAAATGCACGTGCATATCGGTCAAACCTGGCATAACGGTTTTGGTACTCAAATCAATGACTTTATCAGTTCCACTTGGTGTAATAAACCCCTTTTGAATACCAGTGATTTTTTTGCCTTCGACTACAATTGTCATTTTGGATTCAGCTTCATTTTTTACGGCATCAATCAATGTACCGCAATGAATTAATGTTTTTTGAGCATTCGCTATCGTTGCAGAAAAGCAAAGACTCGCTAAAATTAGTAGTTGTTTTTTCATTTGTTGATTTTGATATGATTTGTTTAGATAAAAGTAAAAAAACTCAGCTAAACTATTGACCTTTTGTGGTAGATTTTAATTTTCAATAATATCTGCAACAAAAACACCAAACACAAGATTTGTTCTTTTATAAAACTGTTGGTATTAATTTTACGTATATTTTCAAAAGTAGATTTGATAATCGACTCTCTTAAAACCATAAATCATGAACGAAAATTCAGAGAAAATTAAAAAAGCGATTGAGCCTTTAAGACAACAAATTATTAATCACAAGGTGTATTCGGTAATGAACGACCTCGACGACTTGAAAGTGTTTATGCAACATCACGTTTTTGCCGTTTGGGATTTTATGTCATTATTGAAATCGCTTCAAAATAATCTTACTTGTACAAGCGTGCCTTGGTTTCCGAAGGGTTCAGCGGATACACGTTATTTAATCAATGAAATTGTGGTGGGAGAGGAGTCCGACGTGGATAGTTTTGGCAATAGAAAAAGTCACTTTGAACTTTATTTAGATGCCATGCACCAATGCGGAGCGAATACATCTCAAATTGAAAAGTTTGTAAGTGTTTTACAAGAAACTGGGGATTTGAAATCGTCTTATTTAATATCAGAAACTCCTGAAGCGGCTCAACAATTTGTTGATTTTACTTTTGATATTATTGGAAGTAAAAAAGATTATTTGCAAGCGGCAATTTTTACTTTTGGTCGTGAAGATTTAATTCCAGGAATGTTTCATGCTATTATTAATGACATTCATGAAAGTTTACCAGAGCGTGTTTCAAACTTTAAATATTACTTAGAAAGACACATTGAAGTTGATGGCGACCATCATAGTCATCTTGCTTTGGAAATGACGGCAAATCTGTGCGGCGATAACGAGGCGTTTTGGCAAGAAGCTGAGGAAGCAACAATTCTGTCTCTTCAAAAACGCATAGAACTTTGGGACGGCGTTTATGATGCCATTGTTAGTCAAAAGGTTTTAGGTTAGGAAAAAAAACACCTTCCCGAAAGTTTAATGCTTTCGGGAAGGTGTTTTTTATTTTCCTGCAAAAATCACTCTATTTGCCTGTTTTAGGTAATATTTGCTTCTTTTTGTCAAAATAATATTGCCTTTTTGCCAAGTTGGGAATCTCGTTTTTAATTTTTTCGATAACACCACACTTCCAGTAATACTTGGCATAAATATCTCCACCTGCTTGTTATCATCGCTAACAATGACTGCCGCAAATGACTTGTACGAGTTCTTAGGTTTTACTTCATTCAGTTGAATTGGTTGTTCAAAAGTTCTAATACAATCATTTTTTAGAATAGAAAAAGTGTAACCTGCGGAGGGTTTACAGCCGTGAGCGTCAGTATCTCCACCAACCAAAGGAGGTAAAGTTTCAGAAGGTTTAGGTTCTGTTTGTCCGAATGATAATATTGACATTGATGTGATTAGAATGCAAATTGAAAATAATTTCTTGTACATTTTAGTGGTATTTTTGATAATTATTTGACACAGAATTCTAATTCATCTTTATAAATATGAAGAATATCTTCAATTTCGGTAGTTGATAAATCTGGACGGTTAAATGATGCAGGGAAATCTTCTATTGTTAAGGAAGTTTTGTCAAATAAATGCCCCAATAAATTTTCAGCACCTGTGCGTGTACTACTGGTTAAATACACTTTTTGAGGGAGTATTTTTAAGAAATTTCCGATTCTCAAAGCAGTATCAAATTGAGCTAATTCGTTGATTCCTTCGGTTTTAGCTTTTTTAACAATATCAAAAATATCATCAAAACTTATCGCATTTTTCAAGTCATCCTCTAAAGTCGCTAAACTTTCAGCGAAAGAATCAAGTTCTGTACGTCCCACTCTTCTTTGATGAAAATGGATTTTATTGTTTTCGTCGATAGCTTTAGCCGCCACATTAATGGCATCGGTCAAGCTATTTTGCCCAACACAAAACTCAATATGTTTATCTTCTCTTTTACGACTATTAGCTTTGTAGTGTTTTATAATACTGTCGAGCTTTTTGGTATTGTATATGGGCATTTTTGTGTTTTTTGTCTGATCTGTGATTTTGGGATTTGGATTATCCCAAAACCACAGGTCAGAATTATTTCTTCTTTACCTCAAAAAATACAGCTAATCCTAAAAGACCAACCATTAAAATTGAAGCTATTAAATCTATTTTACCGCCTTTTGCTACACTTTCAGGCTCAAATTTGAACTCAATTTTATGTTTTCCTGCTGGTACAACCATTCCTCTCAAAATATAATCAGCACGGAAATGAGGCTTATAAACGCCATCTACATAAGCCTTCCAATCAAGATTTCCACGATAGAAAATCTCTGAAAAAATAGCCAGTTGGTCTGTTTTGGCATTACTTTCATAAGTCATCAAATTGAGTTTATAGTCAGTCAATTTAATGGAATTTGCCGTACTGTCAAACGCAATTTTTAAACCTGCCAACTGCTCTTCGTAACGTTTGTCGATGAAAGCCGTTTGTTTAGGATTAAATTTATCCAAAGCCTTCATTTCTGTATCGGCATTGGCTACAATTTTAAATTCTTTTACAAACCAAGCATTTCCACAAGCATCAGGATTTTGCTGAACCATCGGTTGTCCACCTTGTTGTTGAGCTGGCATTGTGAAGTATTTGGTATTCAACATATTAAATACCGACATATTATTTTTAGAGAACTGATTCTCAATGATTTCTTGATAACGACGAAGTTTCGCACCATGATAACCGCCTAAAGATTTGTGGTAATAAGAGGCAGTTGCATCATTCGAAAATCCTTGTGGAGAAGCCCCATCTAAGACACGATAAATAGATTTGTCTTTCAAAATTTGTTCATCAACTGCCGTCGGAGCAAACTTTTCTTCTTCTTCTGATTTTGACACAAAATTGTCGTTATTAAAATATCTTTTATCAACGCCAAATAAGTCAAAAACCACCAAAATGATTAGAATTGGATAGAAAACCACATCTTTAATTTTATTGGAAACCCAAGCCCAAATCAATCCTGCAGCCAAAAGTATTAAAACTAAAGAACGGAAGGCATCGGAACGTAACAACGATTCACGGTCAGAGGCAATGGCTCTGATGATATTTCCATCTACTGCTTTGTCTCCTGTAATTTGCATCGCAGCGTCATTTGCTCCTTTGAAACTGAAAAATAATGACGGTAATAAGGCAAATATTAGAGAAAATCCTGCGGTTAATCCTAAAGAGTAAATTAAAGGTTTTTTGAGGTCGTTGAATGTTGGTTTTTGCTCCGAAATTTGTTTTAATGCTAAAATTCCTAAAGTCACCATCGCCAAATCAGCCAATGACAAAATCATCGTAACTGCTCTAAATTTGTTGAACATCGGGAAATAATCGAACATCAAATAATTCAAAGTGGGTAAGTTTTTACCCCAAGAAAGCATCGTGAAAATGATAGCCGAAGCAACAAGCCACCATTTTGTGCTTCCTTTTACCAAAAATGCCCCTAAAGCAAATAAGAAAATGATAATTGCACCTGCATAAGCTGGGCCGCCCGTACTTGGCTGGTCGCCCCAATAGGCTGGGCCGTGTTCTGCAAATCCCATGGCACTTTCTTCTGGAATACCTGCTTCAACCATTACTTTCAAGGTTTCAGATTTCTTTCCACCTAAAGTTCCACCCGACGAACCACCGTAAAAATTAGGAATCAAAAGTGTGCCTGATTCACCAATGCCATAACTCCAATTATAAGCATAATCACGGTCTAAACCGCCTTTTGACTGATTATTGGTAGTCAATTCAGATTTACCACGAATGGTTTCGGCAGAATAAACTGCGTTATTCCACAAACGCATAGTGTGGTTTCCTAAACCAATTAAAGCCCCACCGCCAAAAGCTAAAAGAGCAAAAACTAAAGGTTTAAATTCACCAAATTTAACCTTGTCAATGATTTTTATCAAGACATATCCACCTAAAAACAAACCAAAATAATAAGTAATTTGTACGTGATTGGCGTATATTTCAAGGCTCATAAATAAAGCCGTGAGGGCGGCACCGAGTAAATATTTGCCATTGAAACACAGCACAGCACCAGCCGCTACCATCGGAGCGTAAGCCAATGCCAATACTTTAGAAGTGTGTCCTGCGGGAATAATAACCATATTCCACGAGCAGAATGCGTAGGCAATCGCTCCTAAAATAGCTTGCCAAGTATTTGCACCAAGTGTAACCAATAAAATATACATTCCCAACATCATCAAGAAAATCATGTTGATAGGCGTAGGCAAAACTCCCATAATATTACCGCCAATCATTGAGCCAAGACTATTCGGATATGCTCCTTGAATCATAAATGAAGGCATTCCACCAAACATAGAGTTTGTCCACCAAGCATATTCACCAGTTTGTTTGGTAAATTCTGCTGCTTCATGAGCCCCTGCTTGAGCCATCGTAATGTCGTGTTGTGATAATTGTTTACCCTGAAGAGCAGGTAATGCGTAAATCCCCGCCAATACTACAAAGGCAATAACAGCATATAAATGTGGTAGGAATTTCTTAAATGAAAATTTCATAAGGAATTTTTTCAGTTTTTGGGTTTTAGGTTTTAGGGTTTAGTAAAATGCTTTTGACTAAAATAAAACCTTAACCAATGAAACAATAAGTGGTGTTGAAATAAGTTAGATTACATTGTTGTAAGTTATTTACTCCAATCCTGAAACCTAACGCCTAATATCTAACACCTATTTTACAAAGATATATATTTACTAAGTCTTAATATTCATGTTTCGTGCCAATTTGAACCTTTTGATTATTTTAATGTTTTATTAACTGTTAATCAAACCATTTCTTAGTAACTTTGTCTAATCAAAAAAGTACAAAATACATATTTTATAAAAAATGAAAAAATACACTCTTTTCTTTACTTTTTGCCTGTCAATCAGCGTGTTTGGTGCATATTCTCAAGATTCTAAAGCTGGAGCAATTATTGATGCCATGCAGAAAAAGTACAAAACTATGAAGTCTTTTGGGGCAAGTTTTACTTATGGAGTTGATGGTTCAGCCCAAGTATTGCAGGGCAATATTACTGTAAAAGGCTCAAAATATCGTTTGAAAACAGGTGGACAAGAAATTTTCAATAATGGTAAAGAAGTTGCCACATATATCAAAGAAACCAACGAAGTTAATATTTCTGATTATGAACCTTCTGAAAGTGATTTGAACCCTGCTAAAGTTTATACTTTCGATAAAAAAGGATTTCGTTATGTTTTTGTTCAAGAAGTGAAGGAAGGCGGAGAATCTTATGAAGTAATTGAACTTTCGCCAGAGAAAAAAGGAACACAAGTTTCAAAAGTGAAAATCAAATTGAACAAGAAAGATAAATCAGTTAAAAGTTGGGTAATTACCGACAAAAACGGAAAACGACAGACTTTTAAAGTGAATAAATTTACGCCAAATGTGGCAGTAGATGAAAAATATTTCGCTTTCGATAAAAGTAAATACCCTGGAGTTGAAGTGAATGACCTTCGATAGAGGAGAAAGTGTTAAAGGAGAAAGGGAGAAATGGGTTATAACCCGTTTCTCCCTTTTTTCATTCCTTCTTTTCAGCTCTTAAATTAAAATCTCTCTCAAAATTGGGACTTTCTGTTTTTCCCCATTTGTCCCAAAAAGTGAAATATAGCCCAAAATTATAACGGTAAAATTTATGATGATGGCTATGATGTGTTGCTCCAATGACGTGTTTCCCCAATAAATTTCCAAATACATTTCTCGGATAAATCTCAATATCAAGGTGGTTAATAGCAGCGGTAAGTGTCATTATCGTTAAATGTGTTATTACGGCGTATATGTGCATTGGCACAATTATCACGATTACGGGCATGATGAGAGCTTCCAATAAACCTTCAATTGGGTGAAATGAAAAGGCAGTCCAAGCGGAGGTAATTTTGCTATCGTGATGTACTTGATGAACGTATTTGTAAATTTTTGGGTGGTGCATCCATCGATGCAACCAATAATAATACGTTTCGTGAATAAACATTGAAAGCAAAATACTAATAGGAATCCACCAAATTGGATAATCATTGATATTCAGATAGACAACAGTATAACCCTTTTGCCAAACAATAGCGGATAATGCTCCAATAACCGAAAAAATGGCTGCCGTTAAAGTTGACCAATATACTTCTGTTTGAAATTGTTTGGGAGGATAAGCCTTTTTGTTAATCTTCCGTTTTTCCCATTCTTTATGTTTCCAAATATAAAAATAGACGTGAAATAATCCGCTTAAAAGAAAATATCGAGATGTTACAATGAAGAATATCAAGAAGCACAGTGAGACAAAAACCAATGGTTCTGTGAAATTTAAAGAGAAGAGGGATTTAATCATTATCGTTTTATTGACAAAATTTAGGGGATAGTTTTCTTTGATTTGTTGCTATTGGACACAACAAAAACAGTATTTCTATAATAACTATTTGAAGAGAGATAAAGTTAACAAAATTATTGAAATATCATTGAATCACAATTTTGAGGATTATTAGACGTTATTAATAATATTATTTCTTTTAAACATCATTTTGCACGTATGAAAAAACTATTAATTCCGCTTATTTTCTTATCGCTCCAGTCATTTTGTCAAGACAATAAAACAACAATGTTAAAATATCCTAATTCAACTGGAGATATCGATTTTGATTCAACCTTAGATAGAAAAGACTTTCAATTATGTGGTAAAGGCTATGGCTATCAATATTTTAACGATGGTAAAGGTGTGTTGTATGAAGGCGAGAAAAAAGCGATTGAACAAAGTTTCAAAGAGAAGTATAAATCACAAAATGCCTCAAAGCAAACAGGCTTAATAAGAATCCGCTTCGTGGTTAATTGTAAAGGTGAAACAGATAGATTCAGATTAATAGGAACTGACGAAAATTATCAAGAAAAAACGTTTGATAAATCTATTACGGAACAATTATTAACCATTGCAAAAGAATTGAAAGGTTGGAAGCCTAAAGCATTCCAATCTAAAACCGAAATATTAGCTTACGATTTTTATCAATACCTAATCTTCAAAATTAAAGACGGAAAAATAACCGAAATCCTACCATGAAAATTTTATTTTACTTCTTATTTCTCATCTCTTTTCATACTTACGCACAACCCAATTGCAACGTATATCTGTATGCAGGAGATACGGCACAGTACAAAGCGTGCTTATTATCTGAACAAATTCAGGAATATCAATTTCATAGAAAATTCCACGAAAAATTTGATGAAGTCCTTAAAATCTGTCCAAATTTTGCTTATGCCTATCGTGAAAAATCAACAGCTTATCTAAAAAGTGGTGATTTTATAACTTGGAAAAAATTGATTGATAAAGCCGTAGAATTAGAATGGCGAACTAATTTAGGATATAGAGGTTGGTGTCGATACCAATTTTTTAGGGATTATGAAGGAGCAATTAGAGACATTGAAAAGTTGGATAGCTTAGCGAATTATGACATTGGATTCGGTCAAAATGGAGATTATCATTTGAATCTCGCCAAAGGAATTTGTTATAGTGCAATTGGGCAAAAACAAAAAGCAATTGACATTATGAAGCAACAGATTAATACACCTAATTATGAAGTTGGTCTGTACGATTATTATCAATTAGGAGTCACATATTTTGAAATCAAAGACTATCAAAATGCCTTGAGTTGTTTTGAAAAACAAGCTAAAATAAATGCTTTAGCAGAAAATGAGTATTATAAATCAAAAATTTTCAAGATTTTAAAAAATCAAGATGAAGCAAATAAATGTAAAAATGTAGCAGTAAAATTATATAAAGACAGTAAAATACTATTTGACCCTTATACTCATCATTTTAATAAAGTTTATTGGGAAGAAATTGAAAATTTATAAAAAATCCCTGCAAAACTTAGATTTGCAGGGATTTTTTATAATATCGAGAACAAATTACAATCTCACAATCTCAGCACCAAGAGCATTCAAACGAGTGTCAATGTTTTGATAACCTCTGTCAATTTGCTCAATGTTTTCAATGATTGATGTTCCTTTTGCACCCATTGCGGCAATTAATAAGGAAACTCCCGCACGAATATCGGGTGATGTCATTCGGATTCCTCTCAATTGTTGTTCACGATTTAAACCAACTACGGTTGCACGGTGTGGGTCGCAAAGAATAATTTGAGCTCCCATCTCAATCAATTTATCCACGAAGAATAAACGACTTTCAAACATTTTTTGGTGAATCAATACCGTTCCTTTTGCTTGAATAGCCGTTACTAAAACGATACTCAATAAGTCAGGAGTAAAGCCAGGCCAAGGACTGTCAGAAACCGTAAGCATTGAACCATCAATGAAAGTTTCGAGTTCGTAACGGTCTTGAGCAGGTACAAAAATATCGTCTCCTCTAATTTCTAATTTAATTCCTAATTTTTGGAAAGTTTGTGGAATAATTCCTAAATCCTTCACCGAGCAGTTTTTGATAGTAATTTCAGACTGCGTCATGGCTGCCATTCCGATGAATGAACCAATTTCAATCATATCTGGCAACATGGTATGTTCCGTTCCAAAAAGTTCAGAAACACCTTCAATTGTCAATAAATTTGAACCAACACCTGTGATTTTTGCTCCCATGCGGTTCAACATTTTACAAAGTTGTTGCAAATATGGTTCGCAAGCAGCATTATAAATGGTTGTTGTTCCTTCTGCTAAAACGGCTGCCATCACAATGTTGGCAGTTCCAGTTACAGATGCTTCATCCAATAGCATATAAGTGCCATGCAAATGTGACGCATCAACTTCGTAAATTCCACCATCTTCTTGCGAATAGTTGAATTTTGCTCCCAATTTCATGAAGCCCAGAAAGTGAGTGTCTAAACGACGACGACCGATTTTATCTCCACCTGGTGAGGGAATTCTACCTTTTTTGAAACGTGCCAAAGTAGGTCCAAGTAGCATAACTGAACCTCGTAAAGCGGCTGCTTTTTTCTTGTAAGTCTCTGAATTTAAGTAGTCTAAGTTTACTTCTGAGGCATCAAATTTTACAGAAGATTCTCCCATACGTGTACAACGCACGCCCATATCACCCAAAAGGTCAATCAATTGATTTACGTCACGAATGTTTGGAATGTTGTGAATAGTTACGGGTTCTTTGGTTAAAACTACCGCACATAAAATTTGAAGTGCTTCGTTTTTTGCTCCTTGAGGAATAATTTCCCCCTTCATTTGGCGACCGCCAGTTACTTTAAATGATGCCATTTAGTTGTTTATCTTTATCAATTATCGGTTATCTAAAATGTCTGAGATATTTTCAAAACGAATTTTAATTAAAAAATAGCTTAATTTTTTCAGTCATGAATATTGGTTTATATCTCAATTGCACTCAATGCTATCTACGGTTACGGTTATTATTGTCGTTTCTGCCGTTGTTGTTATTATTTCGATTGTCGTTTCTGCCGCCATTGTTGTTGTTGCGGTTGTCGTTTCTGCCGTTGTTATTATTGTTTCGATTGTCGTTTCTACCGCCATTGCTGTCATTTCTTCCTCCAAAATTCTGACGATTATTATTATTACGATTATCATTATTACGATTATCGTTTCTACTATCAGGTCTTCTTTCGTTGGTAGAATTAGTACGATTATTGGCATTTCGTAAATTTCCTAACGAAGAATTTCCAGAAATGGCTTGAACTATTTGAGATAATTTTCCTTCTGAAAGTTCAAGAATATGTCCCCAAATTACCTCATCATCAACTACTTCACGGTTCCAATTTTGATAAAAAGTTTTCATCAAACGGGCGATATGAGCTACCAGTATACGTTTTTCATTATCGTCTTGCTCTGCAATTGCCCGAGAAATCAATAATTCTACATTGCGTCCATAATATCGATATTTTAAGAAATTGGTATTGTATGGAACCGCTTTTGGTAATTTACCGACAGCGTCAGGTGCAGGAGGCGGGAATGGGCTTTCTACGTCCAATTTGAAGTTTGACATGATATAAAGGTCATCCCAAAGTTTGTTTGAATAATCCTGACTATCACGCATATTTGGGTGAACCTGACGCATCAGTTCTACCAATAAATAAGCGTATTTAGTGCGTGTATTTTTGTCTTGAACCGTAAGAATGTGGTTCACTAATTTTTGGACGTTGGTTCCGTATTCCTTCATGAGAATGTATATCTATGCAACAAATGTTGTAAAAGTCGATGATTTTTCACGAAGATACAAAAATGAGAGAGAATTGAGAATAGATTTTAGAGAATAGATGAGAGAATGTAGTTAAAATGATTCCATAAAATAACGCCTGCCACCGCCAAAGCTCCAAAAACGAATATCAAAACTGCACCTGCGGCTAAGTCTTTTGCTTTTTTTGCCAAAGGATGAAATTCAGGTGAAGCCAAATCTACCAAAGCTTCGATAGCAGTATTGACTGATTCTAAAGCTAAAACTCCGCCCATTGTCAAGATAATGGCAAGCCACTCATTTTCAGAAAAACCAATCAAAAAACCAGAAATTACGACCACCACCACCGCCAAAAGGTGAATTTTAGCGTTATTTTCAGATTTGAAAAGCGTAATAATTCCTTCCCAAGCAAATGGAACACTTTTTAAGAATTTTTGAATGTTAATCATAATTTCAGTTTTATTAAGGGCAAATTTAGCCACGAAGTCACAAAGACACAAAGAACAAAATGTATTCGCTGTGGATGCTTTCAAAATATATTAATTTCTTTGCGTCTTCGAGTCTTAGTGGCAAAAACTTATTCTTCCTTCAAATGAATCAAACTATAAAACATCCAATATGCCAAACCAATAAAAATTGAAAACTCAAAAGTCATTAAAATTGCCGTTGGATTTTTGATGGAATGAAACATGAACTTTACTAAAGTGAAAGGATGAATAAAAAAATCCCAAGAATTGAAACGTTCCACTCGACCCAAAAAAATACCAAAACCTGATAAACAAATTGCTCCGAAAGTAAACAAATTACTCCAATTGATTGAAAATACCTGCGTCCAAACCTTCTGAATCCAATAAAGAGATAATAAGCCACACGCCAAACTCACGAAAGCATACGTAAAAATCATGATTTGATAATGCCAATACGTATTGCCTGAAAGCGACTGCAAATGCACTAAATCGGTAATGATATAAGGAGAATTCGGAAAAAACAAAAGCCAAAGTAAGCTCGTTGCAAGGACTTCCCATTTTTGTAAAGCATTGATTTTGACCTTGTTTTCTAACCAAGTAACGATAAAAACAGGAATCCAAGCTAAAAATAAATTCCAGTTGATGCCCCATAAAGCAAAATTATGAGTTAAAACTGTTTTTAAAATAAATAATCCAATAGCAGAAACGGACATTAATCCGAGTGTAAAAATCAATCTAAAACGATTGATGGGGATATTGAAAATTTTCATGATTTTTAGAAAATATGGACAGCTTGCCTTTGAAGAGACAAGACTGTCCTGTGTTCGAACTATTCTTCTTTATTGTTGTAAGCACGATACCAATCTATATTTCGGGTCAAGTACATCACAATTGCCAAAATAATTAATAGTCCGATGCTTCCAAGTAATAAAGAATAATCTTCCAACTGTAATAATGAATAGAAAAAACCGTAAAGAAGAGCGAGTATTCCATTGAATATCAATGTTATACGCATATCTTTAAAAATACTCAACGTATAAAACATAATTAATGTGAGTATCGTTACACAACCAATTAAGTACGCCATATTGAAAGATAGATGCTCGGAAATTGCCAATAAAAGGACGTAGAAAAGGCAAATGGCAAAGCCTACCAAAAGATATTGAATTGGGTGTAAGCGTTTTTTATTTAGAATTTCTACGAAGAAAAACGCAATAAAAGTGATGACAATAAACATCAAATTGTATTTGGTAGAACGAATCGTTTTTTGATATTCATCAACGGGTAAAAGCAATTTTACGCCAAAAGAACTTTGCAATTCACTACTAACTTTGGGATTGTTACCATCTGGATATGAAGCTACCGCACGGTTTTGAGGCATATTTTCAGAATAATTTGAAATTGTGCCAATAAAATTTCCAACGCCTTGTTGTGGATAATTTCGGTTGAGGTGCAATTCGTTCCAAACCGCTTTAAAGCCTTTTTCCGTAACTTGACGTTCGTCAGGTAAAGATGCTCCCATAAAACTTGGCGTTCCCCAAGACGATTCAATGCTCACTTTTGTGGTTTTGCCAAAGGGTAAAAAGTCAATTTCTTTACTACCATTTAGGTTGATTTGAGCATCAAAATTGATTATTTCTGAAGATAAGTCAATCGGGCAACTTACCCCAGAAGCAAATAAATCTTTGGACTCAATTCCAGAATTCATTTCTTTGCTCACACCATTGATTTTCAGATTGATTGCTTCTTTAATTCCCTTCATATCCGTTAAACCAAAAGAGATAAATGCTTCTGAAAATAAGAATCTTTCTTTCGGAATTTTTAATAATTCAACATTCGGTTTTTTGAAAAAACCTTGAACGTGAAGTTGAGCGTTGTAGAGCATGACCACATAAATTCCTCGGTATCTTTTTTCTGGAATTAATTTTCCCGTGATGTTAAGATTTTCGGGTAAAAAGTGGGCGTATTCTATCACAGTTGACTTTTTGCCTTTATCATCTTCTTCAATGATGGTGTATGGAATAGTAATAACCGCCCCGCCAATCGTCTGATTACTTCCCCATTTTGACGTAATTTCCTCCACTGCATTGTCACGGGTAGCTTGTCGTTCATGAATCAGACTTTCCAATATGGCAGAAGGAATCATCAATAATAAAATCAGAATGAAAATAGTAATAAGTTTGAGCATAATTGAGCTTTTTACCCAATTGTTAAAGCGTTCAAAAAGGGATGTTTTTTCTGTTGATTCCATGATTATGTTGGGGTTGAAATTTTGTGGAAATTCTTTTAGTTTTATATATAGTATTTCAAATTACTTTGAATTTCAAAGTTAAATATTCTAAAAAAAGCCTTCATTGTACCACAATTTTCCAAAATCGTGAAATGTAAAGACTTTGTGTACCACGATTCTCCAGAATCGTGATTTAGTTGCTATTAAACTTTACGATTCTGGAGAATCATGATTTAGTTGCTATTAAACTTCACGATTCTGGAGAATCATGATTTAGTTGCTATTAAACTTCACGATTCTGGAGAATCGTGATTTAGTTGCTATTAAACTTCACGATTCTGGAGAATCATGATTTAGTTGCTATTAAACTTCACGATTCTGGAGAATCGTGGTACATTTTACATTCCTTTAATCAACGCCTCCAAAGCATTCAAATGCTCTTGAAAGGCTTGTTTTCCTTCGGTTGTTGCTTGAAAAGAGGTATTTGGTCGTTTGCCAATGAAGGCTTTTCTGACTTGAATATATTTTTCCTTTTCTAATGCTGAAATATGAGACGATAAATTGCCATCCGTTACATCAAGCATTTCTTTCAAATCGCCAAAATCAACCCAATCGTTCACCATGAGGATGGACATAATGCCCAACCGTACACGATTTTCGAAAGCTTTATTTATATCAGCGATTAAGTTTTTCATAATAAAAATTAAAAATTGGGTGATTTTGAGAAACGAGTTGTACTCAAATTACCGCTCATATTTCTTGTACATCACAATTCCGTAGGCAATATGCAATAGCCCAAAACCCAAAGACCAAAAGAGTAAACCGATTCGCCATTCATTCAAGAGTCCGCAAGCCAGCCCCAATACTACTTCAATATAGCCCAAATATTTAACGTCGTCGTAAGTGTATTTTGAGGCATTTATTAGGGCTAAACCGTAGAAAACTAATGTTGCAGAGTCAATTAAATGGGGAGCTTGTTGTAATAAAATCAAGCAAAAAAAACCACCTGCAATCAATGGAACACCCATATTTACTAATAATCTCTTAGAGGTTTTATCCCAAAGTTTCAAGCCTTTTCTTTTGGCTTGGCGTGCCGTAAAATAGAATGCAGAGATAAGTGAAAACGTCAAAACCACAATTCCATCAATGACGATGAAACGTAAAAGAGGCGTGTTGTTTAATAAATTCAAATACTCACCTTCATTATCTTCCAAAATACGATTATAGGCAATATACGCACCCACCAAAGCAAACATTCCCGCAAATACGCCTGAAAGCCCACTGAGTGAAATAAATCGAGAAGAGCGTTCCATCATCGAACGAATTTCTGTAAGGTCTTGGAGATGTTGTTTCATTTTATTTCAAATTACTTTGTAATGCAAAGTAAATATGTGAGTTTTTATTTTCCAAACTTTTTTGAATTATTTATTGGGAATGTTAATGTAACACAGACTTCAGTCTGTAAGTATAAAATCTTTGTTTGAAAATATTTCATATATTTACTATTACAGACTAAAGTCTGTGTTACTATTACAGACTAAAGTCTGTGTTACTATTACAGACTAAAGTCTGTGTTACTATTACAGACTAAAGTCTGTGTTACTATTACAGACTAAAGTCTGTGTTACAAATTCTACCAAATGAAATTAATAAAAACTGTCTACCGAAGAAATCTGCCTCACATCCAACCAATTGGTTCAACTTTCTTTATTACTTTTAATCTTCATGATGCAATTCCTGTACAGATTATTGCTGCTTTACAACAGGAAAAACTTGTGAAAATCGCTTCTCTAAGAGAAAATAGACCACTAAATTTTTATGAGGAAATTGTAAAAGAACACAAACGGCATTTCTCAAAGTTTGATGCTGTTTTGGATAATGCTATTCATGGTGGGAATTACTTGCGGAATAGAGAAATTGCCCAGATCGTGATGGATAAAATAACCTTTTACGACAGAAAATATTATGATTTACTGGCAGTTTGTATTATGTCTAATCATGTACATTTATTGATAGACTTGTACGTTCAAATTGAGGATTTGTCAGCCAGTATTGACATTACTTCTAATAATTACAAGCCTTTGTCTGAGCTATTAAAGTTAATAAAAGGAGGCTCAGCTTATGAGGCGAATAAAATTCTTAAAAGAAAAGGGAGATTTTGGCAAGTAGAGTCGTATGACCACTATGTCAGAAATGAAAAGGAACGTGATAATATTATTAGATACATAGCAAATAATCCTGTAAAAGCTAACTTGGTGAATTTTTGGCAGGATTTTTCCTTTACTTATGTGAAAGATATTTATCGAATAAATTTACCATAGTTATTTACAGACTGAAGTCTGTGTTACTTCAATCCGCCATGAAGAAATATTTAATCCTCTTATTGTGTTGTCTTCCTATTTTACTACAAGGACAAACTTACAGTTCTATTGCCCAAGCTCGAAAAGTAGCCGTTGGTAAAGCTGCCTACGTGATTGGTCGGGTTACTGCTACCAATCAATTTGGTTCAACTGCTTACATTCAAGATGCTACGGGTGGAATTGCTGTTTTTAATACCGCTTTTGCCAATGGTGTTACCATCGGTGACTCTGTAAAAGTATCTGGATTAATCGCAACTTTTAATGCTCAAATACAAATTGGTACGGCTTCGAGTATTGTTGATTTTACGAAAATTAATGTGCCTGCTAAAGCAGTTGTTCCTAAAGTTATTTCTATTGCTGATGCTAAGGTCTATGAAGGTCAATTAGTTACCATTAAAGATGTTGAATTTGATGATAAGAAATTTGTTCTTTTGCCCAATACTAATTATCAGGTAAAAGCAGGCTCATCCGCATCGGATTTAAGAATTGTTTCTACGACAAACCTTATTGGAAGGACAAAGCCACAAGGTGCGGTAACTGTTACGGGCATCATTGGGCTTTTTAATACAACCTATCAATTACAACCCCGCTTTATTGAAGATTTGCCCAATACCGAAGTGTATAAAAAGCCACAAACGGGTTTGTCGGCAGATAAATCTTTCAAATTAGCAACTTGGAATACCAATTGGTTAGGTAATACTGCTAATGGCCCAACGGGAGAATTACTCCAACAGAAAAATTTTCAACAAGTTTTAGATTCGCTGAAAGCTGATGTTTTTGTTTTGGAAGAGGTTTCAAACATAAAGTATTTTAAAGATTTTATTTCAAAATATACCAATTATAAAGGTTTTTGCTCTTCGGCGGTTTCGGCAGGAGGTGTGGCAGATGATGCTCAACGAGTTTGTTTCGTCTATAAAAAAGGTGTAGTGGATTCTGTTTCTGCTCGTCCGTTATTGACTAAAGCGACAACTTTACCAAATTATCCCGAAAATAATCCAAGTCGTTTTTGGGCATCTGGACGATTGCCTTTTTTGTTTGTGGCAGACGTTAATATTAATGGAGTCAAGAAACGGTTGCATATTGTAGGCATTCATGCACGAGCTAATACAGGTGGAACTACCCCAACCACAGATGCAAAAGAATTGCAATATCGTCAAAGAAAATATGATGTGGAGGTGCTGAAAGATACTTTAGATGCTCAATTTTCAGCCGCCAATGTCATTGTAGTAGGTGATTATAATGATGATGTCGATGAAACTGTTTCAGAAATAACCTCAACTAAAGAATCGTCATATAAAAGATTTATAGATGATTCTAAAAATTATCAGGCAATTTCTAAATCATTGACAGACAATGGCGTAAGAAGTTATTTGTCACGAAACAATGTTATTGACCATATCATGATTTCTGATGAATTAGTGAATAATTATGTAACAAATTCGGTTTCAACAGAATTAGGATTTATGTATATTCCCAATTATTCATCAACTACTTCTGACCATTTGCCAATTTATGCAACCTTCAATTTTGAGCGTGATAGAGTTTTGGGATTTGAGCCAAGAATTGATGAATTGGTCATGAATATTTATCCAAATCCAACGAAAGGGAGTATTACTATTGAAGCAGAAGGAAATGATTTTGATTATTCTCTGATGAATTTCTTAGGGAATAATTTGGTAGAAAGTACGGGGAATTTAGAGAAAATGAACCAGTCTATAAATGATAAATTATCAATTTTGCCTTCAGGAATGTATTTATTAAGAATTCAGTCGGGGGAGAAGAATGGAGTTTTAAAAATTATGAAGGAATAATTACTCACATTTTCTACGTGTATCGGCAATAGAAATAATTTTCCAACCTTTAGCGGTTTTATAGAATTGAAAAGCGTCAACACCACAATGTTGGCGTTTTTCATTTACGTACAATTCGTAAGGAGTCCAAGCCGTTGCCATTTGGGCATCTACTCTGATTTCATAGCTCAATACTTTTTCTTCAATTTTTACATTGGCTGGTAAACTCCCAATCTGTTTTACAAAACCATCAATTGAATTTTCGGTAGTTAGCTCAACGTTATTTGTTTTGCGACTCATTCCAATCGACAGCATTCTTGCTGAAGGATGAAAACACGCTCTAATCATAGTAGAATCATGTTTTTGCATTCCATCAAATAACTGAATAACAACAGCTTTTACGGCTTTTTCGTCTTCTGATTGAGCTTTTATAAGGTGCGAAACAAATAAAAGAGCGAAAAGTACAATTAGATTTTTCATATTAATTGAAGCTTAATGATTAGACCACAGATTGTACGGATTGAATGGATTTCCACGGATTAAAATTAAGAAAATAGACCACACATTATGTTGATTAAGCAGATTTTTATGATAAAATTAATCGGAATTATGTACTTAAAAATGCAAATGCAAATGCAAATTTGACCCAAATTAACCGCTGACGGGGTGAAAAACCGCCGTCAGGGTCTTCTTCCGTAACCCTGACGGCGGTTTTTCACCCCGTCAGCGGTTTTGCATTAATAA
>NZ_JAYGIN010000015.1:0-246426 GCF_034931005.1 Arcicella sp. LKC2W
TCTTACGGCTTGTCGCTCCTGTTTCACAACCTGTTACGTCATCTTTACAACCTACGTAATATTTGTATGTTCCTACTGGATTTGGTGCAAAGGTTAAAGTTGTTAAACTTGCTCCTGCTTCGTCGTACCATTTCACTGTTTGACCCGTTCCACAAACTCCACTTAAAGTAATTGTTTCACCAATACAAATACTTCCTTTGCTTACGCTTGGCGTAGCTGGAGGATTTGGTAAAGGATTAACGACTACATTAACCGTTGTTGAAACTTGGCAACTTGAACCGTTTGTCACAACTACTGTATAAACTCCTGCATTAGCTGCCGTTGCATTGGTAATGCTTGGATTTTGTTGCGTTGAGCTGAAACTTGGACCACTCCAAGTATATGTTCCTGTACCTTCAGCCTTCAAGTTAATTGTCTCTGTTGCACAAACTACCGCACCCGTTGCACTTACCGTTGGGTTTGCGTTTACAATAACTGCTACCGTTGCCGTTGCTGTTGCCGCACAAATATTATCTGCCGTTACGGTCACTGTATAAGTTCCTGCATTGGCGATAACTGCATTGCTGATGTTAATGTCAGCCGTTGTTCCAACAAAAGCATTTGGACCTTTCCAAGCATAAGCTTTTCCGCCTGTTGCTTTTAAGGTAATTGTTCCGCCCACACAAACTTGTGCTGTGGTTGTCGTTGTAGTCGGTGTTGGTAATGGACATTGAATACCTGCATCAATTGTCAAATTACTTTCTCCAATTCCTAATACAATTGGAGCTGTTTTACCGTCTGTTGCACTTGCATCACTATCCGTTGTGTCAGCACCTGAGTTTTGAACTGTGAATTGCTTATCGTTTGGTAAAGTTGATTTTACAAATTCTACTACGTAAGTATTTGGATTTAAGTTATCAAATAAATACTTACCGCTTGCATCAGTAACTGCTGTGGCAATTGGCGTTGTTGAACTTGAAGCATCATAAAGATTTACCGTAATTCCTGCTTGTCCAGTTTCACCTGAATCTTGTTGTCCGTTTCTGTTATCATCATTCCAAACATAATCTCCTAATTTACCTGATTTGAATAAACCGAAATCAAGCGTCAAGTTTGTATTATTATCAGTATCACCATCGTTGGTTGGTTCGTTGAAGTTTTGCAATTGAATTGTTTTACTTCTAACAATTTGACCAGATAATGTTGAACCGTTATCGTCGTTATCTTTATCGTTGTCTGGGTCTTGTGCTACTTCATAAGCTCCCGTTGCAGAACCATTTGTACCCGTAGATGATTTGTATCCTGTTGGAGCATCAATTTCTACGATATAATAATTTGGTTCTAATGCTTGGAATAAATATTTACCACCACCCGCTGTTACTTGTGTTGCAATTGCTGCTCCGTCTGGTGTTCCGTCGTTATTTGCATCTACGAATAAACGTACATTTACACCGTCAATTCCAGTTTCACCGCTATCTACAACTCCGTTATTATTTTTATCTTCCCAAACTAAGTTTCCTAATTTCAAACATTTATCAATTACAACATTGATAGTTGTAGTTGCTGTACAACCATTTGAATTTGTAATACTTACTGTATAAACACCTGCGTTAGTAGCATTTGAAGTAAGAATAGTTGGGTTTTGCGTTGTTTCAGAGAAATTAGAACCTGCTGGCCCAGTCCACTGATATTGTCCACCTAAACCTGCTCCATTTGCGTAGAAACTAATTGGAGCTCCTAAGCAAATCACATTTCCACCTTCTACCGATGCCGTTGCACTTGGCAATGGATTGATTACCACATTTACTTGAGAAGTTGCCGTACAACCATTGTTATCAGTAACTTTTACAACGTAATTTCCAGCCATTGCAGCAGTTGCCGATGGAATATTTGGATTCTGAATACCAGATGTATAAGTATTTGGTCCAGTCCAATTATACGTTGAAATCGTTGCTCCTGATGCAGCCGCTGCCGAACTACGTAATTCGATAGTTGATTTTTCACAAACTGTATTATCAAGTACCGATGCCGTAACCGTTGGGTTTGTATTTACAGTTACTCTTACTGTTGCAACTCCTGTACATCCACCTGCTGCCGAAACTGTTACGGTATAAACTCCTGCATTGGCTGTAACGATATTGTTAATGTCAACACTTTGATTTGAGTTTGTAAATCCGTTTGGTCCTTCCCAAGCATAAGTTGTGAAAGTAGAAGTTACTGCCAATGTCGTTTTACCACCTACACAAATTGCGTTTGGCATAGCAGTTGCTACTGGTACTGGCGTAATGTTGTAAATAACATCAACTGGTGTACGGCTACCTACTGGCGACTCACATTCTGTTGGTGTTGTTAAACTTCTACAAGCAACATAATATGTTTTATTTGCCGTTACTGCTACTGTATATGGACTACCGATTTTCAAGGCTGTTGTTGAGCTTTGAGTATCGTACCAAACTGGCGTTGAACCTGCCAAACAAGTAGCTTTCATATCAATTGAACCACTACCGCAAACCGCACCGCCAGAAACATTTCCTGATGTTGGAGCTACTGGAATTGGATTCACTACTACGGTTACTTTTGCACGATTAGCTGGTAATGTCTCACACTGAGTTGAATTACTATTGTCTTGACAACCTACATAATAGTTGTATGTTCCAATTGGACTTGGGGCAAAGCTCAATGTTGTTAAACTTGCTCCTGCTTCATTGTACCATTTTGCCGTTTGATTTGCTCCACAAGTAGCACTCAATACGATAGTTTCTCCCAGACAAATTGCTCCTTTGCTTGATTTCGCATCCGTTGGTGCCGTTGGAATTGGATTCACGACTACCGTTACTTTTGCACGACTTGCCGAAGGAGTTTCACAACCTGTTGGATTTGTACATCCTACGTAATAATTGTACGTTCCTGCTACTGTTCCTGTGTAACTCAATGTAGTAAGTGCTGCACCTGCTGCGTCATACCATTTCACGGTTTGACCAGTTCCGCAACTTGCACTTAATACATAACTTTCATTCAAACAAATGGCTCCTTTGTCAGATTTTGCATCAGTTGGGGCTGGTAAGTTTGGATTAATTGTTCCTACTACGCCAATTCTTCCTGCCGATGTAGATTCACAACCTGTACTTGTATTTTTACAACCTACATTATAAGTCGCTGTTGCACTGATATTTGGTGAGTAAGTTCCTCCTGCAAATACAAATGTTCCTGCTGAGTTGTACCATTGGGCTACTTCGCCTGTTCCACAAGTCGCCGTTAAATTCACAATTCCTGCTTCACATCTGGCATCTCCTTTTACGTTTGCACTGATTGGGGCTACTGGTACGTAATTTACAACTACTGGTACATTCACTCGGTTTGATGCACCTGTCTCGCAACCCGTTACTGTATTTTTACAAGCTACACTGTAAGTATGACTGCCTAAACTTGGCGTTTGACTGATATTCCCTGCTCCTAAGAAAGTTGTTCCTTCATACCACTGAGCTACTTCATTAGTACCACAAGTTGCTGATAAACTTACGCTCTCTCCTAAACAGATTGAACCTTTGCTGGCAGTTGGATTAACTGGGGCAGTTGGAATTGGATTTACTACCACCGTTACTTTAGCACGATTTCCACTTGCTGTCTCACAACTTGATGCTGTGTTTCTACAACCTACATAGTAATTATAAGTGTTAGCAGGACTTGGGGCAAAACTTAAACTTGTTAAACTTGCTCCTGATTGGTCGTACCATTTAGCTACTTCATTCACTCCACAAGTTGCACTTAACACAATCGTCTCCCCTAAACATACCTCGCCTTTGTTAGATTTCGCATCGGTTGGTGCCGTTGGAATTGGATTCACAATCACACTTACATTTGCTCTATTCGTTGGTAAGGTCTCACATTTGTTCGTTGTCGTTGTTTCTTGGCAACCTACACTGTAATTAAACGTCCCTGCTGAACTTGCAGTAATCACTAAATTGCTCAACAACACGCCTGAACCGTCGTACCATTTCGCTACTTGATTCGCTCCACAACTCGCACTTAAAGTATAAACTTCAGTTACACAAACTACCCCTTTATCCGATTTTGGATTGCTTGGTGCATTTGGAATTGGATTGATCGTGATAACTACAATATTAGACTCCCCTGTGTAATCATTACAACCTACACTTCTCGAACAACGAATGAATGAGGTCGTTTGACTAATTGTACCAGGTTGGAATTCTGAAGTATTACCACCCCCAACTGGTAACCAGTTAGGGTCATTTGGATTATAAGTCGTGGCTCCTGTAGCGTTTCTTAACCACTGATATTCTATGCCTGTTGTACTGCCTAATGGTAAACTTACACTCGTCAATTTTGCAGGTACAAACGCTCCACAATTACTTTGATTAGCAGCTATTGTTCCACCATTGGTTACTAAACCAATGTATGTTCCAACTACGGGTTGACGATTCGCTGGTAAAGTTTCACAACCTGTCGAATTATCTTTACAACCTACATAATAAGTCGTTGTTGTACTGATACTTGGGCTATAAGTTACTCCCGCAAATAATAAAGTCGAACCTGATACTGTACCGTTATACCATTGTGGTGTTTGACCCGTTCCGCAAGTTGCTGTCAATTTAACAATACCTACCCCACACGTTTGACCGCCTGTTACTTGAGAACTACTCGGGGCTGGCAAGTTTGGATTAACTGTTCCTACTACGCCAATTCTGCCTGCCGATGTAGATTCACAACCTGTACTTGTATTTTTACATCCTACATTATAAGTTGTCGTTGCACTAATATTCGGTGAATAAGTGCCACCTGCAAAAACAAATGTTCCTGCTGAGTTGTACCATTGGGCTACTTCGCCTGTTCCACAAGTCGCTGTTAAATTCACAATTCCTGCTTCACATCTGGCATCTCCTTTTACGTTTGCACTGATTGGGGCTACTGGTACATAATTTACAACTACTGTTACTTTCGCACGATTCGCTCCTGCTGTTTCACAACTTGTAGAATTATCTTGACAACCTACATAGTAATTATATGTACCAATTGGACTTGGGGCAAAACTTAAACTCGTTAAACTTGCTCCTGATTCATTGTACCATTTTGCCGTTTGATTCGCTCCACAACTCGCACTTAATACAATTGTTTCACCCAAACAAATCGCTGATTTATTTGACTTCGCATCAATTGGTGCAGTTGGAATTGGATTCACAACTACCGTTACTTTTGCACGATTAGCTCCTGCTGTCTCACAACTTGATGCTGTATTTCTACATCCTACATAATAATTGTATGTTCCTACTGGACTCGGGGCAAAACTTAAACTTGTTAACGCTACGCCTGCTTGGTCGTACCATTTCGCTACTTCGCCCACTCCACAAGTAGCACTTAATACAATCGTCTCGCCAATACAAATCGCTCCTTTATCAGACTTCGCATCGGTCGGTGAACTTGGAATTGGATTCACAATTACACTTACATTTGCTCTATTCGATGGTAAAGTCTCACATTTGTTCGTTGTCGTTGTTTCTTGGCAACCTACACTGTAATTAAACGTTCCTGAAGTCGTAGCAGTAATCACTAAATTACTTAACAATACTCCTGAGGCATCATACCATTTCGCTACTTGATTCGCTCCACAACTCGCACTTAAAGTATAAACTTCAGTTACACAAACTACCCCTTTATCCGATTTTGGATTGGTTGGTGCGTTTGGAATTGGATTGATCGTGATAACTACAATATTCGATTCGCCTGTGTAATCAGCACAACCTACACTTCTCGAACAACGAATGAATGAGGTCGTTTGACTAATTGTCCCTGGTTGGAATTCTGTACCTGTACTACCAGCAATTGGTAACCAATTAGGGTCATTTGGATTATAAGTCGTGGCTCCTGTATTATTTCTTAACCAGATATATTCTAAACCTGTTGTACTACCTGTTGGTAAAGTAACACTTGTCAACTTAGCTGGGACAAAAGCTCCACAATTGCTTTGATTTGCCGCTATCGTTCCGCCATTTGTTACTAAACCAATGTACGTTCCTACTACTGGCTGACGATTCGAAGGTAAAGTCTCACAACCTGTTGCATTGTCTTTACAACCTACATAATAAGTCGTTGTTGTACTGATACTTGGGCTATAAGTTACACCTGCAAATAATAAGGTCGAACCTGATACCGTACCGTTATACCATTGTGGTGTTTGACCCGTTCCGCAAGTTGCCGTTAAACTCACAACACCTACGCCACACGTCTTATCGCCTGTTACTTGAGAACTACTTGGGGCTGGCAAGTTTGGATTAACTGTACCAATCACATTGATTCTGCCATTGGCTGGGGTCTCACAACCACTTCCTGTATTCTTACATCCTACACTGTAAGTCGTCGTTGAACTAATGTTCGGTGAATAAGTGCCACCTGCAAAAACAAACGTTCCTGCTGAATTGTACCACTGAGCTACTTCACCTACGCCACAAGTTGCTGTTAAATTCACAACACCTGCTTCACAACGAGCATCGCCTTTTACATTGGCACTCGTTGGAGAAACTGGTACATAATTTACCACTACCGTGACATTTGCACGGTTTCCACTTGCCGTTTCACAACCTGTTACTGTATTTTTACAACCTACACTGTAAGTATGACTACCAACTGTTGGCGTTAATGTAATATTGCCACTTCCTAATGAGGTCGTTCCTTCATACCATTGAGCTACTTCATTTGTACCACAAGTACCACTTAAACTTACGCTCTCACCTAAACATATTGAACCTTTGCTTGCTGATGGAGTTAATGGGGCTGTTGGGATTGGATTAACCACCACTGGCACTACTGCACGATTCCCACTCGCTGTCTCACAACCACTTGCCGTATTTCTACAACCTACATAGTAATTAAATGTACCTACTGCACTCGGTGCAAAACTTAAACTTGTTAAACTTGCTCCTGATTGGTCATACCATTTAGCTACTTCATTCACTCCACAAGTTGCACTTAATACGATTGTCTCTCCTAAACATACCTCTGCTTTGTTTGACTTCGCATCGGTAGGGGCCGTTGGAATTGGATTCACAATCACACTTACATTTGCTCTATTCGTTGGTAAGGTCTCACATTTGTTCGTTGTCGTTGTTTCTTGGCAACCTACACTGTAAGTAAACGTCCCTGCTGAACTTGCAGTAATTACTAAATTACTTAACAATGCTCCAGAAGCATCATACCATTTCGCTACTTGATTCGCTCCACAACTCGCACTTAAAGTATAAACTTCAGTTACACAAACTACCCCTTTATCCGATTTTGGATTACTTGGGGCATTTGGAATTGGATTGATCGTGATAACTACAATATTAGACTCCCCTGTGTAATCATTACAACCTACACTTCTCGAACAACGAATGAATGAGGTCGTTTGACTAATTGTACCAGGTTGGAATTCTGAAGTATTACCACCCCCAACTGGTAACCAGTTAGGGTCATTTGGATTATAAGTCGTCGCTCCAGTAGCGTTTCTTAACCACTGATATTCTATGCCTGTTGTACTGCCCGATGGTAAAGTAACACTCGTTAATTTTGCAGGTACAAACGCTCCACAATTACTTTGATTGGCCGCTATCGTTCCACCGTTGCTTACTAAACCAATGTACGTTCCCACTACTGGCTGACGATTCGAAGGTAAAGTCTCACAACCTGTTGCATTGTCTTTACAACCTACATAATAAGTCGTTGTTGTACTGATACTTGGACTGTAAGTATTACCCGCAAATAATAATGTCGAACCTGATGCTGTACCGTTATACCATTGTGGCGTTTGACCTGTCCCACAAGTTGCCGTTAAACTCACAACACCCACGCCACACGTCTTATCGCCTGTTACTTGACTACTACTTGGTGCAGGTAAGTTTGGATTAACTGTACCAATCACATTGATTCTGCCATTGGCTGGGGTCTCACAACCACTTCCTGTATTCTTACATCCTACACTGTAAGTCGTCGTTGAACTAATGTTCGGTGAATAAGTGCCACCTGCAAAAACAAACGTTCCTGCTGAATTGTACCACTGAGCTACTTCACCTACGCCACAAGTTGCTGTCAAATTAACAACACCTGCTTCACATCTGGCATCACCCTTCACATTCGCACTTGTTGGAGAAACTGGTACATAATTTACTACCACTGGTACACTCACTCGGTTTGATGCACCTGTCTCACAACCTGTTACCGTATTTTTACAAGCTACACTGTAAGTATGATTTCCTAAACTTGGCGTTTGACTGATATTTCCTGCTCCTAAGAATGTCGTTCCTTCGTACCATTGAGCTACTTCATTTGTACCACAAGTACCACTTAAACTTACACTCTCACCTAAACATATTGAACCTTTGCTTGCTGATGGAGTTAATGGAGCTGTTGGGATTGGATTTGCCGTTACACTTGCATTTGTTGAAGCAGGACTAACACAACCATTCATGCTACAAGTAACTGTGTAATTTGTTGTTCCTGCTACTGTTGGTGTTACCGTGATTGAACTCGTCGTTCCACCATTTGACCATGTATAGGTTCCTCCACAAGATGATGCCGTTAATGTCGCTGAACTTCCTAAACAGATAGACGCTCCACCACCTGTTACCGTTAAGGCACTTGGAATAGAATTTACATTCACGGTAGCATTTAATGATACAGGACTTGTACAAGAATTAACCGTACAAGTAACAGTATAATTGGTCGTTGCACTTGGACTTACTGTGATTGAACTCGTCGTTCCACCATTTGACCATAAATATGCTCCGCCACAAGATGAAGCAGTTAATGTTGCAGAAGCTCCATTACATATTGAAACATCTCCACCTGTTATCGTCAATTTATTTGGAATTGAATTCACAATTACACTTACATTGGCACGATTCGATGAACCTGTTTCACAACCTGTTACTGTATTTTTACAACCTACACTGTAAGTATGACTACCAACTGTTGGCGTTAATGTAATATTGCCACTTCCTAATGAGGTAGTTCCTTCGTACCATTGAGCTACTTCATTAGTACCACAAGTACCACTTAAACTTACACTCTCACCTAAACATATTGAACCTTTGCTTGCTGATGGAGTTAATGGAGCTGTTGGGATTGGATTTGCCGTTACACTTGCATTTGTTGAAGCAGGACTAACACAACCATTCATGCTACAAGTAACTGTGTAATTTGTTGTTCCTGCTACTGTTGGTGTTACCGTGATTGAACTCGTCGTTCCACCATTTGACCATGTATAGGTTCCTCCACAAGATGATGCCGTTAATGTCGCTGAACTTCCTAAACAGATAGACGCTCCGCCACCTGTTACCGTTAAGGCACTTGGAATAGAATTTACATTTACCGTAGCATTTAATGATACAGGACTTGTACAAGAATTAACTGTACAAGTAACAGTATAATTGGTCGTTGCACTTGGACTTACTGTGATTGAACTCGTCGTTCCACCATTTGACCATAAATATGCTCCGCCACAAGATGAAGCAGTTAATGTTGCAGAAGCTCCATTACATATTGAAACATCTCCACCTGTTATCGTCAATTTATTTGGAATTGAATTCACAATTACACTTACATTGGCACGATTCGATGAACCTGTTTCACAACCTGTTACTGTATTTTTACAACCTACACTGTAAGTATGACTGCCAACTGTTGGCGTTAATGTAATATTGCCACTTCCTAATGAGGTCGTTCCTTCATACCATTGAGCTACTTCATTAGTACCACAAGTACCACTTAAACTTACACTCTCACCTAAACATATTGAACCTTTGCTTGCTGATGGAGTTAATGGAGCTGTTGGGATTGGATTTGCCGTTACACTTGCATTTGTTGAAGCAGAACTAACACAACCATTCATGCTACAAGTAACTGTGTAATTTGTTGTTCCTGCTACTGTTGGTGTTACCGTGATTGAACTCGTCGTTCCACCATTTGACCATGTATAGGTTCCTCCACAAGATGATGCAGTTAATGTCGCTGAACTTCCTAAACAGATAGACGCTCCGCCACCTGTTACCGTTAAGGCACTTGGAATAGAATTTACATTCACGGTAGCATTTAGTGATACAGGACTTGTACAAGAATTAACCGTACAAGTAACAGTATAATTGGTCGTTGCACTTGGACTTACTGTGATTGAACTCGTCGTTCCACCATTTGACCATAAATATGCTCCGCCACAAGATGAAGCCGTTAATGTTGCAGAAGCTCCATTACATATTGAAACATCTCCACCTGTTATCGTCAATTTGTTTGGAATTGAATTCACAATTACACTTACATTGGCACGATTCGATGAACCTGTTTCACAACCTGTTACTGTATTTTTACAACCTACACTGTAAGTATGACTACCAACTGTTGGCGTTAATGTAATATTGCCACTTCCTAATGAGGTAGTTCCTTCGTACCATTGAGCTACTTCATTAGTACCACAAGTACCACTTAAACTTACGCTCTCACCTAAACATATTGAACTCTTGCTTGCTGATGGAGTTAATGGGGCTGTTGGGATTGGATTTACTACCACCGTCACTGTTGCTCTATTGGCAGATAATGTTTCACAACCTGCTGAGTTTGTACAACCTACTTTATAAATGTAAGTACCTGCAACCGTTTGTGTATAAGTTAAGGTTGTGATTGAAGTTCCTACGGCATCATACCATTTAACTGTTTGACCAGTTCCACAACTTGCACTTAAGGTATAGGTTTCATTAATACAAACATTTACTTTACTTGACTGAGCATTTGTTGGTGCAGGTAAAGTGCTATTAACAGTTACCAATGCAGTAGCAGTAGCGGTACAACCATTACAGTTGGTCACCTTTACTGTATAAACACCATTATTCGCAGTGGTTGCATTGGCAATTACTGGAGACTGAGCAGTGCTTGTAAAACCATTTGGACCAGTCCAACTATATGTTAAACAAGTAGAAATTGGTTCTGCAACTACTAAATCTTGTTGGTTATTTAAACTTTGAATACCTGATGGATACCAAGTTGTTGAAGTATATGTTGTCCAATCTCTTGTCTGACTATCAATTTCATTTAACCATGTTTCTGCTAAGTCAATGATTGCTTGTACTGCCGTTGGATTTGAAGCATAATTATAATACAATCCGTTTGTACTTGCATTTTTTACCGAGAAATCAGGGTTAGCTACATATTGGTCATGGGTAATTTCCCATTGTGCAATTTGGAAAGCTGCCGCTTGCTCTAATGTCCAAGCAGAAGGTGATGTTGATATAAAGTGTTTGTCATAAAGGTATCTTAACATACCTGCATGAACAGCTCCAATACCTCCTGTTGGAATCAATACAGAGGCATGACCTGCCACTCCTGCATATTGTTTTGCAAGTGATTCTAATGGAACAATGTTGTATCCTGTATAATTAACATTCATGCCAATAGGTGAACCTACCTCTGCACAGAATGAAGTATAATCTGTTAATCCTTTAGAAGGAATATTTAAGTCAATAATTGTTGCTACCGAGTTATGCGGTGAAGTTCCTCCGTCATATTGATTTAGTAAATTGGCTGTTGGAATACCTGCGTGGTCAAAACTCAATCCTGAGATATTTAATCCACTTACAAAATTTCCTGGAGCACCTACTGAAGTTAAATTGATAGATTCTCCTTCACAAACGGTTTCGCCAGAAGCAGTTACAATCGGGTTTGGACTTACGTTTACTCTTGCATTGGCAGAGTTAGCACTTGTACAATTGTTTACTTTACAAGTTACCGTATAGTCAGTTGTTACTGTTGGATTAACTGTGATAGATGTCGTTAATTGTCCACTCGACCAAGTATAAGTACCTGCACATCCTGAAGCTGTCAAAGTTGTAGAAGCTCCAGAACAAATTGTAACTCCTCCTCCTGTAACTGTTGGTTGACTTGGAATTGGATTTACCGTAATGGTTGCATTAGCAGAAGCTGGGCTTGTACAACCGTTAACTGTACAAGTAACAGTATAATTTGTAGTAACAGTTGGTGCAACTGTAATTGAAGTAGCAGTTGTTCCAGATACTGCATTAGACCATGTATAAGTTCCTGAACAAGCCGATGCAGTTAAAGTAGTTGAACTTCCTGCACAAATTGATACGCCTCCACCTGTTACTGTAAGAGCATTTGGGACAGAGTTAATGGTAACTGTTGCAGCATTTGATACTGAACCTGTACAACCATTAAGTGTACAAGTAGCTGTATATGTGCCAGAAGTATTAACCGTAATTACATTCGTTGTTTCATTATTTGACCATTTCAATGTTCCTGAAGCACAACCACTTTCTAAAGTCACTGAAGTACCACAAACATTACCGTTTCCACCGTTTCCAGTAATGGTAACTGTTGGTGCGGCAGGTGTTGCAATAATTGTTGCGACAACTGGCTTACGTGTGTTGATTGCAGTTTCACAGTTAGGTGAAGTTACTCCTTTACAACCTACATAATAAGTGGTTGTTGCTGAAATGGCTGGCGTAGTAAATGCATCTCCAATACCTAATACTGATGTTGATGTTTGAGAAGCATACCAAACTGGTGTTTCACTTACTCCACAAGTTGCTCCTAATGAAACAGTTGCAGTTGCTCCCGACTTACACGCCAAACCACCCGTTACTACACTTGGTGCAGCAGGAATTGGATTAACAGTAATGGTATAAGCTACAAATGGACGGCAATATGGATTGTTTGAATCTGGTACAGGTTTCAAACACGCATACACATAATACGTAATTGGTGATGTTCCTGTGTTGGCAGGTAAGCCTGTTAAATTAGAAGCCGTTACAGTTCCATCAATTAATAATGCTTGTGGTTGTAAACAGTAATGTTCATCAACCATTAAATATGGATTTGCTTGTGGAACTTTATAAGCACACCATTCAATATAAGTTGTTACTGGTAATGACTGACTCGCTGAGTTACTTGTTAAAGTTAATGATGGAATGCTTGCACCAGAACAAATAGTTTGAGTTCCGTTGTTAGGCTGAGGGTTACTCAACGTAGGGCAATTTGGCGAGAAACCAATATCATACGTATGATTACTTTCACCGTAAGCACCTGTTGTTACTGCAATGATGGCATTACTACCTGAAATAGTAGCATCACTATCAATTTCATCACTATTATTTGTATTAGCATTGGCTGGAGACAAGAATGTTTTAGCAAGATTTGTCTGACCAGTCGCTACTCTAATTTCATAAGCCATTGCTGGTAATAAACCACCTGTAACGTTGGCATCATTGAAATAATATTCTCCCGTTGAACTTGTCGTTGTTGTAGCTACCTGTACACCTGCTTTAAATAAAAGCACAGTAATACTTGGAATACCTGGTTCATTTGCATCTTGAATACCATCTTGGTCATAATCTCTCCAAATACGGTTACCAATTTCTAAAGGAGCTAAAGCACAAAATACCTCAATATCTCCCAAACCTGATGCTTTACCAAATGCCCCAGGCGTATTTCCATCGTATAATTTATAATCTCCTGTTGGTGCTGGACGAGGCCCATAATCTAAACGATAATTAGAAACGCTATTCCATGCAATTGGGGAATTCGCATATAAATAATCACCAGTGCTGTTGTCCATTCTACGAGTACCTCCTGAATAGAAAATATTAGCAGGGCCAGCAATAGTTGTCATAATTTCACCAGTTCCAGGGTATAAAGCAATACCACCCATTGTAGGCTCATCATGGTCAATAGTAATATCTCCAAAATAATATTCTCCACCACCAGGTCCACCACCTTTATTAGCACCCGAAGTAGTTGTATTACTTGCGGTACCATTATTTTCGATAGTCCAAGTTGAGCCAGATTTTGTAGCACGCATTACATCTCCTTCTACTCTACCTGTAAGCGTATATAAACTCACCATTGAAATATCGTCAATAGCAAAGTCATTGCCCGAACTAAGCGTATTACCATCTACAATACCAATCACGGCTGAAGTAGATGAACCAGAGTTGACATCAATACTGTATTTCACCCAACCACAACTTGTAGCAGTTACTTGTGCATGGTCTGAACCAATTCGGTTTCCATTAACTGTAAAATAAAGCTGTGGTAAGTTAGTAGTACCCAACGACATTGCCCAAAAAGATAAACGCAATGATGTATTAGAAGGGAAACTAACATTTTGATACCAAACTCTTTGTAAACCAAAAAGGAAACTGGTTGAACCATCCGCTACAAGGAAGTTACCTGTTCCAGTTGTTTTATCTTTACAAACTGGAGCAAAACTATAATAAGCGTTAGAGTTTGTTGTTATTCCATAAGTCCCACTACCCGAACTTGAATAGTTATAGTCTGATGAAAAAGAAGTTGCTCCATTGGTAAAGCTACCATTATTGATATAATTTGTAATACCGTCTCCTGGAGGGTAATTCGCATTTCCCAATTGGTGAGAGAAACGGTCAGCAAAACCTAAAATCATAGAACCATCACTATCAAATTCAATATCTGACAACATTGGTTGTGGATAGGTTTCAGCAATATTTGCATCTACTTGAGCATAACTATTAACCCAAGGTCTCCAAATAGCATAACTTACGGTACTACTATTTGACTTACCTCTATCATAATTTAAAGGAAATTGAGTTAGAGCAGTTGTAAAAGTTGAACCATTCAATTCGTACACCGTTGCTTTTAAGTTCGGAGAACTCAAAGACGGTACATCGAATCCAGCTTGTCCGTACAATGCACCTAACGCACCAGGTTGAGAAGACTCAGCAGTACACACAACACCCACATAAATTTTTCCTCTGTAATATTTCAAACCGAATGGAGCAAATTCACTTGCTACACTACAAGCTGGATTAGGTACAGCATAAGAAGTAACTAAGGTTGGAGATGTTGGATTACTTACATTCAAAACATATATCTTTTTATCGAATAAGTTTGTGATGTATAATGTATTTCCATCTGATGAAAGTTCTGCATCACCAAATGACATTTTACCAACTGCATTAAAAACAGCATTACCTCCATCATCTGATGGCAAAGTTTTATCAGTTGATAAATTACGGGTAGGTTCTGTTCCTGCATTAATGCCCAGAACTGTTTGTAAATTAATACCCGTGATGGTATAACCAGTTCCGTTGTTATCTGCATTCTGAATCACGTACAAACCTGCAATTCCTTGCGGACCAAAACCAGAGTGACGTTTCATGAAAGCAGTAGCAAACAAAGTCTTTTTATACTTATTGTATGCCATCCCCCAAACAGAACCAATTGAACTATACTTCGACATGACGTAAGGTTCATTTCCAGAAGTTAACTTATCACCCGTTCTATTGTATGGGAACGAAACCAAAGCGTCTTCAAGACCAGCTCCATTTGTACCATTCGCAGTGTAACTACCATTGGCATAGCACGGCACAGCAACCTTAGGCTGAACCCCTTCCTTCGCACAGAAATCATCTGGGTGGTTAACGCCAAAATTTACGTTACAACTATTAGCCGATAAAAATTGAACGCTTGTTCCACTTGTAGCTCCATCTGGGCCAGAAACATACCCTGCTGGCAAATTAGAGAATTCAATTCTCAATGCGCCAGAAGTTCCATTGATAGCATAAGTACCGTCTGCAAGTGTTACCGTTGTTGCCACTAAAGCGTTAGCAGCATTGAATGCTTTAACCGTTACACCTGCTAAACCTATCTCATCACTGTTGTCTTTTTTACCATTTAAGTTAAAGTCTCTAAAAACAACTCCCCCTATACTTGTACAAGTTGCCAAAGGTGGAATTACTGGTGTACTACAACCAGCTCCTGAACTTACGGTATATCCAACCGATGCAACATTACCTCCCTTTGTATCAAAATCATGACTCGCAGTATTTACATCGTAAAACAACATATTGGTACCATTAAAACTACCATCAATCGTAATTTTACTGATACCATTTTTTACCAAGATAGAACCATTCGTTCCAGTTACTGCTTTGTTGATTGTTAAGTTTCCACCAATCTCCAAACCACCATTAATTACACCCGGACCATCAAAGGTAGCATCTCCCGCAATTTTCAAACAACCACCTGCCGCTACGTTAAATTCTTTACCCGCTCCTTTATTTCCAACGATGAAACTACAACCTACTGCACCAAATGGTCCACATACTGTTTGGATTAAACCATAGTTGATAATATTCCCATGATTGTAAAGTGTTCCGTCAATCGTAATCTTTCCAGTAGCTGTGTTTCTTACCAACAGAGCATCGCTATTTTCAAAACTTGTAAAATTAATCGTACCATCATTTGTCAAAGTTGCTCCACTACCAAGATAGAACAAAGAAGTATTGATAGCATTCAACACCGACCCAGTACCAATGTTATTCAAAACGAATGAACCTTGTGCCGTAATTTGTGTTGTTGCCGATAATGTTATGGCAGCCTCATTGTTAATGGTGAGGTTATTTCCAAAACCAGTAGTATTGGAATTCAATGCTCCTCCTGCTTTCACGTTTATCACAACAGGTGAATTGTAGTTATAGCTTCCATTCATATTGAATGTTCCATAAACATCAATCGTAACACCTGCAAAGTTCCCACTGCTCTGTGTCCATGTTACTCCAGGAGCAACACAGATTTTATTCCCTGTACCACTAAAGTTCAAAGTCAACGAACCAGTATTGGCTGTAATACAAAGCGTCTTGTTCCCATCCAAGTTGTAACTACTTCCACTGGCTGGAGCAGAAAAAGTACAAGTTGTACATTGGGCTGAAGCCGTCGGTGTGTTGAAGAATGACAATCCTATTAAAACCACGACAAGGCTTCTACTTATGGTAGAAACCTGAGCAAAGTTTTGAAAGACCTTACTGCTCGTAACCGAACAAAAATTTTGATAGTGCTGACCTATTTTATAGGAGCCTTCTCGGGCAGACATAATTCGTCCTCCGAGCGACTTAAATAGCCCTGAAAAAATAGCATAAAATCCCCACAAAAAAATTCTTGCAGAAATATCATTAAAGAGGTTGGCACGGTAATTGCGGCTACTTCCCGCTTCCGATTTTTTAACAGTTACCTGTTTTGAATTGGAAATCACGTTCTCACATAATGAGAACATTACAGCAGTAAAGTCTTTCATTTTAGAAACTTTATTGATTTTAGGGCGGATTGTTGGGTAAATATTTCTATGCAACCACAAAACTTGGTTACTACAAAAATTCGATTTCAAAACCTTTGAAACACAGCGAGACAGGCTACCGAGAGGATATAGGAATTTCAGGAGCAGAGAAAATTGCGAAATTTTCAAAGCAAGCATAAAATACCCTGAATCTCAGGATAGCGGATACGAATGTTTTAAAAGTGTTGTAAGGAAATAAGTCACGAAAGGTCTTTTGCGGCGGCGACCATTCATCATGCCCTAAATCATTGAGTATAAGATTGATAAATTGAAGTAAGGAAACTTCAGGGGCGGCCAGAATAGTGTTTCCTTCTATGTTTTGACCTAAAAAACTGGCAAAACATTAAATCCATTGGCTATCAAGGGCGGGAAGCAAATGGCAAAATCGGCAATCGTATTCCTTTTTATGGGAGGAAATACTGACTACTTGCAAATTTTAAGTTTAACTACTTGGCTAAAAAATAAGGGACTTAAGGCTCTACGTTTTCTTTATCCCTTAGGCGATAATTGATAAAGATTTGATAACGTTCAGTTGGAGTTTAGGTCGCAAATAAAACGATTTATTTGTAATAAACAAAGCATTTCATTCTTATTTTTTAAACAATTCTAAATCGGCGAAATTTAAGATTGCTACGGAGTATAGTGCCAAAATCATGCCAATTTTAACAAATTTGACGGTATTTAAACTAAGCAGAGATTTTTGATATTTTTTTTAACCAATTCAATCAGAGATTTCCAAGAGTACATAAACACCTAAAATACACTCTATTATAGACGCTATTAAGTCCAGAAAGTGACATAAAAAAAGTATTATTTTTTACTAATTTTGCTTATTGATTTAGACATAAATGATTTAAGAAATTAGTTTTAATCTGAAATATTCCTTAATTCGTATTAATTATTCACACAAAATGTTTAGCCAAATCTATCAAAACCATACAACCAAAATGCAAAAAAGTGCCTTATCATTTTATATATTCTTCGGATTATTGCTACTGGGGAGTTTTAATTTTTCCAATGCCCAGACTAAAATATCCAAAAATACAACTGCCTACGATGCTAATATTCCCAAACAATATGTTCGATTAATCAATACAATGATTATGAAAACGGGTATAGCTGCTACAAATGCCGCACGTATTCATGGATATGTTGGTATAACGCTTTATCAGGCTACTAATGGCGGTTCTCCTACTTATCGCTCTCTAACAAACCAAATTAATAGCTTCACTAATCCGCCTATTGCTAATAAAAACCTCTTGTGGGATGTTGTGGCAAATGAAGCCCTAAAAACAGTAGCAGACAGCTTGTTTTCTTATTTATATCCAACTCTTGCCAACTATAATTATATACGTAAGGCATTGGATACTTTACATAAAAACAACAATATCTATTTTAAGTCTATTTATAAATCACCAAAACAAATTGAAGAATCAGCTATTTTTGGGAGAAAAATGGCTGAATATGTATATCAATATTCTAAATCTGATGGAGGATTTCGGAAAAGTATAGAGGAAACTGTTGCTCGTGATTACACCCATTATGAAGCTCCAAGTGGTTCATCTTGGGACGATACCAAGACTCGCTCTCGTATTTCGATACAACCAACATGGGGGAAAAACAGGACTTTTATCAAAGATGTTTATGAACAAACAAAACCTGCAAATCCAATTGTATTCTCAAAAGAACCAGATTCTGACTTCTATAAACAAGCGATGGAAGTTTATGAAATATCAAGACAATTGACCTTTGACCAACGATTAATTGCCGAATATTGGCGTGACGAAGCGGTGGTTTCTTATACTCCAGGTGGGCATACAATTCATATTTTGGTCAATGCTCTTGAAAAGGAAAAGGCATCTTTAGACAAATTTGCTTATGCTTATGCCAAAACAGGAATTGCTTTAAATGATGCTTTTATTTGTTGTTGGGAAACTAAATATTCAACCAATTGCATACGTCCAATAACTTATATACAAGAGGTTATTGACAAGCGTTTTAAGCCGTCATTTTATACTCCTGCTTTTCCAGAATACACCTCGGGACACTCTACACAATGGGGTGCTGGAGCGGAGGTTTTGAGTTCGATTTTTGGTAATCAATATGCCTTTATTGACCAAACTGACTATTTAAGAGACAAATTAGTACCTCGAAAATTTAAGAGTTTTGATGAAGCTGCTCAGGAAGCATCAATGTCAAGAATATACGGAGGAATTCATTTTCGTCAGGCTTGCGAAGTGGGTTTGGAACAAGGAAAACGTATTGGAAGAAGTGTTAATGGATTAAATTGGTTGAAGTAATTCAACATCTAATTCGTCAAAAATTGCGTATATTTTCTTGAATAAAAATCTAAAATCAACTTGAAAATGAAACAATTTCCATACATACTATCTTTTATTATGATGATGATTTCTTGTAGTTCTTCAGAGCAAAAAGAAGGTATAAGTCCGAACATACCACCAACCAATATGGATAATACTAATATTCCTAAACGAACTTATTTAGCACTCGGAGACTCATATACAATTGGGCAAAATGTTCCTGAAAGCGACCGATGGAGTGCTTATTTATGCAACTTAGTGAAGCCTGATTTTGGCATTCCACAGTATGATATTATTGCTCGAACAGGTTGGACAACCGAAGAATTAATTGATGCCATTAATGATAGAAAGCTATCGGGAGAGTATGATTTGGTATCTTTATTAATTGGCGTAAACAATCAATATCGTGGACAAAGTATTGAAAAATACCGCATAGAATTTAGAGAATTACTCAGAATAAGTACGAAATATGCCAAGAACGAACCTCAAAATGTAGTCGTTTTATCTATTCCAGATTGGGGCGTAACACCCTTTGCAGGAAGTAGTGACAAACAGAAAATAGCTTCTGAAATCGACAAATTCAATGCAGTTGCTCAAGAAGAAGGTAAGAACATGAAGATTGCATTTGTGAATATTACAGACCTTTCGAGAACAAATATTGATGCTTCAATGATAGCCAGCGACCAGTTACATTTCTCTGGAAAGATGCACGAACTTTGGGCAAAAGCTGCCTTACCAACAGTCAAAAATATATTAAAATAAGATATCTCAAGCCCTATCAACACCATTTTGATAGGGCTTAATTTTGCATCAATCTATATAAATCCACAATTTTTCATCATTTTGTCCTAACTTGTCGAAATAATTAAAGTACAAAAAACTGAATTACACGCATCATGTCAGACATAAATATCGACAAATCAACGCAGATTCGTCAAGGCGAAGAACTCAATCAAGACCAACTTAATGAATATTTAAAGGCTCAAATTCCAGATTTTGGGCAGATTTTAGGCATCGAACAATTTGCAGGAGGCTTTTCAAATTTGACATATTTGATAAAAACGGCTGAAAAAGAATACGTTTTACGTCGTCCACCATTTGGAGTAAATATCAAATCTGCCCATGATATGGAACGAGAATTTAAGGTTTTGTCTCTACTAAAACCGCATTATCCGAGAGTACCACAAGCCGTAATTTTCTGTAAAGATGTGTCTGTAATGGGCTGTCAATTTTATGTAATGGAGCGAGTAAATGGGGTAATTTTCAGAGGAAAAGATGCTCTAAAAATGCGTATTTCTGAAACTACAATGCGTAAAATTTCAGAGAATTTGATTGATAATTTAGTTGATTTACACCTGCTTGATATTGAAAAAACAGGCTTAATTAATCTCGGGAAACCAGAAGGATATGTACAACGACAAGTAGAAGGTTGGATTGGCAGATACGAAAAATCACTAACGGATGATATTCCAGCGATGATTGAAATTGCGGATTGGATGCGGGCAAATATGCCACGTCCGCAAGCTCCAGCCTTTCTACACAACGACTATAAATACGATAATGTATTATTAAATCCTGATAATTTGACGGAGATTCTTGGGGTTTTAGATTGGGAAATGTCCACCGTTGGCGACCCTTTAATGGATTTGGGGGCAAGTCTTGCGTATTGGTGCGAAGATGGCGACGGTCAATTCCTTAAATCGTTCAATATCACGTGGTTAAATGGAAATTTAAACCGTAAAGAAGTAGTAGAGCGATATGCCCAAAAAACGAATAGAGATGTTACAGATATTTTGTTTTATTATGTTTTCGGACTGTATAAAAACACCGTCATTATGCAACAAATTTACGCTCGATGGAAAGCAGGATTAACAAAAGACCCACGTTTTGGTGGCTTAATTTTGGGAATTCAAGAATTATCAAAAATGGCAATTCAAGCAATTAAACGGGGTGATTTGTAGAGACAAGGCATTGCCTTGTCTTTAATTTGCAAAAAATATTGTAAAGACAAGGCATTGCCTTGTCTCTACAATTGACAAAACTACTGCCAAAATTCCGCATCTCGTATCAACGTAAGAGCAACACCCGCTACAAGTCCCGAAAGAATTAAATTCCAGTCGTGCTTTTTCACTCTGAATAAATCCAGCAGTAACGAACTGATAATCAAAGAAATAGCCACAATTACTAATTGCCCAATCTCTAAACCAATATTAAACGCCAAAAGCGGCTGCCAAATACTTTCTTCCTTTCCTAAAAGACTACGCAGATAGTTAGAAAAACCCATTCCATGAATTAAACCAAAGGTCATTGCCATTGGATAACGAAACATTGAAGGTTTCTCTTTATCCAAAGAATACTCCGCAGACTTATGAAAAAAGTTCAGAATACACGTCAAAAAGATAGTAATTGGGATTAATAACTCAATCAATTTTGAGCTATAAGTAATAAGATTGAGTGTTGCTAAAGCCAAAGTTATGGAATGTCCGATGGTAAAAGCTGTGATGAGAAAAGCTACTTTCTTCCAATCTTTTAAGCGAAAAATAGCACATAGAGCAACCACAAAAAGAATATGGTCATAGCCATTTATATCAGTAATATGTTGAAAACCGAGCGGTAAATAAATTTCAAAATCAGACATTTGTGGTTAGTAAAAGTTAAATAGTTTCGGAATTATCTACAATTTGTCGCAAGACAAAATTAGACCACGGATAGAACAGATAAAACAGATTTACACTGATTTTTCTTTAAACTTATCCGTGTAAATCTGTTGAATCAGTACAATCTGTGGTCTAATTTTATTCTGCGACAAATTGTAGATAGTTCCGAATAGTTTTCACAAAATTACAATTTTTATTGTTATATTCTCAATCAAAAAACTGCATTATTTGATGATAAAATGGTAATTTACATTACCATAAACAATCTTTTCATCACACAAAATCACTTCTATGAAACCCGACTATATTATTATTGGAGCAGGTTCGGCAGGCTGTGTTCTTGCCAATCGTTTGTCAGAAAATCCTCAAATAGATGTACTATTGATAGAGGCTGGCGGAAAAGATAATAACATGAATATTCACATTCCTGCGGCATATTCTAAGCTCAATTATGATAAAAGTCTGAATTGGGACTTCTTTACAGAACCTCAAAAACACGTTAACAATAGAAGAATGTATCAACCTCGTGGCAAAACTTTGGGCGGTAGTTCATCCATCAATTGTATGGCTTACATCAGAGGAAATAAAGAAGATTATAACGATTGGGAACGTTGGGGAAACAAAGGTTGGAACTATGAAACGATGCTTCCTTATTTCAAAAAATCTGAAAATAATGAGCAATTTCATAATGAATTTCACGGAATGGGAGGCTTATTAAATGTTACGCATAATCGGAATATTACGCCTTTGGCAGAGGCTTTTGTAAGAGGAAATATTGAATGTGGTATTGGAGAAAACTTTGATTTTAACGGAGCGACACAAGATGGAGCAGGTAAATTTCAATTTACTATTAAGGATGCAAAACGCCATTCTACTGCCTCCGCATTTTTAGTTCCTGCTTTAAAAAGACCTAATTTGAGAGTGCTTACCAATACTTTAACGAAACAATTATTGATTGAAAACGACCGAGTAATTGGTGTAGAAATCATCAAAAAGGCTTCTGAAACTACTGAAAAAATATGGGTAAAAAAAGAAGTAATTGTGTCAGCAGGGGCATTTCAAAGCCCACAAATATTAATGCTTTCGGGGATTGGGAATGCTGATTATTTGAAGGATTTTGGGATAAATTCAAAAGTAAATTTGACGGGTGTTGGGCAGAATCTTTCCGACCATCTTTTTGTAAATCTCAACGTATTATGCAATCAAAGAATAACCTATAATAACGCCGAACGTTTCCCTTGGATAATTGGCAATGCGTTTAATTATTTTGTCAATAAAAAAGGTCCATTATCATCAAGTCCTTTAGAAGCTTGTTCATTTGTCAGAACAATTCCCAATCTCGACCGACCAGATATGCAATTTCATTTTGCCCCTGTCATGGGTGAAGATATTCATGATTTATCCAAATTACCCAAAACAGAAGGATTTACTATTCTTCCAACACTACTCGCTCCCAAAAGTCGAGGACACATCGGTTTACATTCTAATAGAGCTACCGACGCTCCATTAATTGACCCACAATATTTTTCTGATGCCAATGGGGAAGATTTAGCCACGATGTTAAGAGGCGTGAAAAAAGCAAAAGAGGTCATTTTATCGGATGCCTTCACTCCTTTTCGGAAAGAAAATCATTTGAATTTCCCCATGAATTCAGAGACAGACGAACAACTCATTGAGCATATTCTGAATCATTGTGAAACCGTTTATCACCCCTGCGGAACGTGTACGATGGGCATAGATGATAACGCAGTTGTTGCTCCCGAGAACTTAAAAATACGAGGTTTGGAAGGCGTAAGGGTTGTCGATGCGTCAGTAATTCCAATGGTAATTTCTGGTAATACCAATGCTCCAGTGATTGCAGTAGCAGAAAAAGCGGCTGATTTAATTTTAAATGGATGAATCAATTAGGCATGATTATCGTTAATTTTGAAATAAAGAAGTCAAAGCAAAACCTAACGACAAATAATATGTTGCCAAAATCATTCTTAGAACAACTTTGCGAGAAACATTCCAAGCCAAACACTTTTCCAGCAACTACGGTGGTAAAGGAATTATTTACCGACATTATGCTGGCGATGTTCCCCGAACAAACGCAAAGACACTTTGGTTGTGTGGATGAACTTCAAGAAGCTTTTGACCAAATAGAATTACGTTTAACACGAATGTTACGGTCGATGCAACAACATTTGCGAGACGACGCACGTAAAATTGCGAGTAGTTATATTCAACAATTACCCGAAATCTACCGTATTTTACTGACAGACGTACAAGCGATTATGGCGGGCGACCCCGCTGCTCAAAGTGAATATGAAGTAATTAGGGCTTATCCAGGGTTTTATGCCGTTATTTTTTATCGTTTGGCAAATGCACTATTGAAATTTGATGTTCCAATAGTACCCCGAATTTTGACAGAATATGCTCATTCCAAAACAGGCATTGACATTCACCCAGGGGCAGAAATTGACGAATATTTCACTATCGACCACGGAACAGGTATCGTTATTGGGGAAACAACCACTATTGGTAAAAATGTAAAAATCTATCAAGGTGTAACATTGGGAGCATTATCGGTTAGTAAATCAATGGCATCTATGAAACGCCATCCCACGATTGAAGACGGCGTAGTGATTTATGCAGGAGCAACAATTTTAGGTGGAGAAACCGTTGTAGGGGCAAATTCTATCATCGGTGGCAACGTTTGGTTAACCCGAAGTGTACCTGAAAACACCAAGATTTACCATCAAGAACAAGTGAAGATTTTACAGTAAATTTGTACCTTTGAAAAAAATAAAATTATGGACACAATAAAAAAACCAAGATTACAATTGATAATCGAACAGATGTTGAGAGACAAGGAACTTATCAGCAAAGTTGGTGTGGAACGTGCTTCAAAAGAATATGGACTTAAATTTTCTATCCCTGACACCTTATCCCACTTACCAAGAAGAAAACGATAGTGAGTTTTTCTTTACAACAGATGAAGGAGATGATTATACTATCTATTTTACGGATACAGAAGGATATTTCCCGAAATTGTCTTATTCAAATTCTGTAAAACTTTTTGGATTTGACTATCTTGGCAAACCTAAAAGTGTTAAATATGATAAGAAAATTTCGGATACTATAATCACTTCTATCTTAAATTTTTTAAGTAAAGAAACTAACATTCTTATCTATGTTTGTGGGCAATCAGATGCTAAACAGAGATATAGAAATCGTCTTTTTAATAGATGGTTTAAAGATTACAACCAAATGGGATTTGTCAAGTATGATATTACTTATGATGGCGATACTTATGTCTCTTTTTTAACCTCTTCAAAAAACCCTAATTTATTTACTTTCCAATATGAGTTTATGAATTTTGGTAACGAATACAAATGACAATATTAGATTTAGTGGGCAACACGCCCATCGTAGAATTAAACAGAATTAATCCGAATCCTAACGTTAAGATTTACGGAAAATTAGAAGGACATAATCCAGGTGGTTCGGTAAAAGACCGTGCAGCATATAGCATGATTAAAGGTGCTGTGGAAAGAGGTGAAATCGAGCCAGACATGAAACTGATTGAAGCCACTTCTGGAAATACAGGTATTGCCTTAGCCATGATTGCACGTTTGTATAATCTTGATATTGAATTAGTGATGCCCGAAAACTCTACCCGTGAACGTGTCCTTACGATGGAAGCATTCGGAGCAAAAGTAATTTTGACTCCTGCCGAAGAAGGTATCGAAGGTTCAAGAGATTATGCCGAAGCCCAAATGACAAAGGGTGGTTATTTTATGCTCGACCAGTTCGGGAATTCGGATAACTATTTGGCTCATTACCGTTCAACAGGTCCAGAAATTTGGAAAGATACCAACGGAGAAGTTACTCACTTTGTAAGCTCGATGGGAACAACGGGTACAATCATGGGAACGTCGATGTACTTGAAAGAGCAAAATCCGAAAATTCAAATTGTGGGTTGCCAGCCAACGGAAGGGTCTAAAATTCCAGGGATTAGACGTTGGTCAAAAGAATATTTACCCATGATTTTTGATGCAGCAAGAGTTGATAGCATCATGGATATTTCAGAAGAAGAAGCCCGAATTATGGCAAATCGTTTGGCAAAAGAAGAAGCTATTTTTGGTGGAATGAGTAGCGGAGGAGCAGCAGCAGCAGCCATCAGATTAGCCCAAGAATTAGAATCAGGTGTAATTGTTTTTATCGTTTGTGATAGAGGGGATAGATATTTATCAAGTGATTTATTTGGGTGATAATTATGTACCACGATTCTCCAGAATCGTATCCACTAAATTCACAATTCTCCAGAATCGTATCCACTAAATTCACGATTCTGAAGAATTGTGGTAGGCTATCCGCCCGACAAAAAAGCCTTGCAAAGTAATTCTGCAAGGCTTTTTTTTACTATTTTCTCTGATAAATCTCTCCTAATTCAAAACTAAAATCTATGGCATTAAAATGAACATAATGATTGACCTCTCTCTCTTTTATTAATGACCAGTAGTCTTCATTTTCTCTTCTATAAATCTCTATTTCAGGATTGTCTGTTAAAACATATTCTTGTAAAGTAGGAATCGTTTTGCAAGCAATAAGAGTCTTCAATTTCTACTATATTCTCAACTTTAACCACAGTTTGAAATTATTGATGTTTCGTTGATAATACGATATACAAATTCTTGCACTAAGTACAAATAAAAAAGCCCTGCTGATGAGCAAGGCTTTCTGTTAATTTAGACAACATATCAGTAAAACGATGAAGTATATCTTTTTGTTTCATGTTTGAAAAATTATTAGATTATTTTTCAAAATAATCCATTCTTAAAAACTTCCTTCAAACTGTCTTCTTTTACGTCTTGAAATCTCCACTTCATAACCATCAGTCAGTAAGAGTTGAGAATTATAAGAGTCGTGCTTTACAATACATTGCTGATTGACGATAAACCCTCGATGAACTCTCAAAAACCCCTTACTTTCCAATTGGTTTTCATAGTATTTCAGTGTGTGTGATGTAAGCCGTTGCGTACCATTTTTCAGATAAAAGCAGGTATAATTAGAAATACCTTTGAGCATAATTATTTGGTTTATATAAATGACTTTCTTTTTACGTTGGTCAATTGTCAACAAGTCATCTTTATAGATTTTGAAATTTTCCATATTTAGTGTGTAAGTGATAATTTATTCAAGGTAAGTTATTAGAATTTTATAGGGCGAACCGTATGCGGGTATATTTGTACCTGCAACGGCAGTTCTGGCAAGCTTGCTACTATTTCCATTATTTCTAATAATATCAACGCTGGTTGAACCAATGATATAAGTGAACTCAAATCCGTTTGTACCACCAGGAGACGGTCTGTTATCGATAAATTTTGGAGGAATGATAAGGTCATAATTTCCACTGGCTGAGAGAATTGTAGGTTTTAGAATAATGGAAACGTCAATGATTTTATCCCAATTGAGTCCATGTGGTACTGAGGTCGTCAAAGAAGCCGATGTTTCAGTGGCAAGTGCAACATTAATACTTCCTGTCAATAATATTGTTTTAATGGAAGGAGTAGATTTAGTGACCCCTGCCGTTGTGGTAGTGGTTTCATTACCCAACTTTGTAAAACCGCCAATAACTACTTTTTCAGTTGTTGAAGTTATACCGCTTGCTGATGTCCAAGAGGAAGTTCCTCCCCCGCCCGAAGCCGCATTTCCCAAAATAACATTTCCCGAAGCATCTACTGATAATACTTTGGTTGGTGTTGTTGCTGCGGATGATGAGGAATTTAAGTTCGTAAATTTCAATCCACTTGTTCCTGCCGATGGCGACGTAACCGTAAGACCTGGACTAATGGTCATGGGTTGTTGGGCAATTGCTGAAAAGCAGAAATTTATAAAGAGAATTAATAAGAATATTTTTTTCATGAGTAAAGTTCTTTTGTTATTTGATGGTTCAAAACTACAAACTCAGTCATCCTTTTTTAGAGTCACTCCATGAACTGTCATTAAAACCGAATGAAACGTACATTTGGATTCATAAACCGTTTTAAGTATTTTGCACTAAGAAATATCCACTAACATTTTTAACTGTTATGACTCTCAACGCCATCATTGTTGATGACGAACCCGCAGCCCGCTCCATGCTTCGGCAAATTATCACTGAACATTGCCCAATGATTAACCTGGTAGATGAAGCTCCTGATGTAAAATCTGCCGTAAAATTGATTAATAAGCACACCATTGACCTTGTATTTTTGGACATCGAAATGCCCGAAGAAAACGGCTTTGCTCTATTTGAATACTTCAACCAACCAACTTTCGAGACTATTTTTTGTACTGCTTATTCAGAATACGCCTTGCGTGCTTTTGAGGTTTCGGCGGTGGATTATATTTTGAAACCAATCAGTATTTCAAAAGTGATTTTAGCAGTTGAAAAAGCCATAAAACTGGTCGGGCAAAATCAAATTATTCAGCGAGTGAGTGTTTTGAAAGAAAATTTGAGCGTAAGTAAACTCCAAAAAATTGCTCTACCAATGGCAGATAGTTTGGTTTTTGTGCAGTTAGAAGATATTTTTTTCTTTGAAGCCGACGGTTCATATACACACGTGGTTACGAAGGCTGGCAAAACACTTGTGAGCAAAAAAATCAAGGAATTTGATGAGCTTCTAAGTAACGACACTCGCTTTTATAGAGTACATCGCTCTTATCTTATCAACACGCACCAGATTGTAAAGTACAACAAAAAAGACGGAGCCATGATTGAATTTACCAATGGTTTTTCGGCACCCGTTGCCCGTGAAAAGGTGAAGGAATTTGATGAGTTTATTTCAGATATTAAAGTGTAATTTTTCGATGAAAAAAATATATTTGTTGCTACTAATTTCTTGGTCTTCGTTTGGGCAAAATAAGGATAGTTTACTGAGGGTTATCAATAATTACAAGTTGAGAGATACCATTCAATGTGAAAGATTGAATCAATTTATTGAGCTTGAAAACGATGAAAAGGTTTGGATGAAATACAATACTATTTTAGGACAAATTTGTAGCCAAAAATTAGGTACATCCCTATCCGACAAAGAGCGAAAAGCCTATAATAATTATTGGGGAATGCACTTCAATAATATTGGATTTTACTACACAACTATAAAAGGAAATTATGATAGTGCTTTATACTTTTACAGTAAAGCCGTGTTAAAATTTAAGAATGGAGATAACTTAAACGCTTTGGCTCAAACGCTTCAAAATATTGGTACTCACTATGATTATAAAGGCGAACCCAAACAGATTTTAAACAACTATAATCAGGTATTAGATATTTATACAAAAACAAAGAATTTTGCTGGTTTAGCCAACATTTATGCTGATTTTGGGCGGGTTTATTGTGAAAACGGAGCCATTAATAAAGGGATGGAGTATTTTACAAAATCGCTAAAAATCTCTGATGACATCAACGACAAAGCCTCAAAGGCAAGAACGTTAGGTTTTCTAACTTCTTCTCTTTTAGACCAAAAAGAATATCAAAAAATCTTAGATTATGCTTTTGAGTTAATTGACTATTACGTGAAGAGTGGGGATAAAATATTATTGGGTCAAGTATATCACCAGATTGCTTTTGTTTACAGTGAATTAGGGAAATACAAACAAATGTTCCAATATTCTGAAAAGGCAATGGCAATCGCAAAAGAAAAAAATCTACCTTCTCTACTCTCAGATACATACGGACTTTTAGCAAGTTATTATTTAGACCACAATCAATTAGATAGTGCCTACAAATTTACAAATATTGAATTGGAGTATGGTAGAAAGAGTATAATTGAACCAGGTTATACAATGGCAATTATTCGATATGCCAATATTCTGAAATTAAAAAAGCGATACCGAGAAGCCGAAAATTTTGGTTTAACTGCTTACAAAAGAGGAGAAAATTCGGGTAGTGTTGAAACAATAATGCAAGCCTCAAAAAGATTAAAAGAAATCTATAAAAACCTTAATAATACACCTTTAGCTTTTCAGTATGCAGAGATTGAGATTAAAATGAAAGATAGTTTGAATAAAATCAATACTAAAAACTCAGCCATCAAAGCATTATTCAAATACGAAACCGAAGCCAAAGATGATGAAATCATAAAAATTGCTCAACAAAAACAAATCTCCGAACTCGAATCTACTCGTAAAACTACCCTAATTTACAGCATCTTAGGAGCAATTTTAGCCTTATCAGCCATTGCTTATTTTTCATTTACAAGGTTCCGAGCCAAAAAAGAAAATGAATTATTAACAACCCAACTCGAAGAAGCAAAACGCCGTATCGAGATTGAACAAAAAGCCACCGAAAGTGAACTAAAAGCCCTCAAAAGCCAGATGAATCCGCATTTTATGTTCAATGCTCTAAACGGTATTCAAGAGCAATTTATGTATGGAGATAAGGTAAAAGCCAACGAGCAAATGGGGAATTTTACGTACTTGACCCGCCAAATTTTAACGGTTTCGGGTAAGAAAAAAATCAACCTTTCCACCGAAATCGAAATTCTTACTAAATATTTAGAATTAGAAAAAATGCGTTTTGCAGAGGGCTTCGACTATACCATAAATCTGAGCAAAAACATTGACGAAGACTATCACCAACTCCCGCCCATGTTGATTCAGCCTTTTGTAGAAAACAGTGTCAAACACGGGTTACTCCACAAACAAGGAGACAAAAAATTAAGCATAAGTTTTGATTTGGATGAAACAGAAGAAAACTTGATTTGTGTAGTAGAAGACAATGGAGTTGGACGTGTAAAATCAGCCGAAATCAAAAGTAAACGTGTGCAGCAACATGAATCTTTTTCAACATCTGCCACAGAAGAACGTTTGAGATTATTGAACAATGACCTCCAAAATCAAAACTTAATCGTTTATGAAGATTTGAAAAATGATGATAACCAAGTCATTGGTACAAAAGTTACGCTTACCATTGCCTTAGGGTAAAATAAAAAATCCCGTTTTCAGATTGAGAACGGGATTTTTTATTTACAACTTACTATACATCTGAACTTTACCATCCATATCAGCCGAAACTACCAGAAGCACTCTTCCTTTTTTGCCCCCTGCATAGTCAAAAAGTTTATCGCCTGCATCCATTGCAATCGTTGTAATGATATTTTTTTGTAGTCTATACGAGCTATTGCCGCCACCATTATAAACGGTTACTTCATCACTCGTATCATTTTTGATTTTAATTTTGATACTTCCTCCTACCGCAAAAGATTTTGTTACAGGAACAATTTTGACATTTTTATGAGCAATTGAAGTCATTGATACCAAAGCCAATAACATAAGAAGAGATAATGTTTTTTTCATGATTTTATTTTTTGTTTAGTTTATGGTTCAAAATTATTGGATTCAATGTCAAGTATTTTTCCTAATCCATGAAACGGACTCTTAACAACACGAAATGGGCTTTTGAGTTTATAAAAGGAAATAAGATTAACCCATAAAATAGGAGCATTCACATAATCATTCGTGATTGTCGGTAAATTTTCGGAAATTTGTCATGGTTATCAGTAAACGGTTTACTGATAAGCCAATGTGATTGAAAAGATTAGTGTATCATTTATTGAATTACCACCTTCGCTTTTCGCCAATCACTTTTTCGCTTAATTTTAACTAAAACAATGCGTCTTCATCGTCCATTAATCTTGGCAACTGTTAAAGCCTTGCAAGAAATATTCCTTAATGACAAACCACGTCAGGCAGACCGAGTTATTGAGGCAACTCTCAAATCCAACAAACAATGGGGCAGCCGTGACCGTGCCTTTATTGCAGAACACACCTACGAAATTGTCAGAAATTGGCGTTTGGTGCTTTTTGTCAATGAAATGCAAGCAGATAAGCTCCGACCACAATTCTTTTTTCAGATGGTAGGTTCATGGCTTCTGATAAAAAAACAATTGAATCCCGATGGTGATAACATAGATTTTCTACCTAAATGGGAAGAGTTTTCTTTTGTTAATGAAGAAACAATATTGGCTCGTTTAGAAGAAGCTCAAAAAGTACGTAAAATCAGAGAATCTATCCCTGATTGGTTAGACGAAATGGGAGAAGCAGAATTAGGCACAGAAAAATGGACTACTGAAATCCGAGCTATGAATCAACAAGCTCCTGTGATTTTAAGAGCGAACTCATTGAAAACCAATCCTTATAAATTACAAGATTTATTGGTTGATATTGAGATAGAAACCATCATTCCAGAGAATTTACCCGATGCTTTAATGTTAAAACAAAGAGGTAATATTTTCAAAACAGAATTCTTTAAAAATGGACTTTTCGAAGTACAAGATTCTGGTTCTCAAATGATTGCCCCTTTCTTAGATGTTAAACCTGGCATGAGAGTTATTGATGCTTGTGCAGGTGCAGGTGGAAAAACGTTACACCTTGCCTCTTTGATGCAAAATAAAGGGCGTATTGTGGCAATGGATGTAGAAGAATACAAACTTACCGAATTAATGAAGCGTGCCAAACGCAACGGAGTAAATAATGTGGAGGTGAAACTAATTGAACCAAAAACACTAAAACGATTACAAGAAAGTGCTGATAGATTATTATTAGACGTTCCGTGTTCGGGTTTGGGCGTAATTCGTAGAAATCCAGATTCAAAATGGAAACTTACACCAGAGTTTATTGAGAATCTCCGTAAAATCCAATGGGACATTCTTACACAATATTCTTCTATGTTGAAAAAAGGTGGGAAAATGGTATTTGCAACGTGTAGTTTATTACCATCTGAAAGTGAAGCACATGTACAAAGATTATTAGCAGAACAACCCGATAAATGGGAGTTATTGAAAGAACAAAGAACTTCTCCTGCAACTGACGGTTATGATGGATTTTATATGGCTTGTTTGTTGAAGAAATAGTAAATTATTTGTCTTCTTCAAATCCACCAATGAGGTCTTCAAAAGCTTCTACAATTTCATCTTTATAAGGATTATCCCGCCTGATAATTAAGGAATTATAGTAGGTTGTGTTTTGAGCAAAGTCAGTAATTGAATTATCAATTTTTAAAAATAACTCTTTATTGAATTGCTCAAACCATCTATCAAATTTCCTGACCCTCACTAAATGTTTTCTGTCAGCAGTATCACAGGTATATAGTATAATTTTTTCTTTATCCTTAAAGAAATCCATAAAGATTACTGCTATCGTTGAAGAAACTAAAGGGTCTAAAGGTGTATTTTTAGGAGAATTCTCAGATAGCTTTATTGAAAACTCATAACAGTAGTGCGACCAAATATATTCTTCTCTAAAAATATATCCTGTAGGTTTAAATTCAATACGATAAAAGACCTGAAAGGTTGTCTTGAAGAAATAAGTAGTAAACTCTTCTTCAATAATATCATAAGTGTAGTATTGCATCATTTTTCATTTAGTAGAAGAACTTTGAATAATATCGGGTAAAATCTGGTCTAAAATCAAATTGGTTTCTTTATAGTTATTAGCAGACTGTCTAAGGAATTTTAAGACTTTAGCTCGCTTTTCCTCTTTTGATAACTTCTTTTTAGTTTCCATTTTCATTAGTATTTGATAATCAAAGATATAAACAAAAAACTGTTTCCAAAAATTCATCTTCAATTCCATGCAAATTCAAGATTTCGATAAAATTATCCAAAAACGTCGTTCTATTAGAATCTACGATGAAACTGCTCCTTTTGATGAAAGTGTCATCAAACGTGGACTTGAACGTGCGGTACTTTCCCCAAACAGTAGTAATATGCAGTTGTGGGAGTTTTATTGGGTAAAATCAAAGGAAATTCACAATGTACTTTCGCACGCTTGTATGGGACAATCGGCGGCGAAAACGGCAAAGCAATTGGTTGTTTTTGTGACTCGACAAGATAAATGGAAGGAGCGTGTCAAATGGAATATTACGAATTTGGAAAAGCAGTTTGAGGGAAAGGAATTAACCTCACGAGATAAAAGAGCCTTTGATTATTATCGAAAATTAATGCCTTTGGTTTATCGTTACGACCCATTCGGATTAAATACTTTACTACGAACAATTATCGTATTTTTTATGGGTTTCAATAAACCTTTTTTAAGAATTAGAAACAATGGCGACCAACGAGTAATGACGCATAAATCATGTGCTTTGGCAGCTCAAACTTTTATGTTGAGTTTGGCATCGGAAGGATATGACACTTGTCCGATGGAAGGATTTGATGCAGATTTAGTAAAAAAAGCCTTGAATTTACCTGCTTTAGCAGAAATCACCATGATTGTTGCCTGTGGAATTGGGAAACCTGAAGGCATTTATTCAGAAAGATTAAGGGTGCCAAATGAAGAAGTGATTTTTGAAGTGTAGCGTTTATAGAAACTTATTTATTTTACGGAAGTCGTCGCTTTGAGTGACGACTTCCGTTTTTATGGCAATACCGATATTCTACACAAAATTCTCTAATTTTTCATCCGCCAAAATAAACGGCTGACTGTATAATCTTTTACCAGTTGCTTTGAAAATGGCATTGGCAATTGCTCCACCTGTTGGCGGAAGTGCAGGTTCTCCCAAACCCGTTGGGTCGATACCATTATTGACAAAATGTACTTCTATTTCTGGCACTTCATTGTACCGAATCAAGCGATATTTGTCGTAATTACTTTCTTCGGGAGCTCCATTTTTAAACTTCAAATTGGCAAACATGGCGTGACCAAAACCATCTACAATTGCTCCGTAAACTTGATTTCTTGCCCCACTCTGATTCACAACAACGCCACAATCTGTTACGGCAAACACTTTTTTCAAAGTAGGTTTTCCTTTTTTTACTTCTACTTGTGCCACTTGTGCGACATACGAAAAGTGTGAAAAATATACGCTAAATCCTTGATAAATACCTTTTTTCTGTTTACCCCAATTCGATTTTTCTGCTACCATTTTGATAGTTTCAATAAAACGATTGGGTTCATACGTGATTTTACCAATGGGATTTGATTTTACTTTTTCCAATAATTCTAAACGAAATTGGATGGGGTCTTTTCCTACTGCCACTGCCACTTCATCTAAAAATGACTGCTCGGCACTGGCTAAGAAATTGGTAATTGGAGCTCTCCAAGGCCCTGTCGTAATGGATGATTTATAATCAACCGATTCTATCAGCACATTTTCAACTGCTCCAACTGGAAAATTGTCTTGGCGAGTTGCATTACCTGCATTCATTCCGACACCTTTCAGATAAAAACCTGTCATGTTTCCGTTTTTATCAATTGAGGCTTTGAAGCGATATTTTACGGCAGGACGGTAAATTCCACCTGTCATATCGTCTTCACGTGTCCACATTACCCGAACAGGAGCTTTGATGATACTTGATAATTCGGCAGCTTCCAGAGCATAATCACTATTCAATCTTCTTCCGAAACCTCCACCCATTTTGGTTAATTCAACCGTTATTTTTTCGGGAGCAATGTTTAATAATTTGGCTACTTGTTGTTGAGCACTTTGCGGATTTTGGGTTGGTCCTGCCAATGTTACACCATCTTCACGTACATGAGCAAAGAAGTTCATCGGCTCCATCGGATTGTGCGGGATGAAAGGACATTGATATTCCGCTTCAATTACTTTGTAAGCATTCTTGAAAGCCGTTTCAATATCACCGTCTTTTCTACGAATTTCTGCTTCTTTTTTGTTCAGCAATTCATTGAAAATTCTGTTGTGGTCGTCGGTACTTTCGAGGTCTTTTTCTTTTTCCCACTCGTATTTTACCGTTTTACGAGCTTGCATTACCTCCCATGTTGACTTTCCGACAATTGCCACTTTATTGCCAAACGAAACTACATTGACAATTCCTGACATTTTCTTGGCTTCGGTAGCATCGAATGATTTGAGTTTCATGCCAAAAGCAGGCGGACGTTGAATTTGAGCGTGCAACATTCCTTCTTTCTGATAATCAATGCCAAAAAGTGGTTTTCCAACCAATAAATCTGGATTATCCACTCCTTTGATGGTACTTCCAATCAATTGATAATCAGCAAATTTCTTCAATTCTACTTTCTCAGGAACTTTCAGTTTAGATGCTTCTTCTGCTAATTCTCCGTAACTTAATTTCTTTCCTGAGGTATGAATAACAAACCCTTTTTCGGTTTTTAATTCACTCATATTTACTTTCCAACGTTGGGCAGCCGCTTCTTTTAACAAATATTTGGCGGTTGCTCCTGCTTTGCGTAATCTATCCCACGAATGTTTGATTGCTCCACTTCCACCCGTCACTTGGCGTTCAAATTTTTTATCTAAATCAGCTTGTTTAACGATAACGTCTTTCCAATCTACGTCCAATTCTTCTGCAACAATAATTGGAAACGCCGTCTTGATTCCTTGTCCAATTTCAGGATTTGGCGAATAAATAATTACTTTCCCCGTTGGTTCAATCGCTAAAAATGAATTGAAATCTAAAGAAGAAGAAAACGTGGAATTGATAATTTCAGTTTCAGTAGCATTTGCAGAAAACCAATTAAAACCGAGAATCAGTCCTCCCGTAATACCCGAAGTTATTTTTAAAAAATTTCTTCTTGATTGAATATTTTCCATTGTGTTTGGTTTTAATTACGGTTATTTCATTTTTTCTGCTGCCAATTTAACGGCTTTCTCAATTCTGTGATAAGTACCACAACGGCAGATATTTCCACTCATGGCATTACTAATATCTTTGTCCGTCGGTTTTTTATTGGTTGCCAAAAGAGCCGAAGCTGACATCATTTGCCCCGCCTGACAATAACCACATTGAGGCACGTCCAATTCGTCCCAAGCTTGTTGTACAGGATGCGTTCCATTTTCAGAAAGTCCTTCAATTGTGGTAACGTCCATACCCGAAATTGCCGAAACTGGCAAAATACAAGAGCGTGTTGCCGAACCATTGAGATGAACAGTACAAGCTCCACATTGAGCTATACCACAACCGTATTTAGTTCCAACCAAACCAATGTGGTCACGCAGAACCCACAATAGCGGAGTATTCGGGTCAACATCTGTGTTATATGTTTTTCCGTTAATTTTTAGAGATAAATTTGCCATGAAGTTTTTGGGAATTAATGCTAATATCTTAAACGAAAATACGAAGAATAAGTTTAGAAGATTACTATTTTAGACGTAAGTCCATTTTCTATTTGATAGAGATACCTAATCGTGCGACTATCCATAAAACATGGGCAATAAAAAGCCCCTTCCCAAACAGAGAAGAGGCTTTTTTCAATTACAGGAAAGATTCCTGTGCTACAATTATTTCAAAGTTGCTACGGCTGCTTTGATACGCTCGCAAGCTTCAACTAATTGTTCGTCAGCCGCTGCCGTTGAAATACGGATGCAGTTGGGAGCTCCAAAACTTGAACCTGCTACGGTTGCTACAAAAGCACCGTCCAATAACCACATTGAGAAATCATCTGAATCTTTAATCAACGTTGTTCCGTCAGATTTTCCGAAATATGCACTAATGTCTGGGAAAGCATAAAATGCTCCGTCAGGCATATTTACTTTAAATCCTGGGATTTCACGTAATAAACCAACAACCAATCCACGACGACGGTTGTAAGCATCTTTCATTTTGTAAGCTTCTTCCAAAGTACCGTTAAAGGCAACTGTTGCCGCTTTTTGTGCGATAGAGTTTGTACCAGAAGTTACTTGTCCTTGCAATTTCTCAACACCGTCAGCAATCCATTTTGCCGCAGCGATAAAACCAATTCTCCAACCAGTCATAGCGTGTCCTTTTGCCACACCATTTACCGTAATTACTTGGTTTTTAATTTCTGGAATTGACCCGATTGAGAAATGTCCTTCTTCTGTAAAGTTGATGTATTCGTAAATTTCATCAGCCATTACAAAAATATTTGGGTGTTTTGCCACGATAGCACCAATTGCTCTCAACTCAGCTTCAGTATAAACCGAACCAGTTGGGTTATTTGGAGAAGCAAACATGACCAATTTAGTTTTTGGTGTAATAGCCGCTTCAAATTGCTCAGGTGTCACTTTGAAATTATTATCAAAAGCACCATCAACAACTACTGAAACGCCATCAGCCAATTTCACCATTTCTGAATATGAAACCCAGTATGGTGAGAAAATGATAACTTCTTCACCTGGATTAACCAAAGTAGAAATTACATTTGCCAAAGAGTGTTTTGCACCCGTCGAAACCACAATATTTTCAGGTCCCCACTCAATATTATTATCACGTTTTAACTTATCGGCAATCGCTTTACGAAGGTCAGGATAACCAGCTACAGGCGAATACCCATGAAAACCATCATCAATGGCTTTCTTAGCTGCATCGCAAATGTGCTTTGGGGTTTTGAAATCAGGTTCACCTACTGAAAGGCTAATAACTTTGTGTCCCTGAGCGGCAAGTTCACGGGCTTTTTTAGTCATCCCGAGTGTTGCAGACTCTTCAAGTGCATTAATGCGGTCGGCGAGCGATACTGTTAAACTCATTTTTGTTCAATTGTTTTTAATGAAAAAGCTTTTGGACTATTTGTCCCTAAAAATTGTGCAAAGTTAGGGCTGATAGGTGGGATACAAAAGAAAAAAAAGGTTTTTATGGGAAAAGCATTATTTTATTAGTGTTAAATTTGTTTTCGGTGCTTATATTTCGGAATTCTAAATATCAAAATAAACAAACTCTTCATGCAAACACTTCTAATCCTGATTTTCGTAATTGGTTATTTAGCAATCGCCTTAGAACATCCAATAAAAATTAATAAAACAGCAACTTCCCTCATTACAGGTGTTTTGTGTTGGACTGTCTATATCGTTTCTGAACATGAACCAACATTAGTTCTTGGAGAATTATCTCATCATTTAGCCAGTGTTTCTGAAATTCTTTTCTTCCTTTTGGGAGCAATGACTATCGTAGAATTAATTGATGCTCATCAAGGATTTAAACTCATCACCGACCGCATCACCAGTCGTAATAAAGTTACTCTATTGTGGCTTATCGCTCTGATTACCTTCTTTTTATCCGCTATTTTAGATAACCTAACAACGGCAATCGTGATGGTTTCTGTTTTGAGAAAACTAATTAAAGAGCCAGAAACCCGAAAACTATTTGCAGGTGTAGTCATCATTGCAGCCAATGCAGGTGGAGCATGGTCACCAATTGGCGACGTAACTACCACCATGTTATGGATTGGTGGTCAAATTACGCCTACTAATATCATCAAGATGTTACTAATTCCAAGTTTAATTTCATTGATTATACCGCTTATTTATCTTACATTTAAAATGAAAGGGTCGGTACATTTGAATAAAGCAGACGATGATTCACAAACAAACCCACATGAGTTAATTATCAAAACTCAAAATTCTGTTATCATGCTTTTAACAGGACTTGGTACGCTCCTATTTGTTCCAATTTTTAAGACAATCACACATTTGCCTCCATACATGGGCATTTTATTAGGACTGGGGATAGTTTGGGTAGTTTCAGAAATCCTTCATTCTGGAAAAGACGAAGAAGAACGTCATCCATTTACAGTGGCTCATGCTTTAAGCAAAATAGACACGTCAAGTATTCTGTTTTTCTTAGGAATTTTAGTCGCCATTGGAGCATTAGAATCAACACATTTATTATCAAGTTTAGCACAATGGATGGATAGCACCATTGGCAATCAAGACATTATCGTTATTGTAATTGGTATAGCTTCGGCTATTATTGATAATGTTCCGTTGGTAGCGGCTTCAATGGGAATGTATGATTTGTCGACTTTCCCGACTGATTCAAAAATTTGGGAATTTATGGCTTATTGTGCAGGAACAGGAGGAAGTATTCTAATTATTGGTTCAGCGGCAGGAGTAGCCGTGATGGGCATGGAAAAAATTGATTTCTTGTGGTATCTCCGCAAAATCTCATTTACTGCTCTGATTGGCTATTTCGCAGGAGTTATAACCTACTTATTAATCTTTGCATTACTACATTAATATCATAACAAGTCATAAAAAAAGCGGGATTTACTCAAATGTAAATCCCGCTTTTTTTATGAAAGAATATCTAAAATTCAAATTATAACAAGTCATCTGCTTTTACAGAAAACTTAATTTGCTTTTCTCCTGCTGAAGAGCGAAGTTTTACTAAATAACTTCCTCCGTTTAAAGAATAAGCAGGTTTTAAAATCACGTCATTATTATCTGAAAGTTCAAACTCACACGGAACGCCTAATCCTGATTCGGTACTCATTAAAGCCGTTAAATTTTTGCTATCATCTACCATAACTCTTACAATACTTGATTCCCCATTTCTGATAATTGAAACTGGACTTATGGGTTTTACAGACATAGTAGAATAAACATATACTTCTCCATCATGGTCATATTCCATAATTCTATAATATTCTGTATTACGCAACATTTTTACATCTGTAAAAGCAAACTGTAAACGTTGAGGTTGTTCTCCGTCTATGGTTTTCTTTACATCAATCTCTCTGATGTCAAAAAAAGTATCATTGTCTTTACTTCTTTGAACAATAAAACGAGCAGACTGGTGTTCTTCCTGACTTACCCATTTTATCACTACACGGTTATCTGGATTGATAGCTGTCTCCATCAGGATTTCTTTATTTGTGCGGGCTTTGGGAGACTGAGCAATAGAAGTATTGCTTACAAATAATAGACAAAATACTGCCGCCACAGCAAGTGTAAAGTGTGTTTTCATTATGAATGGCTTAATAAGAATAGTTAACAAAACAATTAAGGATATTTTCAAGGATTCTAACTAACAAATTGGCGGATTATGGTAGTTGAAGTTACGTTATAATAAAATAACTCATTGAAAAATTATCACTGTATAAATATATGATTATTTAACGAATTATTTACATTAAATTTATTTTACGGTAAAATTACTATTAATTTATGGTGATAAAAAAAATATGCCATAATAATAGCCCTGTTTTATCTGAACGAAGAAAATTTGATTGCTAATTCGAGGGTCAATAAATTTTGAGAGATTATTCTTTGTAGGGTTTTATATATTTTCCTAAAACAATTCCAACAATCATAAACGCAATTGATAGGTAACCTACCCACTCATAATGCAAAAGTTTACCATCTGAGGCTTTTTGGACGATTAATCCGCCCACAAATGACGCTGCCCCTGAACCTAACTGAAGCACAGAAGAATTGATACTTGTAAAGCCTCCTCGTTGTTCATTATCCACCACGCCCGACACAATGGCTTGCATCGTTAAAGTTCGCCCATTAGCAAATAAAAAAAACATTGTGGTAATAGAAAGTATCACCACCAAACTCGCTCCTGTGTAGAGATTTGTCATCAAATATACAGGTATTAAAAATAGCGTTCCACAAATCGCAAATATCAAATATTTCCCCTTCTTATCAGCTAATTTCCCTACAACTCTGGCACTTACAATGGTTACTGCACCACCGATTAAATATATCAAAGAGACATTATCAACAGACATTCCTACGTTGATTGTCAAATAAGGACTTAAAGATGGTATGGTACAAAAATGCCCAAAAATCACAATAACTGATAAACATAATGCCTTTATTTGGTTAGAATCTTTGGCGATATTTGTCAGAACAGCAAAGGGACTTGGCTTTATTAGAGATGTATTGATATGACTTGTCAAATTTGGTAAATACCTATAAATCAGCAACAAATTTACAAAACCAACTACCACGATAAAAACGAATGGAATATGCCAACTTATGCTTGATGCTAAATATAAACCCAACGGAACACCCAAAACGGAAGCAGTTGAAAAAGCAGCCATAATAATTGCCATTCCTTCAGCACGGTATTGATAACTAATGGTATCACCCACGATGGCAATCACTTGTGAACCTAATACTCCACCAAAAACACCTGCCACTATACGAGCCATCATAAGCATCGTATAGGTTGGGGCAACTGCACAGGCAAATGTGCCAATCAATAACCCAATATAAGCAATAGTTAATACATTTTTACGGTCAAATTTATCTACAAAGAACGCTGCGATGAATCCACAAACACCTGCACTAATCGAATATGCCGAAACCAAGAAACTGTACTCTCTGGCGGTGAGACTAAATTCTTTCATAATAATGGGTCCCATTGGCATCATTATCATAAAATCCATGATGTTGGTAAACTGTACACACGCTAATAAATAAAGTATTACTTTTTGGTCTTTAGTCATATTTTGTTGTAAGTGATTATCTTTTTAGTGATTGAGTGATTTTTTAGCTCGGAATTATGATTTTTAAGATTGATGGATTTCTGAACTATAAAAAATTTGCAGTAAATCAAATAATCAATCCCAAAATCATCCAATCTTCTAAATCATAGTTCCGCACGCATAAACCCTCTTATTCTTTCAATAGTTTATCAATTAGACTTTCAAATTCTGCTACCCATTCTGTATAATATTTCCCCGTTCCTGGCCCAGAAAAACCTGCATGAGTTTCACGAATTTTGCCTTTTTTGTCGATGATAATCGAAGTTGGAAAACCGATAATTTTATTCAACATCGGCAAACTTTCTGACGCACTCTCTGAACTATTAATTCCTGCTTGAAGCAATGGATATTCTACGCCAAAACGTGAGCGTAGCAAATTCATTTTTGTTACGAAAAAATCTTTATCCAATGTCTTTTCGTAAGCCAAACCTATTACTTCAAATCCTTTTGCTTTATTTTTTTTGTAGAAGGGAGCTAAATAATTAGTTTCGTCCATACAGTTCGGACACCACGAACCAAGCACTTGCACAACCACAACTTTCCCTTTAAATCTATCGTCTGAAAGTGAAATCTTCTCTCCTTTCTCATTCAGAAAAGTAAAATCTAATTTGTCGTAACCTTCTTTCAAATAAGTAATTTTCTTGACATCTGGCAATGCTGCTTTTGCATCTCGTTTAGCTTCAAAGATTTTATAGCCAAACACACCATCTTGAAATTTACCAGTGATTTTGTCACCCTCCACTTTTGCTCTCAACAAAAAAGCATGAGAACCATCAAAAGTGGACATAAATAAACTATCACCTACCATATTTCCGTCCATGTAACGATAGTCGCCAGTAGTTGTCAAGAACGACCCAGTTACTACATTCCCTTTTTGTTGGAAAGTACCAACCGCAAAACTTACTTTTTGGCTTGTTGGATTGGTAAAATTGGTTGCCCATTTCCCTTGAACATTCCCTAAAATTGCCATTTTATTCGTTCTGAATCGGTCAAGATAACCAAGTTTGGCATTGAATGGCACTTGAAAAAACGACTTTCTACCTTTATTTTTTCGATAAACACCTGTAAGCGTTTTATCAGTCATTTTTGCGACTAATTCAGCGTCAAAAAGAGAAATAGGAATCGTGATTGAATCCCCCGAAAGTGTTGCTTTATCCGTTTTAAACCTTTCTGTGGCATTTAAAACATAAACATCGAAGGTATTTTTTGATTTCTTTTGAATTTCTAAACCAAAAGGAAGTTGACCATTTTCAACTTGGACGGTAGCACGCCAGCGGGTTGTTTGTGCTTGAGTGAATGACTGACTAAAAAAGATTAGCGTTAAAATAACAAAGATTTTTCTCATGATAATTTGGATGAAGTACAAAGGTATAATTTCTAAAATCAAAGATTAGTTCTCAATTTACCTCAAAAAGGTTAAAAAATAAAAAGAGCCAGAAGCTCTAAACCTCTGACTCTCTGTGAGATATTTGAACACTCTTACTTTTTCCATTCTAAAGTATTCAATAATTTAATAACATCTTTTTTCAGATAATCAATTACTGGAGCAAGTGAGTCGCTCTTCATGGCAGTATTAAAATACAAAGCTCCTCTCAAGTAGTGTTTGGTAGAATCAGTGGTATAAAACTGTAAGTATGTTGGCACTTCTCCTTCCAATTCCATCAACATTGCTGATTTTCCAGAAGGTGTTTTCAAAATTAAATCTTGAATAGAAGAGGCTTTTTGTCCGTGTTTAGCGGCTAATTTATGGGCATCATCAATCAATTTTGCTAACATATTTTTATCTCCCCCCAAAGGTTTATAGGTCAACTGAATCATTGCTTTGTATGCGGGATAATACACATACATCCAATGTGGTTCTGCCCATCTTACGGTATCGGGTTTCAAAATTGCTTGGGTTGAATAATCAAAACTAAATGGATGACTTTCAGTCATGTGTTGATATTTCACCGCAGGCAATTCTATTCGGTTATACCCTTTTGGTTTTGGCATAAAATCTCCAGATTCAGTTTTTTTCCCACAAGAAAACAAGACAGTTATCAGTAAACAGTAAGCAGTAAGCAGCAACAAGCTATTAATTTTATACATTTTATGTTGGAAACTGTTTTCAGGAGTTTGCACATTATTAATTGTTTGCTTTGAGACTTTCTCTATCATCTATAATTTTGTTTACTGTTCACTGTTTACTGTTCACTGATAACTGTTTACTGTTCACTGATAACTGTTTACTGTTTACTGCTCACTGATAACTGAAAAATTAGTCTCCTAACAAATTACCTAATCCGCCCAAAACTGAGCCATTTTCTTTGTTAGCATTTCCACTATAAGGACTTACGGCACGGATTAATTTTGAAATTGGCATTGACTGAATCCAAACTCGTCCTGTGCCACGTACAGTTGCCAAGAAAATACCTTCTCCACCAAAAATCATTGATTTTAAGTTTCCAGCTCTTTGAATATCATAACTCAATGTCTGCTCAAAAGCAACGATGCAACCTGTATCAATTCTAAGCGTTTCATTATTCAATTGCTTTTCAATAATTGTTCCACCTGCGTGAACAAAAGCAAGCCCATCGCCTTGTAATTTCTCTAAAATAAAGCCTTCTCCACCAAAGAAACCCGCACCAATTTTCTGATTAAAAGTAATAGAAACCTTCGTTCCTAAAGCTGCACACAGAAAACTATCTTTCTGAGCAATCAGAGTATTTCCTGGTAAAGTTGCCAAATTAATCGGTACAATAGTTCCTGGATACGGGGCAGAAAAAGCTACTTTACGTTTCCCAACACCACGATTGGTAAAATGTGTCATAAATAAAGACTCACCTGTCAACAAACGAGAACCCGCTTGAAATATTTTCCCCATCACCGAATTATCTCCATTTGAGCCGTCCCCCATTTTAGTTTCAAAGGTAATTCCGTCTTCCATATAGCACATTGAACCTGCTTCTGCAATTACGGTTTCACTTGGGTCAAGTTCAATTTCTACGAGTTGAATATCCTCGCCAATAATTTTGTAATCAATTTCGTGTGAGTTCATGTCTTTTGGGTTTAAAATTAATACCACAAAATAATGCGGTCTTGTTTATTCAAAAAAGCAAATATGGCTAATTGGTCAGGAAAACTATTAAACGGCAAAAGCATTACCCTTTTTCCAGTTCGTACTTATTTAATCTTACCTGAACGACATCATAAAAAGCTTGTCGTAAAATATCAACATCGGCTTGAGTCATACCTTTTGTTTCAATAGGTTTATGAACAACTGCACGTAATGTTTGTGGATAAACGGCAAACTGATTATCGTGCATGATTTTATAATTATTCAAGAAGGTAATCGGAACAAGCGGAACTTGCTGTTGAATTGCCATTACAAAAGCTCCATCTTTTAAAGGCAAGTGCATTTGTGGGAAATTAGTTGATTTAATTCCTCCCTCTGGAAAAATCATAATGCTACGCCCACTTTGTAATGCCCTAACAGAACGAGTCAATGAAGTCACTCTACTATTCTTATCATTTCTATCTACTTGTATATGCAACTTCGCAAACATATACCCAAATAAAGGCACATTTTTGATAGAAGCCTTCCCCACAAAAGCATAATAGTTTTTAATAACCATACCCATACAAGCAATATCCATATATGAAAAATGATTGGCACAAAAAACGTAAGCTTGTTTTGTATCAGGTTCAAATTCGTATTCAACCTTAATAGGAATACCGACAATTGGAAAGAAAAATTTTCCCCACAACCTATTTAGATAATGAGCATAGGGTTTCCATTCGTTTTTCTGAAGAAAAATCCAAAACAAAGGAAACAATAATAAAAACAGGAATACAAACCAAAAGGTCGCCCAGAGTGTATAGAAGAAAATCAGAATACGCATGAGGCAAAGATACTAAGTTTCGGAATTATCAGAAACTTGAAGAAAAAATAAAAGGGCTAAACAGCCGCCACTGTTAAGCCCTTTAAGAATATCTGTGCAGATATTTGATACAAACTTAGTTATCCTATGATAAGAAAACAAGAGAAAGTACACGTTTGCTGAATCTTGATGATAAACCTATTAAATATTACTTTGATTTTTAAGCCATTTCTGAGACAAATAAAAAAGGTCTTTGATATTCTCAAAGACCTTTTCAATAACTATAATTCTTATGAATTACATACCCATCATTTCTTTAAAAGCAACAGAATTTCGGGTTGAAATCTCTAATTCAATACCATTCGTTAAAACCACCTTCATACCACCTTTATAATAAGATTCGATATCGGCAATATATTCAGTGTTAATAATTTGCTGGCGATTGGCACGGAAGAAAATATGTGGGTCTAAACGCTCTTGAATTTTATTTAAAGAACGGTGAATCATTGGGCGACTCGTTCCAAAATGGAAACGGCAGTAATTCCCAACCGATTCAATCATATAAATCTCGGTCAAACGAACAAAATAACATTTTTCGCCATCCTTCAAGAAGATTCGCTTTTGTGGAGGAAGTCTTCCCTCCGATACGGCTTCTGTAATACGATGTTGCTGAATATCCGCACGAACCTTTTCGATAGTTCTTGCCAAACGGTCAGACTTCATCGGTTTCAACAGATAGTCCATCGCCTCCGATTCAAATGCTTGAATCGCATATTGATTATAAGCCGTAACAAAAACTACTTTAGGAACGTACTCCAAATCAGTCAGCAAATCAAATCCATTTTTCTCTGGCATCTCAATGTCGAGAAAAATTAAATCTGGTTGCAGACGATGAATTTTTTCTAAAGCTTCATCTACGTTTTCTGCTTCATCGATTATCTGAATATCTGGATATTCTTGTAATAAATACTTCAACTCTTGGCGGGCCAACCTTTCGTCATCCACCAAGATGGTTTTAATTTTCTTAGTCATTTGCTTTACAGGGGACAAGTCTTGATAGTGGCGGTTACCAGCTCGGGGAGAATAGGGTTTTCTATTTGCCATATCTGTGTAACTTAATTTTCAAACATTGTTTACTAATATGATTCAACACCTGTGAACCAATCAGGGGATGGTATCTTGTTTTTACCTATTCTTACTGATTTATCGCAGAACGAATACAAAATAAATTGAAATTGACGGTATTTCAATAAAATGTGTCTGCTTTAAGGTATTTAACTGCTAATATAACAAATTCCAATCCATATTTTGCAATCTGAATATATTTATAACTGGTTTTTTTATTAAATGTAATTTAATCGGTATTATTTCAAAAATTACAAATAAAAAGTATTTTTCTTTAAAATTCTGCAACTAATTTATCAATAATATAAGTACAATGACGGTTTGAGAATTACAATTTATGATTATCATAAGTTTGATTATCTATGATTTTGAAACCTCAAAAGAGTGCATTATTCTGCATCCATATTTACATCCTTTTTAGGGATTTTATAATTCATTGCATTTTGATATTTGTACTAAATATGTAGCGGTGAACGGCGAATGATGAAGCTGCTTCAATTCTAAAGTATTAATCCTTTTAATTTTCAATAAATATTGAAAGTCAAAAGGATTAATACTCAAATCACGAAAAATAACATCCAACTACTTTCAATAAATCATCTTTTATTTTCAATAAATATTGAAAGGTCCTAAAATAAATAAAAGACCCAAAATGGGTCTTTTATTTGGTACGTCACAAAGTAAGGATTAATTTAATAATAGTGGTTTGGTATAAATTTATTCCGTTTCTGGAATGACCTTGCTTATTTGAATAACTTAAAGAAACTTCCCCAAAACCAATTTTCATCTGCTTTGATGATAGATTCTAACGTTTTATCTGTATTTGAAGCAAATTTTTTCAGATTCTCAACTGTTTCAGCAAACTGCTTAACGTCAGGGTCTGTAATGTCTGCTTCAATAGTTGAAACTTGTTCTAATGCTCTTAAAACTGGCTCTAATTCACGTTTTTTACGCTCTTTAGCTACTTGCATACCAATTTTCCAAACATCTTTTTCTGCTTCAAAAAATTCTTTCCTTTCACCTGGTTTCAATACTTTTCGTACAATTCCCCAGTCTATCAAATCCCGAACGTTCATATTGACATTCCCTCTCGAAATCTGCAAGGCTTCCATAATATCTTCGGTCGTCATCGGAACTGGTGATACTAATAAGAGTGCGTGTACCTGAGCCATTGTTCGGCTTACACCCCAACTCGAACCTAAAGTTCCCCATGCTTGGATTAAATGTTGCTTTGCTTCATCAAGCGTCATAGATTGAGATTTAATAGTTTTAATTGTGTGGCGATTGCTTTTTATGAAACAAAAATATGGAATAGTATTGAACTTTCAAAATTTTTTGAAAGTATTTTTATAATAGTTATATCTATAATATTTACTATTACAAGAACTCTTTCTTTTAAACTTCTCAAGAGTAGTCCTTTCATAAATCAAAAACTGGCATAGTCTTTGGCAACTATCACTATACGATGATAAACAAAGGGACTATAAATCAAAAAGAGAATTTAAACAACTGATAATCAACAACTTCAACAAGTTCATTAATTATTATTGTAAGTCATAAATAATAAATGAACGTATATAATGACTGACCAAATACTCAATAAAATCCAAAAATTTGGATTTTGAGCGAACTTTTGAGTATTTTTATAATTAAATGGATATAAAATACGGTCAATAGTAACCAAACCCAGCATACGGTTATTGTATATAATCAAACCTATACCGTAATAGCCTGAAAATCCTTACTTGAAATAATGAAAAAAATCTTGCTCATTCTCAGTGTTCTGTCACTGGCAAGCTGTCAAAAAAATGTGTATTTAACAGGTTCGTTGATGCACCAGCTCCAAGAAAATGAACTCGACTTAACTCGAATTCAATTTTACAATGATAATCCTCTCTATTTGGAACGAGAAGTACCTTCGTCTGATGCCAACATAAAATCAGGGAAAGTGATTTTTAAAAATGGAAGATATATCAACCGAATTTCTTTAGAAAAAGGAACTCCAGGTTTGCTTCAAAAAGAAAATGCAGGCAATTTGTTATTATCGTTTGAAAAAAGTAAAGATGACAATGCTCTAAATTTTGGACCAGTTGCGGGAGAAAAAGGTGAATTCTTTTATCAACTTGTTGATTCTCAAGGAAGTCCAGCATTTTCAAGATTAGATTATGAAGGAAATAAATATTTAGTGATTTATAAAAAACCAAGAGTACGAATTATGCTTTCAAAAAGTGTTTTGAACAATCTGAAAATTAAAGTTCGTAAGATGAAGGGAAATAAAGTAAAATAATCAGCCCAAAAGTATTCGAAAGGCATTAAAAATTGAAGAATCAAGTCTTCCATTTTTAATGCCTTTTTTTATTTTTATCTCAAAACATCATATTAAAGCTACATCATTTCAATTTATTTGCCTCCCTTCTCTTGTATTTTGTTAGCCATATTTTGGAATGATATTTGCTCATCTCTAAGTACGCACATCTCCGCTCTTCCGCCCGAAGTATTTTTAAACAACCATTAGATTTCCCATGAAAAATCTTCACAAACGCATTCTAAGCGTAGGCGTAGCCTGTTCGTCGTTGGTGGGTATGGCATTTGTATCGCTGCCCAAACAACCTAAAGGCATTCTAACTTCCCTGAACTTAGCGGTAGCTAAATCAGAACTTGAGTTTCTGGATTCTTTTGCCAGTAAAAAAGGTCCCGAAAAAGAAACAAGTGATAATTCATCACCCAAAACAACTCTGAAAGGGAAAGTACACACCACGTCCAATTTGGCGATTGGATTAACAACTGTAGCCACGGAACAAAACATTCAATTAACATGGACAACTCCGCAAGGGCATAATAGTCGCAAATTTATTATTCAACGAAGCAAAGATTTAGAAAAATTTTATGACGTTGCCGAAGTCAAACCTTTAGCAAATGAGTTAATCCATACTTTTATTGACGAAAACCCATCGGGGGGCTTTGTCAACCACTATCGAGTTATTGAATTTGATACTGATAGAAATATGCACGTGTATTCGCCGATGGCTGTACAAGCTAATGCCATGAATGGTGAAGCGTTTGGAGTAACCTTGCATACATCAGAAGAAGGAGAAATGATACGTGTCAAAATGGACAATGTTAAAGAATCTGATGTTTTATTAAGTACAATTACGGGTATGGGAGTACCATGCGATGCTGTACAAAAAAGTAAAAGTGAAGTAATTTTATTACCAACATATCCCCTATCACCAGGAGAATATATTGTTAAAATAAGAGATGTTAAAGATGAAAAACGTTTCAAAGTTCAATTTAGAAGAACAGAAAAAATGTTTTAAAATTTAACTCATAACTATCTCATGGTCAGATTGATAGATTTAGGAAGCTAATATCTATCAATCTGACCATTTTTTATTTTTGCAAGTGTAAATAAAAATTTAACGAATATTTAATAGTATGCTTGCATAATAATTTTTTATTTTACAATTTTACGATGTTATGCAGTGCATAATAATTAACCACTAAAATAGTATAAATATTTCAATTTATAATGAAGCCCATGAAAGCAGAGAAAACCGTAGATTATCATATTAAATCTGGCTGGCACGCAATCAGCAGAATGTATAACCTATATGCCGCTCCATTTGATATGACAATGGCAATTGGGTATGTTTTACTAAATATCGACAGAAAGGGAACTCCTGCTACCAAAATTGCACCTGCTTTGGGTTTGGAGGCACGTAGTTTGACTCGGATGTTAAAATCTTTGGAAGACAAAAAATGGATTCGTCGAGAAACCGATGAAGATGACCGCAGAGTAGTAAAAGTTTATTTAACCGAAGAAGGGAAACGTAAACGTGACCTCGCTCGTGAAGGTGTGATTCTTTTCAATAATGCTGTTTATGAAAAAATTGGCGAAGAAAACCTTAATACATTTTTTGAGGTAATGAAAAAAATTAATGAAGTAGTCAACAATGATACGGCAAATTACCGAGCAGAAAGTTTAGCTGATGCCAATATTGAAGAAGAAATCATCTAAGTAAAAAAAAATGAAAATATTTTAAATAGTATGCTTGCATAACATTTTTATTATTAAGTATCTTTACAAAAAATTGGTATGCAAGCATACCAATTTAATAAAACCGAATATCAGTATTATAACATCCAAAGAATATGACACTCACAGCTAACAAAGCTTCTATCAAAGGAGGCGAGTTTTTAATCAAAGATATTGACGCTTCACAGGTTTTTATTCCTGAAGAATTTACCGAAGAGCAACAAATGATTGCTCAAACCTGTATTGACTTTCTTCGTACAGAAGTTCATCCTCGTTTAGACGAAGTTGATTATGCCAAAAATACGGATTTGATGGTAGAATTGATGGACAAAGCGGGTGAGTTGGGTCTATTAGGAACGGCTATTCCAGAAGAGTACGGTGGCTTTGGTATGAACTTCAACACTTCGATGTTGGTAGCAGAAGCTTGTGGAGGTGGACATTCATTCTCGGTGGCACTTTCGGCACACACGGGCATTGGCACATTACCTATTTTATATTACGGAAACGAAGAACAAAAAGCAAAATATTTACCAAGATTAGCTTCTGGAGAATGGAAAGCAGCTTATTGTTTGACCGAGCCAGATTCTGGGTCAGATGCTAATTCAGGAAAAACGAAAGCGGTTTTGTCGGAAGATGGTAAGAATTTCATCATCAACGGACAAAAAATGTGGATTACAAACGGTGGTTTTGCCGATTTATTTATTGTATTCGCAAAAATTGATTCTGATAAATCATTGACTGCCTTTATTGTAGAAAAAGATTTTGGTGGAATCACGATGAACGAGGAAGAGCGTAAAATGGGGATTAAGGGTTCATCAACTCGTCAGGTTTTCTTTAATGACTGTGTTGTACCCGTTGAAAATCAATTATTTACTCGTGAAGGAGGCTTTAAAATTGCAGTAAATATCTTAAATATTGGGCGTATCAAATTGGCATCGGCTGTTATGGGAGCATCGAAAGGTGTTATTTCTACGGCAGTTAATTATGCTAATGAACGTAAACAATTTGGTACTTCAATTAGTAATTTTGGAGCAATTAAGCATAAAATTGCCGAAATGACTGTTAAAGTGTTCGCCTCAGAATCAGCTTGTTACCGTGCAGGACAAAACATTGATGATGCCATTGAAGATTTGTTGGCTGGTGGCATGGATTCTGCTCAGGCAAAACTAAAAGGTGTTGAACAATTTGCGATTGAGTGTGCGATGTTAAAAGTGCATGGTTCAGAAGTATTGGATTATGTAGTAGATGAAGGTGTGCAAATTTATGGTGGCATGGGCTTTTCAGCCGAAGCACCAATGGACAGAGCTTATCGTGATTCACGTATCAATAGAATTTTTGAAGGAACAAACGAAATTAATCGTTTGCTTTCGGTAGGAACAATTGTAAAACGTGCCATGAAAGGCGAATTGAATTTGATGCCTGCGGCAATGGCGGTTGGTAAAGAAATTATGTCAATTCCTGATTTTGGAGCGGAGGAAGAGGAAGGCTTATTTATCGCTGAGAAAAAAGTTATTAAGAATTTGAAAAAAGCGACCTTGATGATTGCAGGTGCTGCTTTACAGAAATTTATGATGAAGTTTGAACAAGAACAAGAAATCATCATGGATTTGGCGGATATGTTAATCGAACTTTACATTGCAGAGTCAACTTTATTAAGAGTTGAGAAATTAATTGGTATGAAGGGCGAATCAGCTTGTGAATTACAACGTGATGCCGCCATGATTTATTTATATCATGCCGTTGAAAAAGTGAATAATGCAGGAAAATCAGCCATTACAAGTTTTGCAGAAGGTGACGAATTGAGAGTAATGTTGATGGGATTGAAACGCTTTACGAAAATTGAACCGATGAATTTGAAAGATGCTCGCAGACGCATTGCAGAGGCTTCAATTGAGAAAAACAGTTACGTATTTTAGGGATAGAATAAATTATATTTTTTGGTTTAGAAAGAAAAAAGAGGCGGATTTTCTGCCTCTTTTTTTGTCCTTAAATTCAAGACAAAATAAAAGAGTCGTTTCTTGCGAAACGACTCTTTTTATATCAGTATTAATCAAAAGATTATTTCTTTTTCTTAACCATTTCTTTAACCTTAGCAGCTCTACCTTGTTTGCCACGAAGATAAAATAATCTTGCACGACGAACTTTACCTTTACGTAATACTTCGATTTTGTCGATGTTTGGAGAAAGTAATGGAAAAATTCTTTCTACACCTACACCGTTAGAGATTTTACGTACTGTGAAAGACTCACCTGCACCTGCATTACGACGTTGGATTACTGTTCCTTGGAAAACCTGAATACGCTCTTTAGCACCTTCACGGATTTTTACGTGTACGTTGATAGTATCACCTGCTGAAAACTCGGGCAATTCTGCACGGCGTGCAGCATTTTCAGCCTCTACGAACTTAATTAAATCGTTCATTTTTTGTTTTTTTGACTGTTGAAAATTTTGATTTATTTTCCGAAAAAATCACCAGCGGTAGCCTTAAAGGTCTGATTAACAATAAATTAGTTACATCAAGATTGCCCAGCCACATAATCATTTTTGTTTGGGACTGCAAAGGTATGGATTATTTTTGAGAATTTGAAATATTATTAAACAAAAAAGCGTCTCTAAATGAATAGAGACGCTTTTTTTATCAAACAAAATAATTCTTCGTATTATAAGTATTGATTGGCATTTCCTGCGTTTAAATCTTCAAAAGCTAATTTCAAACGACTTACGAATGTATCTTCACCTTTACGTAACCATACACGTGGGTCATAGAATTTCTTGTTTGGAGAATCTTCACCTGTTGGGTTACCGATTTGTCCTTGCAAGTATCCTTCTTTTTCTTTGTAGAAGTTCAAAATACCTTCCCAGAATGCCCATTGTAAGTCTGTATCAATGTTCATTTTGATTGCTCCGTAAGAAAGTGCTTCACGAATTTCTTCACGAGATGAACCAGAACCTCCGTGGAATACGAAGTTGATTGGCTTCTCAGCAGTTAAACCGAATTTCTCTTTTACGAATTCTTGAGAATTATGTAAAATGATTGGAGACAATTTAACGTTTCCTGATTTATAAACTCCGTGTACGTTTCCAAATGCCGCAGCGATTGTGAAACGGTGAGAGATTTTGCTCAATTCTTCGTAAGCATAAGCTACTTCAGAAGGTTGAGTATATAATTTTGACGAATCAATATCTGAGTTATCAACGCCATCTTCTTCTCCACCTGTTACGCCCAATTCAATTTCTAAAGTCATGCCTATTTTAGCCATTCTCTCTAAATAGTGCTTACAGATTTCGATGTTTTCTTCGATTGGTTCTTCTGAAAGGTCAATCATGTGTGAAGAGAACAAAGGTTTGCCGTGTTGTGCATAAAATGCTTCACCTGCATCCAAAAGACCATCTAACCAAGGCAATAATTTCTTAGCACAGTGGTCTGTATGAAGAATCACTTGAACGCCATAAGCATCAGCCATTTGGTGTACGTGGTGAGCTCCAGAAATACCGCCTGCGATAGAAGCTTCTTGCTTTCCGTTTGGTAAAGATTTACCTGCATAAAATTGAGCTCCACCATTCGAGAACTGAATAATTACGGGAGAATTTACCGCTTTGGCTGCTTCTAATACACCGTTTACAGTATCTGTTCCGGTAACGTTTACGGCTGGCAAAGCAAACTGATGTTTTTTAGCGATTTCGAACAGTTCTTGTACGGCATCTCCGTACAAAACACCTTTCTGAGAAGACAAACTTGACATAATTTAATTTTTTCTTGTTAAAAACTTATTTTAACTATTTTTTGGGATAAAAGAATCCAAAAATAATTATTTTAATTGGCATATTGCACTTTTTACAGAATATTATTTGGAAAATAGATTTTTTGCCAAATAATATAAAAAACGCTTTCAGCCAATTCCCTCACAAATATACGAAGGTTTATGCCCTTTTATAGTTTTTAATGGGCTTGTTTTCTTTTGTATGGTACTGTTGGGGTAAGGCACCGTGTCACAATCTATTTATGAGCATAAATTTAATTTGATTCAACCATTCATCTTTAACTCAATGTTAAACATCAATTACTGTTAAATAACGTTAATTCTCCAAGCCTACAAAATACAGATTTTCTTCATACGTTATTTTGAAAACGCTTATTTAAACGCTATGAAAAAATCAATTTTACTGTTTATTTTTCTCTTAAACGTTCTTATCTCATTCGCTCAAATTGCCCATAAAAATGAGCCTTTTGTGCGTTGTCTTTCACTTCAAATGACGGGTAAAAAGAAGAATATCAACTTTTTTGAAGGGAATGAAATATCCTTTAAAACTTTCCAAAGTCATAAAATCAAACGCTTTGAAATTATCAAATTAACGGATAGTTCATTTTTCTACGCTCCGAGTGAGGATTTGAATACGGTTTTCGATTTGCAGGAATTGAAGTTTAAAGAAATCAAAAAGGTATATCTTGGGAAAAATCATAGTGCTATTTCCATGAGGGGATTTGGCACTTTGGGCAGTGCGGGCGTTATGCTTTATACCTTTGATATTTTAAATCAATTGAAAAATCTTCCTATAAAAAATAACCCAACACTTCTTGGCATAAGTGCTGGGTTAATTGGTGCAAGTTATTTACTAAAAATGGTATCGAGCCAAAATTATAAAATCAACAAACACCATTATTTTCATTTGTATCATTTAGCTTATTCAAGTCCATTGTTAAAACCTAATATCGAATAGTCCAATATGGATTACGTTCTTCTTTTATTTTCTCTTGAATAAATTTCCGAAGCATATCTTGAAAAGCTAAATCATTGATTTTCTTGCCTTTTTGTTTTTTGGGTAAATCAAACTCGGTTGTTAGTTTTTTATTTTCAATTTTGGTTGCTTCAATCGTTACAGCTCCGTCATTAATGTCTAATTCTAAAATTAACCCTGGTAAACCATACAATCTTTCTGGGCCTGCATTTACGGGAATATCTTGGGCAAACCATGCGATAATTTTCTGTTTTTTCACAGTGTCTTGAATCATCGCTTTCATACAAATATGCCCTGCCACGTCTTTAATGTCATTCAAGATTTTCCAATTGGGCATTTGTAAAGAATCTTCTACGATATAAACTTTCCCCAACATTTCCATTGCATCATTCATGGTATTTTTTTCAAAATTCCGTCTTACGTTGTACTCTTCTTTACGCCAAGCATACCCTTCCGATTCGTCCGATTTTTCTTCTGAGTGTGTATATCGGCTTTCTTTTTCGTTGAAATATAGCAGGGTATATTCCTTCCAATCGTCTCGTCCGCCAAACATATAGGCTTGCTTTTCTTTTTCTTGCTTGCTCAAATACGAAAGTGTACTGTTGAGTTTAGTCCAGTAAGTGGTACGTGTATAACTTACAACGCCCTCTTGTTGGGCATAAGTTGTAATAGACACTAAAAATATTGCTATAATTATGATTACTTTTTTCATGATTTTAATTGTTAATAAGCTGTCATTACTTCGTGCCTCGCAATGACAGTTTTGAAATATTTTAAAACTACTGTTTAAAAAACTTTAATTTGACTTGTTTCTTAGCAGTCTGACTATCGTCTGACCGAGTCCATCCAAGTATTCGGTCAAACGATAGTCAGACCGTTAAACCAAAATGTTTTTTCAAGAAATATCCGACAAACTAAAGTATTTCAAATACTACATCCAACCTTGATTTTTCTTCAATTTATCTACGTGACCTTTTAAATTATAAGTAAGGCTCAACATAAAATAACGTGCTAAAGTCAAGGAGGTTTGGTTGGTTACGGTATTTTGGAAACCTCGTTGAATAATACTTTGACGTTTATTGAAAATATCAAAAGCCGCCAAACGTACTTCTAATTTATTTTCTTTCAAGAATAAACGACGCACAGAGCAGTTCAAAATTGGAATATCTTGATTAAAATTAAAACGGTCGTTGCGATAATTTGTATAATCTAAATTAGTTTCTAAGAATGTTTTTTTGGCAAAATTCCACTTCACAGAAGCATCTAAACTGTTGTTTTTGATGTTCTGATTTTGGGCTTCACTAATGGTATATTTGATGGTACTAAATCCTAATTTACCATTTCCCGAAACTATCAATTTATCACTCGGTGTGAGGCTAAAACCAAGTTTAAAACTGTAACCTTGTGTATCGTTTTGATTCAAAGTGCCATTGATAAAGGTTGGATTTGATGACAAGTTAATATTTGAGCTAAAATTGACGGTCAATTTAGTTTTCACGATTGGAAAACCAGCATAAATACCTGAACTAAATCTTTGTCCGCCTGATAGATTTTCTGGACGAGTACGAACCACAAAAGTATTAGCATCAACCGTCTGATTATAAACCACTTGGCTTGTATAATAGTTATAATCTGTCCATAAGTTGACATACATAAAAGTAGCAGGGTCAAATTTATTGAAATAAGCACTAATATTGTGGCTCTTCTCTGGTGCTAAATCTGGATTTCCTGATGAGATAAAAAATGGGTTATTATTATTGATAACAGGCTGTAAATCGGCAATTTGCGGAGCTTCAACATTCAAATTATAGTTTACACTTAGATAAACATTACTTTTCAATTCAATGTCTGTTCCAAGATATGGGGTAATTGACGAGTAGTTTTTTGAAATGCTACTGGCAACTTGAGCATCTTTTCGTGGGAATAATTTACCGTCAAGGTCAAAACGTAAAGCAGCTAAACCAACCGTCACGTTTACGCCCGCATGAGAATAACGCATACTTGTTCCGAGACGATTATAAGTAATATTATTTTTGTAATAGGTACTCAAACTGTCCATTCGCTGATTTTCCAATTTAGCATTAAAAGCATCACGACCCACTTCTCGATTGTCGGCACTGACATTATAGAAACTTTCCCAATACATTCTTTTTGAAAGTGGCTCTAAATACAAAACACTTCCTTTCAATAAATTTTGGCGATTGGCATTATTATTTAATTGCCCCAAAGCACGAATTTGTTGTGAAATCGTTCCTGCATTTAAAAATTTACTGTTTGAGTTTAGGTTTTCCGTTCCGTCAGAATTATTGACATTATAACCTCCGCTTAAAGCAAAAGTGCGTCCTTTTTTCTTGAATTTATGACGATAGATAACGTTGCTCGTCAAGCTAAATGATGATAAAGCAGAGCTGTTATTAATATCCGAAGATGTACGTAAAACATTATCTTCCGAAAAATTTCGTTGATACTGAATCGTTGAAATATTATTGGTACTAAATCTCAAATTGGCTTTAGCGATGACGGTATTATTAGAGTCAACCATTTGTTCAAAACGACTTCCGATACTGTGATTGCCTCTAAAGTTATTCTGATTGGTGGTATCGGTGGTAGTAAAGGAATTATTTTGCAAGAAGGTTTTTGTATTTTGATACTGGTCGAGCATCAAACGAGTTTGATTATAAAAATAACTTGTGCTGATTTTGGTTTTCTTGTTGTCAAAATTATAGTTGACTCCTCCCCCACCGTTGTTGGTAAAGCCTCTACCGTCAAAATTATTGGTTACAACGTCATTATCACCCGACCACCAACGGTTTCCACCAAAGCCAAAATCACCATTATCGTTATTATTGAAGCTATTATTTCCTTTAAATTCACCGTAATCGCTCCAGTTTACACCTGTTTCGTTGATGTTGTTTCCGTATCCCAAAATTGAAAACTGTTCTTTTTTATTGAATCGGTTATAATTTCCACGCAAAGCCATCCGTGAATCAGTACCCATTGCTCCCGTAATTTTACCAAAAGCACCTTTTTTGTATTCGTCTTTCAGCTCTAAATTGATAGCTTTTTCTTTCTTTCCATCATCAACTCCTGTCAGTTTTGCTTGTTCTGATTTATCATTAAAAACCTGTACTTTCGAGATAGTTTCTGCTCCTAAGTTCTTGGTGGCGGCTTTTGGGTCGTCTCCAAAGAAGGTTTTTCCATCCACCAACACTTTTTTGATGTCTTTCCCTTGTGCTTTGATGTTCCCTTGTGCGTCAACTTCCATTCCTGGTAAGCGACGAAGTAAATCTTCTACCGATGAACCTTGCGGGACTTTAAACGCCCGAGCATCGTACTCAATGGTATCGCCTTTGATGGTCAGTGGAGCTCTGGCGGTTCTGACAACTACCTCCAATAATTCCTTCGTGATGGGTTTTATGCCGATATTTCCCAAATCAACCACTTCATTAGCAGATGGACTCACTAATTGTTGATGCGGAATATAACCCACATACGAAATTTTAAGAATGTAATTGACATTTTTGACATTTCGAAACTCGAATGCACCTTTGTCGTTTGCCCTTGAAAAATTCACCAAAGCAGAATCTTTTGGTTGCAAAAGCATGACAGTTGCACCACCTAATACGGCAGAGGAAGTGTCTTGAACGACACCTTTGAGGGTCACTCTTACAGGATTTTGTGCCAACATTGAAAAGGCACAAAACAGGTACGCAATTAGCAATACGGAAATTTTACGCATGGTAGTAGATTACGTTTTTTTGAGGTAAAAAAAGAGTTTAAATACTGGGATAATTCCCTAACAAGATTTTAGTTTATGCGTTGTGGTATGAATTATTTAGGTGTAAAATCATGGTCATAATTAAATTGTTTGAGGTTGATTTTTAAGAACGTTGCAAATATAACTATTTATTTAGTTATAAAATTTGCTTTAACAATCTTTAACATCATTTTACATTTTTAACCTTTCGTTAAAAGACGAAACAATTTCAAAAATGTTGCAAAAAAGATTCGTAAATATTTGACTCATAAGCCATTATAACAAAAAAAGCCTCTGACATTTAGACATTAATATCTAATAGTCAGAGACTTATAATAATTATCTTTTAGTAAATCAACCTCTCAAAAACTTCAAATACACGCCATTAGTCCAACCAAAACCATCTTGATTGGGGTATTCTCCCCCACCTGCTAAAGTGTCAGGTGTTTTTACGTTGTACTTCTCAGTCATTTTTCCAGTTTGTTGATAAACCTTTTCATTGGTTTTCATCCAACGATGTTTTAAGTCATTTGCTAAATCCGTAAATCCGTAATTCATTAAACCTCTATACGTCATATATTGCAAAGGAGCCCAACCATTTGGCGAATCCCATTGCTGACCCGTTTTATCTAAAGTTGTAATTACACCTCCATCTTGCAAAAAGTCAGTTTTCAAAATATCTGCTACTTTTTCAGCTTCAGTATGTTTGGCTATTTTAAAAAACAAAGGAAAAACACTCGCTAAAGTTCGGCAATGGGATTGTTGCTGTTCTACAAAATCATAGTCAACATAAAAACCTATTTCAGCATTATAAAAATAGGTACTAATGGCTATTTCTCGCTGAGTTGCCAAGATTGTATATTCCTGAGTTTTTTCCTGATTTCCTACCAATGAATGAGCTTTTGATAGTGTTTTTTCAAGATTCAACAGAAGACAGTTCAAATCAACAGGCAAAATATCTGTTGTGTGAATGGTGTTCATATTCTGGCAATCTTTGAACCAACGGCTACTAAAATCCCAGCCTGATTCTGCCGCTGCCCGAATGTGGCGATAAAAACCCTTCGAATGTTCAGAAAGACTTTCGGCTAATTCTACATCTTCACGGTAAGATTCTGGTCGTGGTGTATCATATTCGTCCCAAAAACGGTTCAAAACTGTTCCATTTTCTAACAAAACAACTCGGTTATTTGCCTGATTTTGAATTGAAAGTTCATCTTTCCCCGACATCCAAAATTGGTATTCTTTTTCTAAAACTGGCAAATATTTCGTAAGAATTTCATCACCTTTTTCTTCTCTCAAAACCTCCACCATCAATGAAAAAAACGGTGGTTGCGAACGCCCCAAAAAATAAGCACGATTACCATTGGGAATATACCCGATTTGGTCAATCAAATGAGCAAAATTATTGACAATATTTTCGATTAAATCAACTCTTCGGCTGGTTTGCAAACCTAAAATTGAAAAATAGCTATCCCAATAATAAATCTCTTGAAAACGCCCTCCAGGTACAATGTATGGGTGTGGCAGAGCAATTAAAGAACCTTTTGCTTCAGCAGGTTCACGGGTGAGGATTTCCCACAAGCCATCCAAATGCTCTGAAATCGGTTTGCTTGTATCGCTGTGATATTCCAGCGATTCAAAGGGGTTTTTATCAAAATTTTCAGTAACAAATTGAGTTAAATCAAAATCAGATTCATTCCGTTGAGCCAAAAATTTCACTTCAATTAAACCAATATCAAATTTTGGAATATAATCGGTAAAAGTCTTAGAATCTGGAAAAATCGAACTCATTTGCACTGCCTTAAAAACTTCAGTTGAAGCAAAAGGATAAGTATCTTCTAATAATTGTAACATCTATAAGTTTATATAAAAATGGTTAATGCTGAGTTTTATTGGTTATTGGTTATTGGTTATTGGAGATTGGGGATTCGTTACTGGTTATTGGTTATTGGGGATTCGTTAGTTGATAAGTTAGTAAAAAAGTATTTTAGACCTTGTTGATTTTACGTCTCAATTACCAATTTCTAATTAACCAGTAACCAATTCCCAATTAACCAGTAACCAATAACCAATTAACCAATTAACCAGTAACCAATTCCCAATTAACCAGTAACCAATTCCCAATTAACCAATAACCAATTCCCAATTAACCAATAACCAATTAACCAGTAACTAATTCCCCTTTACTGATAATTTATTGAAGAATATTAAGCAAATAATCAACAAAGTCATCGGGATTAAGGAGAAATAAAAGGCACTTTGTCCGCCGTAATGTTCAAAAATATAACCCGTAATTAGTGAACCCGTTGTACCACCCAAAGCCGAGAAAATCACGATTAAACCAGACATTACTCCATGTTGGCGAGTTGGTAATGAACTCAAAATCACTGAGTTGATAGCAGGATAAATTGGAGCAATCACCAAACCAATCATCGGGAAAATAAAGGCAACTAACGGAGCATTCCCCCAACCCGTAATAGGCTCACTTCCAAGATTTTGGGCTAAAGGAAGTGCCAATAAAACTAAAGCTCCTGCCAATAAAACACAGCATATCAAAACCGTTAACCATTTTATTTTTTTCAAAACTACACCTGCTAAAAAACGCCCAATAGCTGTTGATGCCGCCAAAATACTCGCCATTTGGATACTCAAAGTTGAAGGTAAATGCAACACTTTACTATTGAAAGTGGGCAGCCAACTCATGATACTTTGTTCTATCAAAACATAAATAAAAGCACTTGCCACAAACACCAAAACCACAGGTACTACAATTAGTTGAAACATTTCAGAAAAACCACCCATTGACTTTTCATCACTCGATTTCTGAATGCTTGATTCATCAACAGGCGTTGTAAATAGTAGCAAGAAAGCCAAGACAGCAAGCCCAGCCAAGAGATAATAAACATGAATCCAAGTGTCTGATTGTGGATTATTGTCGTCTATGAAAGCTCCAAAAATGAAGTAACTTGACATAATTCCAACCATAAAAAAGGATTCTATAAAATTCATTAAACTAATATGTTCGCTTTTATCCTTTACCACTAAACCTATGGTAGCATACACCGATACTTTTATTAAAGCAAAACTTGCCCCTACGGCAGCAAAAAGTAATTTTGTCATCCAAAATTGATTCACCAAAGGCATTCCCAAACACGCAATGGTAACTATCAACAGAGCCAATAACATAGAATTTTTGTAGCCAATCCGAGTGAGATAAGAAGCCACCAAAAAAGATACAAAAGCAATACTTAAATCTTTAAATGCTTCTAAAACTGCAGCGGAAGACTCTGTAACGCCAAAAGTATTTTGAACTTGCAAAATGACCGTTCCGACGCTATTCAATAAAATAGCAAACAGAAAATAATTAATAAAAATTGAGAGTTTGATTTTCCAGTTATTCATGTTTCAGTGAGTGTTTTAGGAATAATTAGTGGATATTTTATTAATTCGATATGTGTTTACAACTTTTGGTAGTTCTTTTGATAGTAAATACATTAGGAAAACAATTCTGCATAAATCTATTACCAAAAAAGCGGACTTTTGTCCGCTTTTTCTTATTTTCAACCTGCAATCAATTTTTATTACGAAATGGTTAATGATTAATACAAAGTTGCAGCGTTTTTTGATAAATAACTACTCTTTATTTACTCAATAATTAAACTATATTAATATTTTTTAACTTAAAATTCTATATTTATTAGTAATAAAAGACTAATTAAAACAATATCACCAAATATTCTCTAAATAATATTATATGAAAACTGAATTTGAAATTATCCAACCTGATGAAGGTAGTTCTTTCCGACTTTTACATCATAAGGTTGCCGCTGATGCTTTCAAATGGCATTATCACTACCATCCAGAATACGAAATTGTTTGTGTATTTGAAGGTTCTGGACGAAGGCACGTAGGAAATCACCTCAGCAATTACACCAATGGTGACTTAGTTTTAATCGGCTCAAATCTCCCACACGGAGGTTTCGGTTATGGCTCAGTGGACACACACGAAGAGGTTGTGATTCAATTTAAAGAAGATTTTTTGGGTGAAGGTTTTTTATCAAGACCTGAAATGAAATCTATCAAAAAATTATTTGAGCGTTCAAAAAGAGGCATTTGCTTTAGTGGAGAAACGCAACGCAAGATTACTAAACAACTACGGGATTTACTCGACGTTCCACCCTTCGAACGACTACTATCTTTATTGAAAGTCCTACAAATAATGGCAAATTCAAAAGAATATGGACTATTAAACGCTGCTGAAAATCGTTATAATTTTAGTTTGAAAGACCAAGAACGCTTGAAAAAAGTATATGGTTTTGTAGAAGAAAACTTCTCCCAAAACATTGATATACAAGAAGTTGCCAATATTTGCCATTTAACAGTTCCCGCATTTTGCAATTACTTCAAGAAAAATCTCAATCAAACCTTCACTGATTTCACCAATGAATATCGGGTCAATCAAGCGTGCTTAATGCTTTTGGAAGGTTTAGAAATTGTGGATATTTGTTTCCGTTGTGGCTTCAATAATGTATCATATTTTGGACGAGTTTTCAAACAAATCAAAGGAACAAATCCTTCTGAATTTAGAAGAAAATTTAGCATGAATTAGACCATGAATGTACAGTATGGTACGCATGGTTTTGTACTTTAACTTTGAAAACGGTATCCAAAAAACTCAGGCAAAGGCTAAAGTATTCAGAATAGTTTATCGCTGAATTTATCTGATTCGCTCGTTGCTAATCGCACTTCGCTAAAATATCAAATATGAAAGTTGCCCTTTTTATTCCTTGTTATATAGACCAATTTTACCCACAAGTTGGTATTGCTACGTTAGAATTATTAGAAAAATTAGGCTGTGAAGTTGTTTTTCCACTCAACCAAACTTGCTGTGGACAACCAATGGCAAATTCGGGTTTTGAGCATCTCAACAAAGATTGTGATAATAATTTTGTAGAAAACTTTAAAGGTTACGACCATATTGTTTCACCTTCTGGAAGTTGCACCCTGCATATCAAAGACCACTTGCATGGTTCGGATGAAACCGCCTCAACTCACATTCGCAAACACATTTATGAGCTTTCAGAATTTTTGACTGATGTTTTGAAAGTTGAAAACCTAACCGCAAAATTTCCGCACAGAGTTGGTTTACACCAAAGTTGTCATGGACAAAGAGGCTTGAAAATCGCTCAAATGTCGGAATTAGTTGCTCCTGCATTTTCTAAAGCAGAACAACTATTGCAAATGGTAGAAGGTTTGTCGTTAGTTCAATTAGACCGTAAAGATGAATGTTGCGGTTTTGGAGGAACATTCTGTGTAACCGAAGAAGCAGTTTCTGTAAAAATGGGTAAAGACAGAGTTGATGACCACACTCGCCAAGAAGCCGAATATATCATTGGTTCAGACGTTTCGTGCTTAATGCACATGGAAGGAATTTTGAGAAGACAAGGCTCTAAAATTAAAGTAAAACATATAGCAGAGATATTGAATTCATAATGTAGCACGGGAATCCTTTCCCGTGCAATGAAGTCCGATTCACGGGAAGGGATTCCCGTGCTACATAAAAATTCACGGGAAAGATTCCCGTGCCACGTGAAATGACAAAAGACCACTCAGCAGCAGCAGCAGAATTTAATAAAGACGAAGCACGTGTAAACTGGCATGATGAAACCCTTTGGTTTGTACGTTCTAAACGTGACAAAGCCGTTTTTCAGATTCCAGAATGGGAACAATTGCGTGAAGCAGGTTCACAAATCAAAAATCATGTTTTATCAAATCTACATGATTATTTAACTGAATTTGAGAAAAAAGCAACTGAAAACGGCATTACGGTTCACTGGGCGGCTGACGGCAAAGAACATAACGAAATCATTTATTCGATTATCAAGAATGAGGGCGTAAACCGCATGGTCAAGTCCAAATCTATGCTAACTGAAGAATGTCATTTAAACGATTTTTTGAAAGAAAAAGGCGTTGAAGTCATTGATTCCGACCTTGGCGAGCGTATCGTTCAGATGCGTGAAGAACCACCTTCGCACATTGTTTTGCCAGCCATTCACCTCAAAAAGTCAGACGTTGGTGAAACTTTTCATCAACATCTTGGTACAGAAAAAGGTGCAACCGACCCACAATATTTAACAGAAGCGGCTCGCCAACATTTGAGAGATACGTTTCTAACTCGTAAAGTAGCCTTGACAGGTGTAAATTTTGCCATTGCCGAAACAGGTGGTTTTGTGGTTTGTACCAACGAAGGCAACGCTGATATGGGAGCTCATTTAGCCGACGTTCATATTGCAGCCATGGGTTTTGAGAAAATCATTCCGAAAGCTGAACACTTGGGCGTTTTCTTGAGATTATTAGCAAGAAGTGCCACAGGACAACCTATTACTACATTTTCGAGTCACTTTCATAAGCCACGAGAAGGACAAAAAATGCACATTGTGATTGTGGATAATGGCAGAACTACGCAATTGGGTCGCCCAGATTTTAGAAATTCATTGAAGTGTATTCGTTGTGCTGCTTGTTTTAATACTTGCCCTGTGTATCGTCGTTCGGGCGGGCATAGTTATCATACTGCCATTGCAGGGCCAATTGGTTCAATTCTCGCTCCGAATTTGGACATGGCTCAAAATGCAGATTTACCTTTTGCCTCCACGCTTTGCGGTTCATGCTCAAATGTTTGTCCTGTAAAAATTGATATTCATGAACAATTGTATAAATGGCGACAAGTTTTGGTACAAGATGGTCATGTTTCAAGTATAAAAAGCATAGGTATCAAATCAATGGCGAGCGTTTTAAACTCTCCAAAATTTTATAGAACCGCAGGGAAATTAGGTAGATTCTTAATGAAAACAGCTCCATTCATGGTTAATAATAATTTGAATGTTTGGTACAATCAAAGAGAAATGCCAGAAGTACCCAAAGAGAGTTTCAGAGAATGGTATCTTCGTAGAGACGTTTCCTGAAACGTCTTTTTTGAATGAAAGATAATTTGTAAAATTTTGTACAATGAAGACGTTTCATTGAATGAAAAATAATTTGTAAAATTTTGTGCAATGAAGACGTTTCATGAAACGTCTCTACCTATCAAAACAATGTCATCAAGAGAACAAATATTAGCCAACATCAAAACAAATCAGCCTGATTATCAAAAGCTTGACGTTCAGTTTAAGTTTGATACAGTTTATGAAAACTTGTTTGAAAAATTCTCAGAAATCTTGAGTTTTGTAGGAGGCAAAGCTATTGTAGTCAATAATTACGAAGAAATAAAGGCGGATGTTCAAGAGCATTATAAAGGTGTAAAAAATATTGCTACGACCATTTCTGAACTTTCATCATTAGCTGATTTTAACCTAAATATCAGCGACCCACATGATTTAGAAATGCTTAATTTAGCCATTATCAAAGGAGATTTTGCGGTAGCAGAAAATGGAGCTATTTGGGTTTCTGAAAAACACATTCCACATCGTGTTTTGCCAATGATTACCCAATATTTAGTAATCGTTGTCAAAAAATCTGAAATCGTTACCAATATGCACCGTGCTTACGAGCGAGTAAAAGTTGACGAAACAGGCTTTGGAACTTTTATTTCTGGCCCTTCCAAAACAGCCGATATTGAGCAAAGTTTAGTCATTGGAGCTCACGGAGCGAGAGGACTAACGGTTTATGTTCTGGATTAATCATATTGGAATATTATAAACTTCCCGAAATTTACTTTCGGGAAGTTTATAATATCTACTTACAATTATACTGAAAAGATAGAACACTCGTATATTTATCTCCATCATCGTCAATATCACTGGTTCGTTTTATTGGTTGTGATGTACTATTATATTCAAAAGTGTGATTTTCTGTATAAAAAACATATTTATCTTCTTCATAAAATTTTTCAGAAAGTGAATTGTTTTTAGTTAGATAACTAAAGTCATCAACTAAACCAGAGAAGCCCAATGCAATGGCTCTGAACGCCTCTGGATAAATATTCTGCTTATCATCAAATTTTGTAATTTCATAGTACAAATACTCTGGGTCTTTGTCTAATTTTTCAAAAACCTTTGCAATATTATTTCCCAAATATTCAAATCTAAGAGCATCCGTTTCCCCCTGACTGTATGTTGTTGTAATATTGCTTAATTGAGCATTAGCATTGTAGGCAAAAACACTGGTTTGATACGGCTTATCACTTAGTGTTGTTACTGCTTTTGTGGCTTTTCCAGTACCATCATACGTAAAAGTTGCCACGAATGTATAAACTTTTGTTCCTATCTTATAAGCCAAATTTACTTTTTCTACTAAATTTTGGGTGTTGTAAATAAAATTATAGGAAACATTTGATGAATCGCTTTTATATGATACTAAACGATTATTGCCATCATAAGTCATTGTACCCAAAACATTTCCTTTCTGATTTGCAATTGTTGACAGATAACACGTTTGGGGTGTGGTATCTGTATCTTTTTTACAAGAAACAACTATTATCAAAGTTAAAAAACTAACTACCAATAAGTTATATACTTTTTTCATGAATGCTAAGATTATAATGATAAAGCAAATTTAGGCTTGCACAGAAGTCATCTTTCAAAGACGACTTCTATGTTCGATAAATTATGCCAAATCATTGTTGAAATTTTAATTTTTAATAATTTTCTTGGTAATGACTTTTTCCCCTACCTTAAACTTCAAAATATAAGCTCCTTTTAAAAATTTGCTCATATCTATTGTTCCTTCGTGAGTTTGCGAAAGAACTGGAGAACTTTGAGAGAATTGTTCTTTACCAAGTGCATTGAATAAAAATAAATTAACATCGGTTGTTTCCTTGCTTTGAAGTACCCAGTTCAATAGTCCACTCGTTGGATTGGGTGAAACATTCACTACAATTTCTGCAATTTCTTCTGCGTTTTCACTCGCTAAACGAGCTTTTGCATTTGTCATTTCAGCCTGTGGAGTTTCTACAACTGAACTCGTGATTTGTACTCTCACTGCTTGGTATGTTCTACTGCTTACACAATTTGTTTTCCCACCCAACTCGCAGGCTACATAATATGAAGTATTGGCTTCTAATTCAGGTGTTGCGAAAGTAACAGAACCAAGCGATACTCCACCCGTTTGTTCACTATACCAATTGGGAGTACCTACTGCACAAGTAGCTTTTAGGGTAATACTTGTTCCCAATTTTACGTTCGTTCCAAGTGCTACTGGGGCTTCTACTTTAGGTTTTACAGTTACAGATATATCCGTAAATGAAACAGGACAATTTGTGGTATCACAACGAACTTTATAAGCAGTATTTGCTGTAAGGGCAGGCGTTAGAAAAGGAGAACCTTTTGCTAATTCTTTCGCACCTGTTGCATCAAACCACTTTACAGAACCAGAGGCACAAGTTGCTGACAATGAAACTGTTGTACCATTGCAAATAGTCGGATTTGCGTCAGCTACTACTGCATTTGAACATGAAACTTGGTTGATTTTTGTGGTAAAAATACCACGTCCATGTGTTGCCAAAGCTACTGTTTCATCTGAAGCACGGTATTTCAACATATCACAACGAACATTTGCTAATGTAGTATTATTGGGTTCCCAAACTGGATTGGTGGCAGTAATGTCAGTAGTTGACCAAACACCTAATTCCGTTGCCAATAATACCTGTTTCGTATCTTTTGGGTTAATCAAAGCATATCTAATCGGGATATTAGGTAATCCGTATTGAGATTCGTCTTTTGAAATCCATGTTTTACCACCATCAATTGAATAAAAAACCGATAGTATGTTATAATTAGACTTGGTTACAACCATTGTATTTTCGTCTGTCCCAAAATCTAAACAAGAAACATTACCTTCAGAGGTGTTAGCTTTATCCATTATTTTGGTCAAAGCTATGGTAGCATCTCCCTCTTTAGGTATATCAGTTGCTTTATAAATTTCACCATCATTTGTTCCGATATATAAATTACCAGCAGTTTTGCCCAACTTTATAAAAGAAATGGTTAGTGCTTTCACGCCTGAGAATTTCAAAATAGAAGACGTAAAGGTATATTTTTGAGATTCGCCCTTAATATGGTATCTAATAATCTTGGTTTCTTCTTCTGAGGCTAATGTATAGTTTTCATAAAGAGTATGGCTTGGCGAATCATAATCGGCAGGGTTAATAAATCCTCCTCTTTTACCATCTGCTGGAGTCATTTCTTCAGCTAAATCACCACTAACAGAACCTGCTTTGTGTAGTTTGGGCGTTACATGAGTATAATGTGAAATCACGATATTAGAATCTAATTTATCAATAAAAACCAAACCGCCATCACCACCATGAATCTCTTTTCCACTACCAATACTTCCGTAAGCTGATGAAATGGTCTTTGTACCATTATCTTGTGTTCCCGCCACAACAACACCATTATCTGGCGAAACATTGATATCAACACTAAAAAATTGAGTTACGTTATATCCTTTATTTCTACTTTTTGTGTCAGGATAGTTTTTCCCCGAAGTAGCCCAATCAGGCGAGTAATAAACCCCTCCGTCATTTCCAAAAATAGTTTCATTCGGAAAACCAGGGCGAGTCATAAAGGCATGATGGTCTGGATGCATCAAGTCAGAATACTCACCATATCCTTTTTTGGCAAGCCAAGTTTCACCTCCGTCAGTGCTTATACTAAAATTAACCCCTGCTGCATAAAGAGCGTTTGGATTGGTATCGTGAGTACCTAAGATGAGGTCATACGTACCTTGGTCACCCATAAATGGTTTTTCTCCGCCACCGTTTAGGTCTTCATAAACAGGTACTTTGATGGCTGCCCATGTGGTTCCTGCATCGGAGCTTTTCAAAAAGAAATTAGATTTAGCTATACCACTCTGAGCAGACACTGCATAAATTACTTGTTGGTCAGCCTTTGTACTGATGGCAAGAGCAAACTCTACACGTCCGTTATCAAACTTTCCTTCAGGTGTAATATTTTTGAATGCCGTAACATTAGCATCTGTTGACTTGATAATTCTGACAGGATAATTTCCTGAACCTTCTGCTATGTACAGAATTCCGTCTGAACCAATTTCCATATCTGATGCTTTTTCAAACTCTCCAATGGCAGGAGCATTTTCACCACTCAATGCTTCCCAAGTTGTACCTCCATCTTTTGAACGAAACACTCCGCCATAATTCAAGACAAATACATCTCCTTTAGCATTTACAATGATTTTGTAGATTTCTCGCCAACTGGCAGCAGTACTCGTTTTTTCATAATCTGGTATGGTAGAATTCAATCTTTTCCAAGTTGTTCCAGCATCCGTTGATTTCCAGATTCCTGCTCCACCAGAGCCACTACCACCAGTATTATCGGTACTACCAGAGCCTCCTCTTTCGCCCGTGCCTACGTACATAATTTTGGCGTTACTTGGGTCGGCAGCAATCCAGCCAATAGAGATATTATCCCACAGGTCATTGACTTTTTGCCAAGAAGAATTTTCGTCAAGAATATTATTATTAAACCATAATCCACCAGCAACTCCTCCTGCCCAAACTTTTCTTTTGGTGGAGTCATTTGGGTCCCAAAGTAATGCACGAGTACGCCCACCAACATTATTAGGCCCACGCTCTGTCCATTTTACGTTCGGAATGGCAGATTGTATTCGACTACTTTTATTTCTTTGAATCATTCGACCCATTTCTATACGAGCCTTTTCTAATTCATAGCGTGGTATCTGACCTGTCTGAGGGTCTTTAGTTATTAGTTTTTCCCAATTGGCTCTTCGCACTTGACCACTTTCTCTTTTTTGAGAAAATGTAAAGAAAGGCAAAATCAGAAAGACTGATAGAGTAATTTTTTTAAGCATGGTCATTTATATATATAGTTTAAGTAATTCTACATTGGCACGTTAAAAATAAGATGAGAACTTAGGTATTGACCCTCCCGTAACGACAATGATAAGTACCAACGATAGATGACAAATAGTTTACAAACTGATAAACTATTCACTCATGCCCTCTAAATTGAGTACACCAAATACATGAATATTAAAATATGTAGGATTGTATATGAAACATTTTGTTTCAATGAAGCTGTTTGAACTTTGATTATTTTAAAGAGTTAGGTATTAATGTTTTATGTACAGTCAATTATAAAAATTTGATGATAATTGTATCTCTTGATTTGGACATAAGACGAAGTCCAGAGACTTGAAATGAAGCTCTATGGTATCTATATTTAAGCATTAGGATTGATTAGGATTTTTCATCTAAGAATGTTTAAACGGGGATGTCTAAACAGATTCTCAATTATTTCTTAAAACTACGCCGATTTTGTGTATAAAAAAACACCTTCTAACAAGTATTTTTTTATACACAAAATTAATGTATGGCTATCAATCAAAAGCAGTAAAAATAGCTTAGAATTATTATTGAGGAAGGATTAAAACTTTTAATTTAAGATGTTTATGTTTTTTTTAAATAACTAATTTTGCCAAGTACAAATCTGCCCTGTGCGAGAATTTGACTGAAATAGCCGCCACTAAATCAGCAATTCTGAAGGCACAAGACAGAGAATTACCTATATCAAAATCTTTTTCAAGATATGCTTTTTTCTTCTTGAAATATTTGCTTTTTGTCCATTGGACATCATCACGCTTTCTTCAGTTGGATTGTATTCTTTGACATAACTGGGGTTTATCATAAACGCTCGGTGAACACGCAAAAAACCGAAATTCTCCAGATGATTGACAAAAAATTTCATGGTGTGTGCTACTACTCTTTCTTGCCCACCATTCAAGTAAAAAGTAGTATAATTCACATCACCTTTAATTAATACTACATTATTAACCAAAACCTTTGCTGATGTTTTCTGATTGAGAATTAAGAGTGCAGTATTCCCTTTTTGTTTATATGTTTTCATAAAATAGTGTGTTAATGATTTTACTAAATCTTACCTTAATGATTTTATCCTTAAAATATCATTTTTGCATGGTCACGAAATTCTACTTTCTTTGTATTTGAAGTAGATATTTTTATGATTTGCTCCAATAATTACATTCAAAATTAGATTGAATTATTTTCTTAGGATGCAAGGGCTAACCCCTGTATTTCAAAAAGACAATGATAAAGAAGAAGAGTTTATATAATTTTGATTTATCAAATAACACTCCAACTCATGCACTATTATAAACGCCAAAATATTTCTCTTTACCTTTTATTTTTCATAATTGGCTTATCAGCTTGTAATACTCCAAAGACTGACGTTAGCATTTTTCCTGAAGCTCCCGAAGAAAAACTCGACCAATATTGTAGTTATTTTAAAAACACACAAAATGCCTCTAATAATGCTTATATGCCCTTTTTCTACAAACGTTTCAATAAATTGGTACATGAAAACAAAATAGATTCTGCGGCACAAATTCTGACTATTACGGGAGATTGTTTGCGTAAAATTTATATATTGGATAGTTCTTTTATAAAAACAAACCTCCACTTTTTGGGAAAGTTCGGCAAAAAACTAAGTTCAAAATACTATTCTAACCTTTACTCAAATGTTGGATTGTATTACTCTGACATCGGGAAATTTGACATGGGAACTTATTACCTTAATAAAAGTATGGTTCCAGCCAACGACAAATCGACATATCAAAACAACGCCTATTCTGCTTATTCCCTAATTTTTTGCCATTTGAATAATGGTCGATTAGCACAGTCGCTATCAAATGGATTTAAAGCACTTAAAATGTATGAAAACTTAAAAGATACTGCTTATTTAGGAGCTACATATTCGGGAATTGCTTGTATTTACCGATTTCAAGATGATTATACAGAAGCCCTCAATTACGAAAATCAAGGCTTTGAATTGATAAAAAAAACGAGTGATTCTGACAAAATATTAGTCGTTTCACTCAATAAGATTACATTGTACAATGACATGAATAACCCAAATTTGGGTGTTTTTATTGATTCTACGAGAAGATTTGCACAGGCTTGGAGCAAGAAAACAGATTTGCAACTATTCGGAATTGAAAGTTGGTATGCCTTCAAACTTGTTTTTGAAAATAAATTGGAGGAAGCAAAAGTCATTTTAGATAAATTGAAACCTTTAGTTAATAGCGTAGATGAAGTGAGTCGGGATTATTATTTCAATGCTTTTTCGGAATATGAAATAAAAATGGGGCAAGGTTCTAAAATTATAGATTATTACCACAAAAAAATTCCAGAATTAAAGGAGAATGAAGACTATTTAAGACTTTCACTTTACAACCACATTCTACACGATGATGCGTTTTTGAAAAAGGACTATAAAAATGCACTATATTATCAGAGGCAATTCCAAATAGCTACCGATAGTTTGAATAATAAAGTTTTAAGAATAAAAGTCAAGGAATTTGACAAAAAGTACAAAACAGCTCAAAAAGAACAGCAAATTCATTTGCAGGAAGCGGAAATTTCTAAGAAAAACTCATTAATCGGCTTGTTGGTATCGTCAATAATCGGCTTGTTTTTACTCATTACCACGTATTATCTATGGCATAAACAAAAAAATCTAACCCAAGAAAAAAACAATAGCATGAACTTCACGAAACAACTCTTGGAGAATACCGAAACGGAACGCAAACGAATTGCCAGCGATTTACACGATAGTATTAGTCATGAATTGCTCAATCTAAAATCAGGGCTATCACAAGATATTGCCATTGTCAGTAATAAAATTGATGGAATTATCAATGACATTCGTGGAATAAGCCGTAACCTCCACCCTGTTATGTTTGACAAAATTGGCTTAGAACCCAACATTGAGGCTTTGATAGAGAGAATCCAATATCAGAATGATTTTATGGTAAATCTCGATATTGATTATAGCGGTTCTTTAACTTCTTCAGATGAATTGCAGATTTATAGAATCATTCAGGAAGCACTTACCAACGTTATAAAATACGCCAATGCTTATGCCGCAAAAATTACTATCAATGATGGAAATGATAAGGTTTTTATAGAAATCAGAGATAATGGAAAGGGATTTGACGTAAAAAATACCATCAACAGCGGAAAAGCATTTGGACTACATAATATTATTGAAAGAAGCAGAGTAATTGGCGGACAAGCAAATATTCAATCTTCCGAAGAAGGAACTATAATCACGATTAGTATTGCTAAAAAGTAGATTATTAGTCAGAATGATGATTTTTATGGTTAGAGATTATTGATTGTAAAACCTTAAAATTTCGAAATCATAAAAACCATCGTTAAAACAATTGAGCGTTAAAATATACTTTTCAAGAAGCTATTTAAACTTCCCGAAACAATCTCCATTGCGGGTGATAACTTTCGGGAAGTTCCCAATCAAAGTTTTATACTGCTACTGAATTTACCAATACTGAAACTTTGTCAGTTTTCACGAAATCCTTGTTTTCAAGAAAATCAAGGTTCAATTTAATGTGCGGGATTAATTGTTCTTCCAACATATCCGCCCAAGTGTTCATATACAAAACCACGTCTTCACGCACGTTATGACGCATTTTATCTCTTCTCTCCAAAGGAATCCGTTGCAGAATTTTCTTATCAGAAAGCCATTCTAAATCCTGCAAATCGGTTACATTCAAGCCATGATTTAGCAAATCAACAATTAATAAATCTATGTTTAAGCCACTGCTTGGGCAAAACTGTTCTACTTGCTCACGCCAATCGCCACGACCTTCCATCGCAAATTGATGAATTTCTGCTTTTGTGAGTTTCGTTAATTCCTGAGCCAAGTTTCCACAATTGCAACTACCCATGTGTCCCCATTGGTAATTTCCACCTTCTGCCAATTTTTGAGCCGTTATTCTGAGGGCATCAATCAATTTCAAATTTGCGTGAGCCATGTTTTGATTATTTGTGAGTTGTGATTGAGTGAATTGTGATTATAAAACCTTATACCCGGAGCCGGAGTCGAACCAGTATACAAGTTATGCTTAAAAAATCCCAATTTTAATATATAAAACCGTAACGAGACGTAAAAGATTTTTGTTTTTGGAATGAGGATAAATTTGTAATTTCGATTAGATTAAATTTACAAAATCATTACCAATTAACCTGCTCGCTATGAAAAAAAAACTCTATCTACTTCTATTTTTTCTTTTCCAACAACAAACTATTTCAGCACAAAAACTTAGCGTTGAGCAAATTAATCAGGATTTCGACTTTCTTCAACGTATTCTTGAAGAAGCCCACCCAAGCCTTTATTGGTACACGCCCAAAACGGAAATGGATAGTGCTTTTAAGGCTACAAAATTGCTACTTAATCGCCCGCTGAATGAGCGAGAATTATACAATATTTTCTCTCCATTAATTGCAAAAATTCATTGTGGACATACCTATTTGAATTATTCTCAAGCATTTGAAATTGCTCAACAACCTATTTGGCTACCGATGCAATTGAAATATATCAACGATAAATTATTGATTGTAAATCTTAGCAAAAGCTGTTCTGATTCTACGCTCACAAAAGGCACAGAAATTATAGCTATTGATAGTATTCCTGTAGCTAAAATGGTAGAAATGGTCAGAATGAATCTTTTCGCTGATGGCTTTAACCAAACATTTAAAGACTATTTCATTGGGCTTTATCGCTTTGAAGAAGCCTTGATGTATCATTTTGGCAAAAAAGAACCTTATCGTTTTACGGTAAAAGATACGTTTGAAAATATTCGAGAAAGCGTTGTTTTTACCAAGAAAAGAGCATCGCCAGAACCTATAAAACCCGAAAAAAAACTCACAAAAGATGAAGAGAAAATTGCCAAAGCAAAAGATTTGGGAAGTATGCGAAATTACGAAATCTTGAAAAAGGAAAATGCTTTGTTAATGACCTGCAATGGCTTTGGTTATGAAGATTACAAGGTTTTCAATCGGAAAGTTTTTACTAAAATTAAGCAGAAAAAAATCAAAAACTTAATCATTGATTTACGGAATAATTCGGGCGGAGATGTTGGAATATCCGACGATATTTTGAAATATATTCTCAAAAAACCTATCCCAAATTTTCTAACTTGCGATGCTCCCGTTGGCAAACTTTCTTTCACAAAAGATATTGAACCTGCTCCAAAAGACCATCTTTTTAATCCGAAACAATTAAAACAACTCAAAAATGGTAAGTATCGACGAGTTGTGGACGGTATCTCATTATTAACTCCTTATAAAAACTTGCACTTTTCGGGGAATATTTACGTACTCACAAGTGGCTTAACTTTCTCGGCGGGTGCAATTTTAGCAAGCTTGTTAAAAGCACATAGCAATGCCATTTTCATCGGACAAGAAACGGGGGGTGGCGAAGCAGGTTGTAGCGGAGGCTTAATCTCGAAGGTGATTTTACCACAGAGTAACATGAAACTCAAATTTCCACATTTTCACCTTGAAGTAAATACAAAAGCAACCAATATTGGACGTGGTGTAATGCCAAATTTCCCCATTAATTATACTCCTAAGGACATCGCCCAAAACAGAGATTTGGAACTTGAAACGGTTTCTACCCTGATAACGAACCATAAATGATTGGTATGACTTATTTTTTTCATTAAATTCGTATTATTAAGATTTCGATGAATGCTGAGTGGGATGTTATTCACAATTTAAAACTCACTATTCGCTCATTAAACTACTATTTCACTTCAACCTAAAAACCCAATGCGAAACACACTCAAACTACTTTTTGGTGTACTCATTGCTCAAAGCACACCGCTTTTGGCACAACAAACTCCCACAAATCCTTACAACGGAAATAAGCGTTTCGAGCAATTAGAAACCGTTTTACCAACCCCAAACACTTACCGCACGGCTTCGGGTAGTCCTGGAAAAGAATATTGGCAACAACGGGCTGATTATGACATTAAAGCCGAATTAGACGATGTTGAACGTAAAATCACAGGTTCGGAAACTATTACGTATTTCAATAATTCTCCCGATGAATTACAGTATTTGTGGTTGCAATTAGACCAAAATCTTTTCCAAAAAGATGCTATCGGTAACAATACCAAAACGGGCGGTATCAACGGACAAGCAAGTTTTGCTCAGTTCAAAGATTTGTCTGACCCCAAAAAATACGGTTACAATATTCTTTCGGTAAAAGATGCAAAAGGCTCTCCATTGAAACATACCATCAATAATACCATGATGCGTATTGATTTACCAACGCCTTTAAAGTCAGGCACAAGTATTTCATTTTCAATTGATTGGAATTATTTAATCACAGAATATTACGGACGTTCTGGTTACGAATATTTTGCGAAAGACGGTAATGTCAATTATTTCATTGCTCACTGGTTTCCAAGAATGGCGGTTTATAATGACGTGTACGGATGGCAACACAAACAGTTTTTGGGACAAGGCGAATTTACCTTGACTTTCGGAAACTATAAAGTGGCTTTGACCGTACCAAACGACCACGTGGTTGGTGCTTCGGGAGAATTACAAAACCCAAATTCGGTACTTTCTGCTGAACAATTGAAACGTTGGGAAAAAGCAAAAACTGCCACTCGTCCAGTTTTGTTAGTATCGCAAGAAGAAGCTGAAAAAGCCGAAAAAGGAAAGCCAACGGGCAAAAAAACTTGGATTTACAAAGCTGACAACGTGCGTGATTTTGCTTTTGCGAGTTCTCGTAAATTCATCTGGGATGCCATGCAAGTGGACGTAGAAGGCAAAAAAGTTTGGGCAATGTCTTTGTATCCAAAAGAAGGAAATCCACTTTGGGGACAATACTCAACGATGGTAGTCGCTCATACTTTACGCTCGTATTCAAAACATACAGTGGCGTATCCATATCCAGTGGCTTACTCGTGTCACTCAGTTGCGGGTGGCGGTATGGAATACCCGATGATTTCGTTTAACGGTGGTCGCCCAGAAGCAGATGGAACGTATTCGGAAGCAGTAAAAGCAGGTATGATTGGCGTAATTATTCACGAAGTTGGACACAATTTCTTCCCGATGATTATCAACTCTGACGAAAGACAGTGGTCATGGATGGACGAAGGTTTAAATACTTTCTGCCAATATTTAGCGGAACAAGAATGGGATAGAAACTTTCCGTCTCGTCGTGGTGAAGCCCAATATATTGTACCTTACATGAAAACCGACCCAACGCAGCAAGTACCCATTATGACCAATTCAGAAAATATCATGGCTTTTGGTCCAAATGCTTACGCAAAACCCGCAACGGCTTTAAATATCTTGCGTGAAACCGTCATGGGACGAGAATTATTCGATGCAGCTTTCAAAGAATACGCTCGTCGTTGGGCATTCAAACAACCATACCCTGCTGATTTCTTCCGTACAATGGAAGATGCTTCGGGCGTAGATTTGGATTGGTTCTGGAAAGGTTGGTTCTACGGAGTTGAGCCTGTAAATCAGTCACTTGAAACGGTAGAATGGTACGGAATTGACAACCTTTCACCTGAAAAGAAAAATGAAAAAGCGAAAGCCGAAACAGAAGCTAAACGTCAGACAATCAGCAATATCCGTAATAAAAAAGATATTCAAAAAACGGTTGTAGAAGAAAATCCAGACATGAGAGATTTCTACAATACTTACGACCGTTTTGCTACTTCAGAGGCTGATAAAAAGCGTTTCGACCAAACGATGGCGAATTTGAATGAAGAGGAAAAGAAATTGGTAGATTCAAATAAGAATTTTTATGTATTGAACGTAAAAAACAAAGGTGGTTTACCAATGCCAGTTATCGTACAAGCGAACTACGAAGACGGAACAAACGAAGTGTTCAGATTCCCTGCGGAGATTTGGCGTTTGAACGACAAAGAAATCAAGAAAGTAATTCCAACGGATAAAAAAGTAGCTAAATGGACACTTGACCCATTTATGGAAATTGCGGATATTGAGGCTGAAGATAACACTTTCCCACGTGAGCCAGAGCAACCATCACGTTTCCAAGTTTTCAAAGGACAACGTCCATCACAACCAAACCCGATGCAAGAAGCACAGAAAAAATCAGGTTCGGCAGTGCAAGGAGCTAAGAATTAATACCTTATATTAACATCCCGAAAGTTTAAAACTTTCGGGATGTTTACACCTTAAATTAAAAATAAGAATATGGATGATTTTTATAAGAATAACCCCCAATGGTTACAGCAGAATATCATAGATGATACTTTTTTATGGGAAAAATCATTTACTACAACCTTTGATGAATTTCTCAATTATGTTACTTTTCACGATTCGTTTTGGATTGGTTCTTTTATCAATCAAGATATGGAATATGTTTGTATTATTCGATTAGACGCTTTTTGGAATCAGAAATATTCTCAATCTGAAAAATATGATAATGAATGGCACTTTTGTTTAGTTAAGATTAAAAATATTATTTCTTTCAGAATAAAAAAACTTGACAACGATCAAACCAATACCATTGGAAATTGTACAACAGAAATTATTGACAGTACTTCTATTACTCAATTTGATGATGTTTATGGTGGTCACATAGAATTTACACATAAACCACAGATTAAAGTTTTACTCATTACTGAACAGGGGGAATATTTGAATCCAAATCCCATTATTTGTAATGAGAAGTAATTTCTCCATCAATCGCTCGCATCTTGTCCACAATGGAATTGGAGTGATAAGCATTCACAGGCTTCCAGCCTATTCCATTTCCAACTTATAAACCAAAATCATTCATCCTAAAACCCAAAACCATGATAAAATTCACATACACAATCCTTTACGTTCAAGACGTTGCCAAAACACTTGAATTCTATGAAAAAGCATTCGGCTTTGTTAGAAAATTCATCACACCTGACAATTCTTACGGAGAAATTATTACGGGTGAAACCACGCTTTCTTTTGCTTCGGTTACTTTAGCAAAATCAAACCTGAAAGATGGTTTTCAAGAAGGTAGTTTAAGTACTCAACCTTTCGGCATAGAAATCGGTTTTACGACTGACAATGTGGAAGAAACCCTCAAAGCCGCCGAAGAAGCAGGAGCCACAATCATTGAACAACCCAAAACCAAACCGTGGGGACAAGTAGTTGCGTATGCGAGAGATTTAGACGGTTTCCTCATTGAGATATGTACACCAATGGGCTAATGCTATCCAATACTATGAAATACGTATTAATCATCCATGAAGTAGAAGACTACCAAGCATGGAAAAAGGTATTTGATAATGCCGCTGATATTAGAAAAGAGGCAGGAGAAATTTCATACCAAGTATTAAAATATGAAAATGATGCCAATAAAATTGTTCATTTTTCGGTTTGGACTTCCCATGAAAATGCCAAAAGTTTTTTTGAATCGCCCAAATTGGTTCAAATCAGAAAAGAAGCGGGTGTAAAAGCTCCCGATTTCATTTATTTAGACCAATTGGAGTCAGGGGTTTTATAAAAGAAAATATGCAACAACCTCGAATCGAAATCATTTCGCAAAAGAAACTCGTCGGGAAACGCTTACAAATGAGTTTTGCTAACAACAAAACCGCTGAATTATGGCGAAGTTTTATGCCCAGACGCAAGGAAATTGAGAATACGGTTAGCCCTGACCTTTTCAGTTTGCAGAATTATAGCCAAATAAATCCTTTTCTCAACTTTAATCCCGAAGATTTTTTTGAGAAATGGGCGGTCACAGAAGTAAGCTCTTTTGAGAATATTCCCGAAGACATGGAAGCCTTTACGCTTGTAGAAGGTAAGTACGCAGTGTTCAATCAAAAAGGACAATCCACAGACATTTTCATGTATATTTTTAATACATGGTTACCTCAATCAAACTATCAATTAGACCACCGACCACATTTTGAGATTTTAGGAGAAAAATACAAAAACAATCATCCCGATTCAGAAGAAGAAATATGGATTCCGATTCAATAACAAAAAAGGCTTGCAGAGTTTCTGCAAGCCTTTTTTGTTACAATTTCTTTGATGCCCTAAAAAGAAAGTTGCCCAGACGGAAACCATCTGGGCAAACTTAGTAAATAGTTCTACACCTATTAAGTGCGAAGATACGGAATTTTTTGAAGTAAAGTCAAGTGAAATCTTAAAAAAAATAATTGTTATTTATTAAACGTGAATAGAAATCCATGAACACGTAAAATTGGGGCTTTATAATTAACTTTGCTATACAAAAAATGAAATGTGAAACAGATAGAGCAACAAATTCTAACAACTCTTGAACAACGAAAAGCACAGTCTCTTTTCCGTTCATTACGAACCAAAGAAAATTTGGTCGATTTTTGTTCCAACGATTATCTCGGATTTTCTAAACGAATATTGTTAAATTCTGAAATAAATGATTTTCCTTCGGGAGCAACAGGCTCAAGACTTTTGGCAGGAAATACACAATTTATTGAAGATTTGGAACAAGAAATTGCCGACTTTCATGGTGCAGAAGCAGGTTTAATTTTCAATTCTGGATACGATGCCAATGTAGGTTTATTAGCGTGTATTCCACAAAAAAATGATGTATTATTGACCGACGAACTCATCCACGCCAGCATGATTGACGGGGCAAGATTGAGTTATGCCACAAGGTATAAATTTCGACATAATGATATTGAAGATTTAGAGAAAAAACTGCAAATAGAAAATAACGCACAACACACAACTCCTAACTCATTTGTCGCCCTCGAATCGGTATATTCGATGGATGGAGACAAAGCTCATTTATTAGAAATATCCAATTTATGCGAAAAATACGGAGCAAATCTCATCGTAGATGAAGCTCACGCAACAGGAGTTTTCGGTAAAAATGGGAAGGGTTTAGTCAATGAATTAGGTTTAGAAAAGAAAGTTTTTGCTCGTGTTGTTACGTTTGGAAAAGCTTTGGGTTGTCACGGAGCTATCGTGTTAGGAAGCAATGGCTTACGAGATTATCTCATTAATTTTGCTCGCTCATTCATATACACAACTGCCGCCCCACAACACACCCACGAGAGCGTTAGGCAAGCGTACCAACTCTTAACATCGCCCGATTTTTCAAATGAAAGATTGCATCAGCTAATTCGATTTTTTAAAAAACAAGCATTACAAATTTCTGGTTTAGAACTTATCGAAAGTTCTTCGGCTATTCAGTGCATTATTATTTCGGGCAATGAACGTTGTAGATTGGTAGCTTCGGAATTACAAAAAAATGGCTTGGATATTCGCCCAATTGTATCGCCAACTGTACCAAAAGGCAAAGAAAGGCTACGGATTTGCTTACACGCATTCAATACAGAAGAGGAAATTTTGAAGATTTTTGAAGTATTAAAAGAATTACCATGAAACAACAATATATCATCGCAGGAATTGGAACAGAAATTGGTAAAACTTTCATTTCCAGCATCTTAACAGAGTCATTACACGCAGATTATTGGAAACCTGTACAAGCAGGAGCATTAGATTTTACGGATTCTGACACGGTGAAAAGTTTAATTTCTAATGATAAAACGGTTTTTCATCCAGAAACATACCGACTAAACGAGCCAATGTCGCCCCATGCTGCGGCGGCAATTGATGGCGTAACGATTGAGCTTTCAAAATTTGAATTACCCCAAACTGACAATCATTTAATCGTTGAATTAGCGGGTGGACTTATGGTTCCTCTAAACGAGCATCAAACCAATTTAGATTTAATCAAAAAATTAGATTTACCTGTCATTCTAATTTCTCGAAATTACTTAGGTTCAATCAACCATACTTTACTTTCAGCGGAGATTTTAAAACTCAACAATATTCCAGTAAAAGGCTTGATTTTCAACGGAGAACAAAATAAATCATCCGAAGATTTTATCTTAAAATATACGAAATTGGATTGTTTAGGTCGGGTAAATTTTGAGGAAAATATTACGAAAGAAACCGTCGAAAAATGGTCGAAAGCGATTCAGTTTTAATTTATATTCAGTAGTGGCGAATAGCATTCGCCAAAATCAGAAAATAAACCGTTGGCGAATGCTATTCGCCACTACTGCCTAAATGAACGAACAAATAGAATATCCCGTAGAAAATACGGAATCATATATTACAAAATCGCAACTTACCGAACGAGATGCAAAAGTGGTTTGGCACCCATTTACGCAACACCAAACCGCTCCACTTTCCATTCCGATTGTTCGGGCAGAAGGAGCGTATTTATTTGATGATTCGGGCAAAAGATACATTGATGCCATTTCGTCTTGGTGGGTCAATTTGCACGGACATTCGCACCCGTACATTGCTCAAAAAGTTGCTGAACAATTTTTGAAATTAGAACAAGTCATTTTTGCGGGATTCACCCATGAACCAGCCGTAAGATTGGCGGAAAGATTATTAGAAATTTTACCGAAAAATCAGGCAAAAATTTTCTATTCCGACAATGGCTCTACTTCGGTGGAAGTAGCTCTAAAAATGGCAATTCAGTATTTTCATAATCAAGGATTTACGAAAAAACGAAAAGTAATTGCACTCGAAAACGGCTATCATGGTGATACTTTCGGGACGATGGCAGTGGGTGCAAAATCAGGCTTTAATGCTCCTTTTGAGGCTTTTTTGTACGAAACTATTTATTTGCCAGTTCCCGTAAAAGGTCAGCAAGCACATTCGTTGGAAACGATGAAAAAGCTCATGGAAAATGCCGATGAAATTGCGTGTTTTATTTTTGAGCCACTTATTCAAGGAGCAGGCGGTATGGTCATGTACGAACCCGAAATGTTGGACGCTCTCATCAAATTGGCAAAAGAAAATGGTGTATTGACCATTGCGGATGAAATTATGACGGGTTTTGGCAGAACAGGAAAACTTTTCGCCACTGATTACATCGAAACAAAACCAGATATTTTGTGTCTTTCAAAAGGACTTACGGGCGGAGCAATGGCGTTGGGCGTTACTTCGTGTACGCAAGAAATTTATGACGCTTTTCTCTCGGAAGACCGTAGAAAAACGCTTTTCCATAGTCATTCTTTTACGGCAAACCCCTTAGCTTGTACGGCAGGGTTGGCAAGTATGGATTTATTACTGAGTGAAGAAACTGAAACTAAAATATTCAAAATCAATCAATTACATCAAGAATTTAAGCAAAAACATACTACCCATCCCAATATTACGGTAAAAGGAACAATTCTTTCCATCGAAATTCAGACGGAAGAAGGAACGTCATATTTCAATAATATTCGAGATATTGCTTACAAATTTTTCATTGAAAAAGGCATTTTAATCAGACCTTTGGGCAATGTGATTTATTTACTTCCCCCTTATTGCATTTTGGAAGAAGATTTGAAATATATTTATGGCTGTATTGAAGAATTTTTGAATTTGTAACTCGATGTTTCTACATCGAAGATATTAAATTTAATGTAGGAACATCAATTTACATTTTTTGAAACCTCTCATTCAAACATTGCGTTATCAATAAATATTCATCAACAAAATTATTCACTACCTAATCATACGTAAAATATGTCTCTGACTTCAGAAATCCATATTTCCACTAAATCTCCTAAGATTAAGAATCTCTGGCAGACTGCTTTACACGAAGGTTTTCCAATTGCTTTATGGAGACTACCCAAAACCACCGAAAAACAGTTAATTATTGATTTATCGGGTCATGTTTCAAGGACAAATATTGACTTTGAGGAATTACCTTCTGGCTTTGCTATGAGTCCGTTTCAAGGTGAATCATTGTTTTTGAAAGGCGATTTATATTACCGTTTTGATACTGAAAATCAAGAAGTTGAACAAAATTTAGCAGGACAAAATACAGAAAAAGAGGTTTTCGAGAAACAGTATTTAACGTATGCTGATGAAGAAGATAAAAAGGTAAGTCACGAGGAAATACATCCTAATTTCATTACGGAAGAAAAACATTTTGGATTTTATAATGAAATGCGGTTTGCCGAAATGGTTTCCAACGCTGTTACTTCCATTGAGCAAGGCGAAGTTCAGAAAGTAGTTTTATCAAGAACAAAGAACGTTACTTTATCAGATGATTTTGAGGTAGTTGAGGCATTTCAAAAACTTTGTAATACTTATCCAAACGCCTTTATTTCATTGGTTTATTTGCCAGAATATAATTCTTTTTGGTTGGGTGCTACGCCTGAAACTTTGGTAAGTGTTGATAAAGACGGAAAATTTAGAACGATGTCTTTGGCGGGAACACAGTCGGCAATTGGAGAAAATGGCGAAACTTTGTGCATCAATTCCATTCGTTGGTCGCACAAAGAAATTGAAGAACAAGCCTTTGTGAGCCGTTATATTATTGAATGTTTCAAGAAAATTCGTTTGAGAGAATACCATGAAAGTGGACCAAAAACCGTACAAGCAGGGAATTTAATGCACCTCCGCACGGATTATATGGTGGACACGAAGGAAGTTAATTTCCCACAATTGGGAACGGTGATGTTGGAACTCCTCCATCCTACTTCGGCAGTTTGTGGAATGCCCAAAATTCCTGCTCTCAGAATCATTGCAGAACAAGAATTACATAATCGAGAATTTTATAGCGGTTTTTTAGGCCCTGTTAATATCCAAGCAGAAAGTCATTTATTTGTCAATCTTCGGACAATGAAGATAATTGGAAATGAAGCCGTTTTTTATGCAGGTTGTGGAATTACGGAAGATTCAAATCCAGTGAAGGAATGGTATGAAACCGAGATGAAAATTCAGACTTTGATGAAGGTTATTATTTGAGCTAAAATTATCTGAACTAAGATTGCGAAACGTCGCAATCTTAGTTCAGACAAAACCTATCAGTGTTTCATCGAATACCCTTCCGTTTTCTTCTCAATCTCACCAATTATCGTCAATTTCACTAAGTCAATTCTCGCATCGGTCATTTCCATAATTTGAAAATTAAATGGATGCTCAACTATGGTTTCATTCAACTCTGGAATGTCCTCATTAATACTAATAATCATCCCTCCCAACGTATCATAATCGCCCTCAGGAAGATTCCAGTCATATTTATCATTCAAATAATCAATCTCCAAACGTCCAGAAAGTAAATAGGTTTTATCTTCCAAACGCTTTTCGGTTAGTTCGTCGTTATCGTCAAATTCATCTTCAATATCGCCAAAAATTTGCTCCATTACATCCTCCATACTTACCAAACCTGCTGTGCTACCAAATTCATCCACCACCAAAGCCAATGACTTATGTTCCTTCGAGAATTTGAATAATAAATCTTTTGCTGGCATAGCTTCTGGCACAATCGGGATTGGAGTCAAAATTCCTTGAATCTCCTTCGGTTTCTTAAACATCGACAACGAATGGCAATATCCCAAAACGTCTTCCATTGTTTCTTTATAAACCAAAACTCTCGAATGACCACTTTCTACAAACGTTTTCTTTAATTCATCAATTCCACCTTCAATATCAACCGCCACAATGTCTGTTCTCGGAATCATACAATCACGAACACGAACTTGTTTAAATTCAAGGGCATTATTAAAGATTTTGGTATCCACTTCAGTTTCTTCTTCGGTAGAGGTTTTACGATTAAGATTTTGCAGATAATTATTCAAATCTGTCAAACCAAAAGCAGGTCTTTCTTCGGAATACTCCAAACGTAAAATATTGTTAATAAACCACTTAGACAAACCAACAATTGCCCACACAAGCGGATACATCAGCGTATAAATGATTAAGATGGGAATGGCTAAAACTTCTAAAAATCCGTCTGGATTCAACAAAAAGATACTTTTTGGGGTAAATTCAGAGGTAGCCAAAATAATAATTGTACCAATTAATGAGGCAATCAAACCCGCTGCTAAACCAGTAATCGGCAAATACTGTTCTATTTCATGGTGTAAATATCCTTCCATAAAAATACCATAAGCCACCAACGATAAAGTATTACCGATGAGCATTGTTCCGATAAATTTTGAAGGATTTTTGAGGTATCTTGAAATGATTTGCCCCGTAATAACACCTTGCTTGGCTTGGAGTTCAAAATACAGTTTATTGGCAGAGACAAACGCCATCTCAACACCCGAAAAGAATGCTGAGGCAATGATTGATATTATAATTCCTAATGCTTGTTGGGAGTCCATATATGAATTAGCGAGGTTTTAGGCAAAATGATATTATACAACCATACCTACTTAATATGCTCAAATATACAAAAAACCTACTTCTTTCCTTTCAAAAAAGCATCTCTTTCGGCTTTTTTATCATCTTTAACTTTTTCAACAGGCTTATTTTTAGCTTTTTCATCCTCTTTTTTCAAACGAATTTGCTTAGAATATTGAAAGTAAAACAAACAACCTGCCGCAAACATTAACCATGAATAATGATAGAAAATTTTATTCCAGAAGGTCGGTTCAAGTCCTTCAGGAAGACCAGCACGAAGGTCTAAAACCCAAATAATCAAAAAGCCAACTGCGGCAAAAAGGAGAAGTATTTCTTTTTTTGACATAATATTTATTTAGTAAGCGAAAAGCGATTTATACAAATTTGGTAATTTAGACGAAGAACCACTTTCTATATTTTGTTTACGGAACTATCTACAATTTGTCGCAGAATAAAATTAGACCACAGATTGTACTGATTCAACGGATTTACACGGATAAATTTAAAGAAAAATCAGTGTAAATCTGTTTTATCTGTTCTATCCGTGGTCTAATTTTGTCTTACGACAAATAGTAGATAATTCCGTTTGTTTTTTAATCAAAAGGCAAATTGTACAATAACCTGCTTAAGATATGATTCATCACTAAGACATATCCTTTACATAAAAGCATTTTGTGAGTTGATAAGTTTTTCCAACTGTCCAAAAATTTTCTACAAATTTACATCTTAATCTAAAGATAATGTCTTTATGGAAAGCAATCCTTGAAAATCTATCAATAAACTTGCAAAAGCCTTATATTTGTGGTGAAAAAATCATTGTTATGAAGCAACTTCTTTTACATAAATACCGCTTTTATACCCTCACTTTTGCAGGTTTATTTTTTTGGATGTTATTTTTTGACATCAATGATATTTTTACGCAAATCAAAATGTATCGAGAATTGGGGCGTTTGGAAGATGAAAAAAAATATTACATCGAAAAAATTAAGGAAGTAGAAAAAGAACGTATTGAAGTGATGGGTAATAAAAAATTAGTCGAAAAGTTTGCCCGTGAAAAATATCTGATGAAAAAACCAAAGGAAGAAATATTCGTGATTGTTGATGAAGAAAATCAACCTATTGAGAAATAGAGATTAAGAATCAGGGAAAAATTAGAAACCTCCAAATCCCAAATCTTAATCTTCAACCCCTAAATAAAATGCTTAAAATATTATTTGTCTGTACTGGAAATATTTGCCGCTCGCCCATTGCTGAAGAAACGTTTAGAAGAGCAGTAAAAGCGAGAAATTTACAAAGAGAAATCCAGTGCGACTCCGCCGCCACACACGCTTACCATATTGGAGAATTGCCCGACCAACGAACTCGCACCAATGCCACCGAACACAACCTTACCCTTACGCATAAATGTAGGAAATTAAATGGAGAAGATTTTTCGGTTTTTGATTATGTAGTAGGCATGGACAATTACAACATGGAAAATATCCAGTCAATTAGTAATCGTTCATTAGGAATGCCACAACCTCAAGAAAGTTGTTTTTTATATAGAAGATTCGACGCTACAATACCCAACAAATCAACAAAAACGCCCGAAGTCCCCGACCCATATTACGGACAATCATCTGATTTTGAAGAAGTTTACCAAATAGTAAATCGTTGTGCAGAAGTTTTTTTGGATTATTTGATAGAGAAACATGGATTATAAAAACCCAAAAATGAACAAACTCCTCCTCATAATATTCATCATCTTTGCTCTCAAAATAAACGCACAAACGTATCAAGAAAGCATTGCTCAACATCGTGAAACTTATAAAAATGAGTTTTTGGAAAATTTGGAAGGGCCTGTAAAAAAGGAAGATATGGCGTATTTTGAGTTTTATGAACCTGATACCATTTACCGTGTAAAGTGTCAATTCAAAGCGAAAAAAGACCCGTCAACTTTCAAGATTCCTACGGTGGACGGCAAGCAAAAAGAATATTTCAAATATGGTATTTTGTCATTTGAGATTAATGGGAAAAAGTTGATATTGAACGTCTATCGGAGTTTGTCTTTGATGAATAATCCAAAATACAGAAACTACCTTTTTATTCCTTTTAAAGACCAAACGAGTGGAAAAGAAACTTACGGTGGCGGACGTTATTTAGACTTACAAACAACGGATATTCAAGGAGACTCTGTAATTTTAGATTTCAATAAAGCATATAATCCGTATTGTGCATTCAGTAGTGGATTCAGTTGCCCGATTCCGCCCAAAGAAAATCACTTGAAAGCGAGAATCGAAGCAGGCGAAAAGAATTTCAAAAAAGCACATTAGGCATTTAGTGATTGAGTAAGTTGTGATTTAGTGAGTTTTGTTCTACGCAAAAAATGTCTTTAAATAATTCACTCAATCACCATTCACAAATAAAAAGTATATTCCAAAAAATAATAATAATATCGTGAGCAAAAAAGTAATTTTAGTCATTTTAGATGGTTGGGGAATTGCCGAGAAAGGTTATGAAGACCGTTCTGCAATTATTGCCGCCAAAACTCCTTTTTATGATTCGTTAATTGCGAATTATCCTAACAGTACACTCGTAACTTTTGGTCCAGAAGTGGGCTTACCAGAAGGACAGTTCGGGAACTCAGAAGTTGGACACATGAACTTAGGAGCTGGACGTACTGTAAGACAAAGTTTGGTGCGTTTAAACAATGCCATTGAGCAGGATTCCCTTCGTCACGAACCCATTTTCGTTGAAGCAATCAAGTATGCAAAAGAAAATAACAAACCAGTCCATTTAATTGGTTTAGTGTCTGACGGAGGTGTACACGCCCATATTAGTCACGTAAAAGCTCTTTGCAATGTATTTAAAGACAACGATTTAGAAAACGTTTTCATCCATGCTTTTACTGATGGACGTGACTGTGACCCTAAATCGGGTGTTGGTTTTATCAGTGATTTACAGAGTTTCTTGAAAACTTCAGTTGGTAAAATTGCCAGCGTAACGGGTCGTTATTACGCAATGGACAGAGATAACCGTTGGGAACGTATCGAAGAAGCCTACGACGTAATGGTGAAAGGTGAAGGCGTTCCAGTATGTGATGAAGGTATTGTTGCTTTAATGCAAGAATCTTATGCTGCGGGTATTACCGACGAATTTATCAAACCGATTGTGGTTACTAAAAACAATGAACCAATTGCAACCATTAAAGATGGTGATGTGGTTCTTTGTTTCAACTACCGTACCGACCGTCCGCAAGAAATAACAAAGGCACTTACGCAAGAAGATTTTCCTGAAAATGGCATGAAAAAATTGGACATTAAGTATTACACAATGACCAACTATAATAAATCTTTCAAGAATGTAAACGTAATTTTTGATGATAGCAACCTTCCTTCAACTTTAGGAGAAGTAATTGCGAATGCAGGCAAAACACAAATCAGAATTGCAGAAACCGAAAAATTCCCACACGTAACATTCTTCTTTTCGGGTGGACGTAACGAATTATTTGAAGGAGAAAGCCGGCTGTTATCAAATTCTCCAAAAGTAGCTACTTACGATTTACAACCAGAAATGTCAGTTTATGACGTTCGTGATTCATTAGTTCCTGCTTTGAAAAAAGGGGAAGCTGACTTCGTTTGCTTAAACTTTGCAAACCCTGATATGGTTGGTCATACGGGAGATTTCAAGGCAGTAATTGCAGCTTGCGAAGCCGTTGACGAATCATTAGGTGAAGTAGTCACTGCTGCCATCGGAAGCGATTATTCAGTAATTGTATTAGCCGACCACGGAAATGCTGATTATATGATTAACGATGATGGTTCACCAAATACACAACACAGTTTAAATCTTGTACCGTGTATCTTGATTGACAAAGATAAAAAAGCTGTTAGAAATGGAAAATTAGGAGACATTGCTCCTACCGTTTTAGAATTAATGGGTATCGAAAAACCTGCAATCATGACGGGTTTGAGTTTGGTATAGATAAAGTTGTTAGTGATAAGTCTGTAAGTCGACAGTTAGTCGATTTACAGACTTATCACTAACTTCAACCACACAACTACTCCTCATAAACTCATCACTCATAAACTCCCCCATCCCTTTTCATTTATATTTAACAATTCCGTAACATTGAGGTAGCTAACTTTGTAATGTAATGATAAACTTCAATATGGCAAACGCTTTACCTACCCCCAAAATTCTATTAGTTGATGACGACCCAGACATCATTGAATTATTAGAATATAACCTTAACAAGGAAGGTTTCGAGACAGCATCTGCAAGCGATGGTCTTCAAGCCTTAGAAGTTGCAAAAGATTTCAAACCCGATTTAATACTTTTGGATGTAATGATGCCTCGTCAAGATGGCATTGAAACGGCTCGTCAGATTAGACAAATTTCTGAATTTAAAGATACGTATATCTTATTCCTTACGGCTCGTGCAGAAGAATATACAGAAGTCGCTGCATTTGACGTAGGAGCTGATGATTATATCGTTAAACCTATCAAACCACGTGCTTTAGTTAGTAGAATTAAAGCAATTCTGCGTAGAGATACCCAACAAGTTGAAAGCGATTCATTGATAGAAATTGGCGTTTTAACAATCAATCGTACCAATTATAGCGTTATCAACAATGGTAATCCTTTAGTGATGCCTAAAAAGGAGTTTGAACTGCTTTATTTCTTGGCAAAACACCCAAATAAAGTCTTCAATCGTGATGAATTATTAGAGAAAGTTTGGGGCGTGGATGTCTATGTAGTCGAGAGAACGGTGGATGTTCACATCCGTAAATTACGTGAAAAAATCCCAGAACAATACATTAAAACCCTAAAAGGCGTAGGCTATATGTTTTCGATTGAAGAATAAATTTAATAACTTGCATAGTCGCTGTACATTCCTTACTTGATTATGCTACAAAAAGTTATTAAAACTTTACTCTTAATACTATTTATTTCCCTTAGTTGTCACGCCCAAAAAAACCGTCAATTAAGTAATCCGCCCAAATATGAGTTTCGGGCGGTGTGGATTGCTACCGTTGAAAATATTGACTGGCCAAAACGTGGCGAGCATGATTCAGACCAACAAAAACTTGATTTTATTCGTATCCTAAACGAACACAAACGCTCTAATCTGAATGCAGTTATGGTTCAGGTTAGAGATGCTTGTGATTCATATTATGCCCGTAGTGTTGAACCTTGGTCAGAGTTTTTGACAGGACAACAAGGTAAATTCCCCAATCCTTTTTACGACCCTCTCAGCTTCATGATTACGGAGGCTCATGACCGTAATTTAGAATTTCACGCTTGGCTAAACCTCAATCGTGCTACTTTTAGACGTGCTACGAGCGTCACTCCTGACCACATTAGCAACCGAAAACCAGAATGGATGCTAACTTATGACGGTCAAAAACTACTCAATTTTGGCATTCCTGAAGTACGAGAATACATCACGAATGTAGTCTTAGACATTGTAAAACATTATGATGTTGATGGAATTCACTTTGACGATTATTTCTATCCCTATCAAGTAACGGGGCAAGTATTGCGAGATGAAGCAACTTTTAGGAAATATAATAACGGCTTCACCAATATTGAAGATTGGAGACGCAACAATACCGATTTACTAATCTTCCAAATCAGCGAAGCCATCAAGAAAAATAAACCTCATGTTAAATTTGGGATTAGTCCATTTGGTGTTTGGAAAAATTATAGCACTGCTACGCCCGAAGGTTCACGTACACAGGCAGGACAAACTTCTTTTGGGCATTTATATGCAGATACTCGCAAATGGTTGTCGCAGGGTTGGATTGATTATATTGCTCCTCAAATTTACTTCGACCGCCTCCATGCCAAAGTTCCATATAAAGAATTATCAAAATGGTGGATGGAAAATGCTTTTGGCAAACACCTTTACATTGGTCATGGCGTGTATAAAATAAAAACAGGTTGGAGTTTGACGGAAGCCCCTTCACAAATTCGCCTCGACCGTCAATTTCCTCAAATTGATGGAGGTTTATTTTTCAGTTCAAAGTCATTAACAGAAAATTATGGTGGATTTCAAGACTCTCTTAGAACTGATTTTTATCGAAAACCTGCTATCATTCCAGCCATGCCTTGGAAAGATAATATACCACCGCTTGCCCCAAAAAAGGTTTTTATTACTCGTAATGAAATTGGAAATCCAATATTAACTTGGCAACCTGGTGAAGTTGCAAGTGATGGCAATGAAAATACTTACTATGCCGTCTATCGTTTTGAAAGAGCAGAAATTCCTGATTTTCAAAGAGTTGACAAAATGCTTTACGTTGGAAGACAAAATACATTTACAGACTCCACTGCTGAAAAAGCTCGTGGATACGTTTATCATATCACTTCTTTTGACCGTCTGCATAATGAGTCCAACACTTCAGCAAAAGCTACGATTGAGTACGGAGAAAAATAGTTTAGAAAAACATTTGTCTGGCTGGCACATTCCAACGAATTCCCAACGAAGAAATCCTATTGGTATAATCTAATTTATCAACCGAACTATCGTATTTTCTGTTCATATAATGCCCTTCGATAAATAAATTATGCTTAATTTGGAAAGAGGCTCTTAGGTCAAGGATAGTGGTAACGGTACTTCTACCTTGCCCCATATAATTTCCGTAGAGGTCATCGTAGAGCACTTTTCTACTTCTGGTGTCGTAATCCTTCAAAATATCACCACCCCAGTTTTCGGTAGTAGTACGGTCTTCTCCAAATTTTGCATAAATAACTCGACCAGTCAATTGTAGTCTTTTGATAGGTTGCCAACGAATAATATGTGACCATTCTGCAAAATTTGCCCCCAATGGATGAGCTAAACTTTGATTATAATGAGAATAATTCGCATCATCATAATGGCTATAAGTATAAGGACGGGCAACATTAACTTCTGCTTGATAGTCTAAATTATCAACTCCAAAAACATTAATGTATTTCAATCCTCCTTGTATAGCGTATTTATTAGCCCAAAAACCTGTTCCTTTAAAAAACTGTTTAGAGTTAAACTCATCCAACATAAATTGACCGTATAAAGAAAATTTCTTCGCAAAATTCCATTTAAAATCAATTCCTAAAAAAGCATTATCGGCACTGCCTTGAAAACTTTCTACAAAACGGTAAAAAATTACAGGATTCAAATAATTCAAATCAAAACCACTCCCTGTTGTACTATCTCTCTGAAAAATAACGCTCTCAGACAAACCAATATTAAGTTTTTTAGAGATATTGATACTCAAATGGTGCATTGTCATATACTTTCTCGGAAAAATTTGGTCATTTGGCTTAAAACCTGTGTAAACCAATTGAGAGAATATATTCTGATACTGAAATCTACCAATATTTGTGTTTAACTTTAGGAACAAATACGGAGCAGCGTTGTCAGATAGTATCGAAGAACGAAAACCATTGCCAACAATGTTTTTATCATGCCCAAATTGGACTTGAATATTTTTGGTAGCTTGAAAAGTAATGTAAGCACGAGCAGAGAAGAAATCAGTACTGAGTGGGTCTTGGCGAAACTCTTTGGTAAGTCCTTCCCCTGGCATACCAGGAAGTCTGCCAGCAACACGTTGTTCATTTTGATTATATTTATCAGCAAATTCTTTAACATAATCAGGAATTAGGGAAATATTATCCGTCAAAAAAGTATAGAAACTTACTTTTCGATTTATCATTCCTCTAATTTCGACACCACGAGTATTGAGCGTAGTAGAAGTTGCATTTTTGCCTTCAATCGTTCCTACTTCAAAATTGACTACTGGATTAATATGAATATCAAAAACGTCGTTAGAACTGGAATAAGCATCACTTTTTTTAGTGTAAAAAACATTCCAAATAGGTTTACGACTTTTACCGGCTGAATCGGATTTCGCCCATTCCCAACTATCATTTTCCAAATATTCGAGATTGAACTTATCTTGCGGTGATAAATCGACAGAACCATCATTCCATACGCTATCAACTAAAGCGACGATACTTTTGCGAGTAAATGGCTTAACTGTTGTGTGAAAACCTTCCGAGAATTTTCCTCTTTTTATCTCGAAGCGGTCGATAAGATGATAGTAGTCTTGATTCAAAGGGGCAAATGCACTTTGAGCTTTTGAATGGTAACTTATTGATATACAAACGAATAAAATAAGTAAGAGTATTTTTTTTAACATAATTTTAAATTGTTAGGGCTTAGTTTCCCTGCGAGAAATACCTTCGCAAGATAAGAATTATTTAAGTATCCTGACCCCAAAACCATGCCATTCGGTAAATATTTTACAGTTATTTTAGCCACAGCTATTAAATTTTTTAACGGGCCTATTGCAGGAATTTTTCTGGGACTAACATGGCAAGAAACTGCTATATGTTCAATCATCGGAATGATGTCGATGGTAACAATAATGTCTTTTTTGGGAAGAGAAATTCAGAAACTGATGGCGAAATATAGAAAAACAAAGCCGAAGTTATTTTCAAAAAGAAGTCGATTTGCCGTGAAAATATGGCAAAAATTAGGCATCTGGGGAATAGCCTGCTTTACTCCTTTATTTTTTACCCCAATCGGTGGAACATTATTGGCACTTTCATTCAAAGTACCAATTCCTAAAATTTTGTTTTCAATGTTAGTTTTTGCCTTGTTTTGGGGTATTATAATGACATTTTTGATTTTTCAAATGTCAGAATTGAAACACTTTTTCGTATAAAATTCTTTACTTTTTCATATAATCCCCTCTTGAAAATGACTTTTCAATCATACAATAGAGCAAAATGAATAAGTAACGACTGCCCATTTCTTTTATCTTTAAATTTGATTTTCCATACTTTCTATTTTGCCAACTATTCGGAACAACGGTGTATGAATACCCACGAACAAAGGCTTTAAGTGGTAATTCAACCGTTAAATTGAAATGGGCTGACATGAAAGGTTTTACCCCTTCAATGGTTTCTCGTTTATAAAGTTTAAAGGCGTTGGTAGTATCGTTTGTTTTAATTCCTGTGAGCATTTTTATCACAAAATTAGAAACACGATTAATAAATAATTTAACTTTTGGATAATCATAAACGGCTCCTCCTTTGATAAATCGACTACCAAAAACAGCATCTACATCTTGCTCAATCATGGTGTTGTAATATTTCACCAAATCATCAGGCGAATCCGACATATCTGCCATCATCACTGCTACGCAATCCCCCGAAAAACGTTCTAAACCGTATCTGATAGCATATCCAAAGCCATTTGGTCCTTTATTGGTAAAATAAACTAAAGTCGGTATTTCTTTTTGCAAGTCTTGTAAAACCTGTTCTGTACGGTCTTTTGAGTTATCATTGGTCACGCAAATTTCATGGTCAATATTATGTTTGACCAACGTTTCGTACAATGAACGTAAAGTTTCAGGAAGAGATTCTTCTTCGTTATAAGCAGGAATGACTACGCTTAATTTCATATTATTCTTATATAATGGAAACGCAAAAATTTACGATTAAAAAAGGAAGATAATCTCTATCTTAGGGAAAATCCACTCATAAACTCCTTCACGCTTTTTCTATTTTTTCGATAAAATCTGAATATTCTTTTGCTGGGATAAAATGCTTTTGAGTGCGGTAATTTAATACCGTAAAAATCAAAAACAATGAACTCAATAATGCCTGTAAAATAATGATTATTGAAGCCGTAACCAAAGTAGTTGCCCAACCTGGCGAAGCATTGGCAGGCGATAAAAATTTCACAATGACGACAATAATTGCCCCTACGCCCGCTATAAACGTCATCCATAAAGAACCAATGAGGATTCTCACTGCAACGGTGTCAAGATGAACAGAAACCGCACTTAAACCGTGTAAAACTAAAGAAACAAAGTTCATTTTAGATTTACCAGCCAAACGAGTTCCTCTTTCAATCGGAATAGAAGAATACGGCAATTTTGAGCGAATAATTCCTCCAGGAAAATGATTCCAAATCTCAGAAACATAAGCTAATTTTTGGGCTTGTCGAAACGGTAAAATACTGAAATTACCAAACTCGATAACTTTGCCTGTCAATAATCCGAAAAGGAATTTATAAACTGTATAACCAATTCTAAACACTAATCCTTCGCTACGTTTGGCTCTTTGGGCAAAAATAATTTTGTTGGGTTCTTTCAGAGAGGCATCGTAAAGGCGTTGAATATCAGAAGGTTTATCTTCTCCATCCGAATCCATTACGATAACTTTTTCAAAATCAGACGCTTGTGTTAAATAAGAAAGCCCCAAAGCAATTGCTTTTTGGTGACTTACATTACGCCAAAGTCTAATAATTGATAAATTATAAGAAGAGAATTGTTTTATATCACATTCAACAGACGAGCAGTCGTCCACAATTACGAAAGACAACTTAGAAAACAGTTCGACTGAGACGCTCTTTTTTATTTCTTGGAGTAATAAATCGAGAGCTTCCCAGTCGTTATAAAGAGGTATGATTATTTTTATCATTTTTATTTAGGTATTAGGGCATGGATATTAGGTGTTAGCAACCGATTAAATCTAAAACCTAACAACTAATTCCTAAAACCTATCCATTACCAAACGTTTTCTACGTCTTTTGCTACATACAAATGATTACGTTCTTCATAGACTGTACCATTTTTTTGAGCTTTCAATTTTAATGAATCCTTACGAGTCAATTTGAATAAAAAAGCGACTGGTGTAAGAAACACAAAAAAGATGATTGATAATAAAACGTAAGAATTGAAAGTACCCATGATATGAGCAATTTTTCCCCAAACCCAAGCAACTTTCTCGCTCAAGAAGTCAGAAAAAACGCCAATTAAGCCAATTACTAAAGAAGCAATTAGGAGGTTGTTCGACCAAGTTTTTTCTCTAAATACAAAATATAATACCAACATACCCACCGTAATGACAAGCATGGTTTCAAGATTTTTTTCTCTTTTCATGTTTTAATTAGTGATTGAGTGATTGAGTGAATACATTCGCCATGTTTAGCTGTATTCACTCATTCACTAAATCAAAATTAGAATAACGTATAAATAAATGGTGCAATAGCTGAGCCACCGCCAATAACGATGAGTACACCGATTAATAACAATACAACAATAACTGGTAAGAGCCACCACTTTTTACGCTCTCTTAGAAAATTAAAAAGGTCTGATAAAAAATCCATGATTGTGTTAATTTGATAATTTGGTTATCTGATAATTGGTTAATTTGAAGATAGAGTCTTTCTCTTTCGTTGCCAAATTACCTTATTATCAAATCTTCAAATTCAGTTTATATCTTTTACTAATTGTTTAATCAAAATTTCATTTGCCAATGCCGTTGGGTGTTCGTCAAACGGGATAGCGTATTTATCATCGAGCGGGTTAAATAGTTTTGAATAATCTAAAACTTTCACGCCTTTTTGCTTTAACAAATTGATTATCAAAGAACTATTTACCGAAGTTGGATAAATAATTACATAAAAATTATCATTACCAAACTGTTCTTTATAAAGTTTTGCTGACTGAGCCATCACTTCGGCGGTCAATTCATAATCTTCATCCTTAATCTTGAAAGGATAGCCAATTTTGAATAATTTTAAGATATTACTTTTCAATAATTCCTCAAAAATCAAGCTTCTAATTTTACGACTATCTTTAAATAATCCATCATGTTTAAGTTCTTCGTCTACTTTATGAAAATAAGGGGCATTACCTCCGTTATAGCTAAAATTGGTCATTGTACCCAACACCCGATTTACGTGGTCATTGATATAAATGTAAATGCCAACTCCAGATTTTTCCTTGACAATATCCTTTAACTGATTGGTTTCTAAACGAGCCAACATTTGGTGTGGACCATAACCACTATATGCCAAATTGTAGGAACGATAGGTACTATCAAATTTTGCAAAGTAATACGGTAAAGTCTCATTACTTTGAACACCTTCGCCAAAAGTCATTGAACAACCAAAAAACTGAGCGTATTTTATTCGTGGCTTAGTGGTATCTATTGGCGTGACTCTCAAGCTATTAGCATCCGTTGAATAAGTGATACTATAAATAACTTTGCCGTCTTTTGTGCGTGTTCCTGTATGAATGGTATCGGGTTTTGGTTTATATCCTAAAACATTATCCCAATTCATTGAATGTGTTGGGCCTTCAATTTTGGGAGCAAGTTCTCCTTGTTTTTTCAAGATAATTCCACAAATCCATTCTAACAGAAGAACCGTTAAGAAAATCATCAAACCAGACATTACAACATTTTGTAACCACCCAATTTTCTGCTTAAAAGCATACCAAAACGAATACGCTAAAAAAGCATAAGTCAAGTATTTTGCAACGGGAGCAAGATTAATTCCTGCTACAATACCATTACCATCACCTCTCAACAAGTCAAGCAGTAGCAATCCTGACGAACCCAAGACGCTTAATAGTAACAGTAAAAAGATGATTTTGAATGTATTCATTAGTCTAACTTAAATTCGTCCTTCCAGTCGTCTTTTTCTCCCCACTCTGGTTGATTTCTTTTATCAAAAATAAAATTACCTACTACCAAATAGTCCATTTCTGTACGCATAAGGCATTTATAAGCATCTTCTGGTGTACAAACGATAGGCTCGCCACGCACGTTGAAGCTGGTATTTACCACCAAACCATAACCTGTTTGTTGCTTAAATTGGTCAATTAAAGTCCAATATCTTGGGTTGGTTTCCTTATGAACCGTTTGAATACGAGCCGAGAAATCAATGTGTGTAATTGATGGTAAATCTGAACGGAGATAGTACAATTTCTCCATCAAAGGCAAGGCACGGTAATTATCAGGTAATTTCTTTCTACGTTTTTCTTGAACCCCGTGTACCAAAAGCATATACGGCGAAGTACCTTCCAATTCAAAATATTCAGCGGCATCTTCTGCCAAAACCGAAGGAGCAAACGGACGGAAACCTTCACGATATTTAATCTTGAGGTTTAGTTTTTTCTGCATTTCTTCGTTTCTTGCATCGCCCAAAATACTGCGTCCACCCAAGGCACGAGGACCAAATTCCATTCTACCTTGAAACCAACCGACTACGTTTCCGTCTGCCAAAGCAGTGGCAGTTTTAGCCGCTAATTCTTCAAAGTTTTCGTAATAAGTATAAACGGCATTGTATTTTTTCGCCATCAAACGTGTATCAACATCTGAATATTCTGGGCCTAAATAAGAGCCTTTCATTTCGTCTAAAGCTCCTGCTGTATGCTTGCGTTCTTGTCCGAAGTAAATATATTCTCCCACTAATGCCGCACCCAAAGCTCCACCTGCATCACCTGCGGCTGGTTGGATATAAACATTTTTGAAAATCTTTTCGTTTTGCAATTTTCCATTGGCAACGCAGTTTAACGCAACACCACCCGCCAAACAAATATTATCAGAACCTGTTAATCTTTTGGCTTCTTTTGCCATTAAAATCACGATTTCTTCCGTAACAATTTGAGCCGCTAAAGCAAAATCACAGTGTTCTGGTTGAAGATTTGTTTCAGATTCACGACGAGCAAAACCGAAAAGTTTTTCCCATTCTTTATCTTTCACCATGCGGAGTCCAGTGGCATAATCAAAATATTTTTGATTTAACCAAATAGAGCCATCAGGGTGAATATCAATCAGTTTTGTACGGATAATATCAGCATAACGCTTTGTATTTTCTGAATTTGGGTCGCCATACGGAGCAAGACCCATCAATTTATATTCACCAGAATTTACTTTAAATCCTGCAAAATAAGTGATTGCAGAATATAACAAACCCAATGAGTGTGGAAATTGCAATTCTTTCAGAATGGTCATATCCTTACCTTTTCCATGACAAATAGAAGCCGTAGCCCATTCGCCAACACCGTCGATAGTCAATACGGCGGCTTCTTCAAAAGGAGAAGGATAAAATGCACTGGCAGCGTGCGAAAGGTGATGTTCTGGAAAAAGAAGTTTAACTTTTTTCTTGTCGAATTGACCGATTTTGAAAAGTTCGTCGTACAACATTCTCTTCAAAAACATCTTTTCCTTTAACCAAACAGGGATTGAAGTCAAAAACGAGCGAAGTCCACTTGGTGAAAAAGCATAATAGGTTTCTAACAAACGCTCAAATTTTAAAAGCGGTTTGTCATAGAAAACAATCGCATCTAATTTATCCAAAGACAATCCAGACTCCATCAAACAATATTCAACGGCTTTGGTAGGGAAGGCAGGGTCGTGTTTAATACGAGTGAAGCGTTCTTCTTGAGCAGCGGCAATAATTTCGCCGTTTTGTGTAATAGTGGCGGCTGAGTCGTGATAAAATGCTGATATTCCTAATATATTCATGAAATAGTTTTCTGGGTATTTGAAGTACAAAAGTACGACGGTTTGAGGGAAAAGCCAATTTTGAGTAGGTAAGTAGATTATAAAATTATTAAAAGGCTATTTGTAGGTTCTTATCTTGCATGATTTCTAATATTATAGCTTCTTATCATACATAGTTTTATTATATTTAAAGACGCAAGAAAATATTAAAATGGTTACATTTCATAAAAGCAATTTTACTTTCTTCCCTAAATCCTTAGAATACAACTCTGCTCCTCTTTTATTTAAGTGCTGAGAGTTATAGAAATATTGACGATTGTAGCAAAGGGAATCCTTAGAATAATCTAAAAAATGACAATGGTATTTCTTGGCGGATTCGGTGCATAAATTAATTAATTCAGCTTTGTTTTTATAATAGGGTTGCACTTCAAAATATTCTGGAGCGTACACCAAAAATACTTTAATATTTTCACGCTGACAAAATGCTAAAAACTCCTTAAATTGGCGTTTTACTTCTTTGTTAAAAGTATATTTTGCTCCTTTAGGAAATCGTTTTTTAAATCTCTCAAAATCTTGATTCCAAGCGTAGTTATTACCTCGATAACCTTTATAATTTGCCGTAGAATCGTATAAATTCGGATAATTTAAAAAAGTAAAAAATCCCTCAAACGCTAAATTTTGCAGGTTTCTATATTTTAATAAAGGAATATTTCTTTGATAAACGTCAAATTCTCCTTTATGTCCACGAATGGTTTCTTGCAAAATAGTATCCTGAATATAAGGCAAAAATTGTTGGTAATCCGCTACGTCTGCTCGCTTTGAAAACCCATAAACATCTACATTTTGAATAATGTATTTAGGTTTGCGATTGTGCTGTAAATACATTTTGAAACGAGCATATTGCATATCAAAATGCCAAGCGGAAAGCCCTAAATTGTAGGAATTAAGGGACAAAGTGGAATCTATAATTTTGGGAGAAACATGAAATGCCGCCCGTGAAGAACCCATCATGAGCAGGTCGGCATTCATCTTGGAAGAATACAAATCATTCCAAGAAGCAAAATAATCATTTCGAGACTTCCGAAGTCCAGCATCCACCATGTACGATAAGGCGTAAAGACTCAGTACAAGCAGTAAACAAAGCACAAAAACTTTCTTGAAAAATTGAATTATCATTGTGCAATTTTACCGTTAATCTTAAAATCTTTTTTATCCCCAAACACCACTTTTTGAAACCCATCAATTTGATAATCAGATAGTTGCTCATTAATCAGTGACAATTTCAAATGCTTTTCGGACTGATACAAATAGTTTTCATTGCTTACTAAAGCTTCAATCTGGGTTGTCTTCCCTCCTACTTTGCTGATAGTCAAATATTTAACAGGCAATTTTTCGGTTTCTTTCAAAACGTACTTCATTCCGTTGGCAGAACTATCAATGCTATAACTGCTAATATAGGCAGGTTTATTCAAATCTATCTGCGTGAATAGTTCCAATTCTTTTGTCCAATCAACTGATTTAACCTGCTGTTTTTCAGATTTTTCAGCCATTGAAATAGTCTTTTGAATCATCGGTTTTCTCTTTTGCAAAACTTGAATTTGCTGCTCGATTAATCCCTTCAAATCAAAATATTTTTTCGTTTGTCTTTCTTGGTTTTCAGCTTCGCAAGAGGTCAAAAAAGCACTTAATATCAATAAATAAGTCAATTGTCTCATATAAAATCTTAACATTTCTGTAAAATTAAAGACAAATTCGGTGGTTTTGACGAAAGTCCTCAATAAAGACAAAACTATGGATATTAAAAAAGGGTTTCAACACATTGTTAAAACCCTTTTGGTAGACATTATTCTTATAAACTCAATAGTTCTTTAAAACGAATTGCTTGACGACGTGAGATTTCGATTTTATCTCCACTTTCACGCAAGGTTACTTGCAAACCTCCTGAAAACCAAGGCTCTATCTTTTGAATGTATTTTAAATTGATGATATGCTTACGGTTGGCACGGAAGAAAATTTTAGGGTCTAATCGGTCTTCCAAAGCATTTAATGATTTCAAAACTAAAGGCTTTTGGTCGTCAAAATAAAGACGAACATAATTACCCATTGATTCAAAAAGGCGAACATTTCCTAAACGCACAAACCAACATTTTTCTCCGTCTTTTACAAATACTTGGTCGTTTTCAGAAAGTACGGTTGTGTTGTCTTTTGTGGTTTCAGTCAATTGTTTTTGACGGTCAAATTCTTCCTCAACCTTCTGAACGGCTTCGCTAAGTCGGTGTAATTCAATGGGTTTCAAAAGATAATCCAAAGCATTAAACTCAAAAGCCTTGATGGCATATTCATCGTAGGCAGTCGTAAAAATGACTTCTGGAACGTATCCTTCAAGGTCAGTCAGCAAATCGAAACCCGTTTTTCCTGGCATTTGAATATCCAAAAACAAAAGGTCTGGATGCAATTGGTCAATCAACTCAACGGCTTCCTCCGCATTGGCGGCTTCACCAACGATATTAATTTTTGGAAAATTTTCAAGCAAGCGTTTCAGTTCATTTCTTGCCAAACGTTCATCATCTACGATTAGAGCTTTCATATTATTCAGTTATCAGTTTTTAGAATATTGCTAATCCAAATTGTAAATCTGGACGAGTGTTGATATTATCAACCCACCTTCACCAAATTAGTAATCTTCGTCAAAGGGTTCGCTTTTTCTGATTCTATTTGTGGAATTGGAATTGTGATTTCAGCCGTTACTACATCTTTGGCTGATTGAAATATTTTAAATTTTGATTCTGGACCAAACAATAATTCCAAGCGGTGAGCAGTATTTTGCAAGCCAAATCCTTCCGATTCTGTACTTTCCAAAACGCCTGTATTACTGATAGTCATCAACAAAACTTTATCAATTACTTGTGCTTCCAAACTCACAAAACCACCTTTTACGGGTTTTGACACACCGTGTTTGATAGCATTTTCTACCAAAGTTTGTAACAACATGGGTGGCACTTGTACCGTCAATGATTCGGGGTAAATATTCTTCCGAACTTGTAAACGCTCTTCGTAACGGATTTTTTCTAAGGCTAAATAATCTTCAACCGTTCTTAATTCCTCCGAAAGTGAAACCGTTTTTCGTCTATCTGCTAACAAAGAACTTCTCAGAATATTAGATAATTGCGTAACGGCTTTTTGGGCTTTATCGGGGTCTTCCAAAATCAAGGCACGGATTGAATTTAGAGCATTAAACATAAAATGCGGATTCATTTGAGCCCTCAAAACCTTCGATTCTGTTTCTTTTACGGATGATTCTAAGCGGATTTTATCTACTTCAACCTCTGATTTCCGTTCAAAATAATGAGAAGCGTAATAGAAAAGAGTCCAAATCATTAAGGGTTTCGCCCAATTGAAAATATATTGTAGGATAAAGAAAAACGACCATAAATCAGCCTCTTCGTGTTCCCGTAAAAGATATGAGTCGAGTGGAATGTTTGCTAAAGCCATAAAAATTGACATTGTTGCTACTGCCAATAGAATACGGGGCATTACCATTTCAATGGGAAGTTCTACCCAACCATATTTTTTAATGATTTTTCTGAAATTATTGGTCATTAAAATAGCAATCACAACATTCAAGACGGCAGCAACAAACCAGTCAAGCGACCACCCATAATTATTGGCGTATATCAACGCTTCGTTGGCAAGCCAAGCCGACCAGCCAAAGATTTGTAATGTCCAATATAGTTTTGTTCTTGACATGAATTTTAATTAAAGTTTTACCTTTAGACAACAACAATTTAGCGTAATCGTGTGGAAAACGTTGGGAAAATTGAGTAAACGGAAAGTAATGTGGATAAACGGAAGATTTTGAAAGGTCAATTATTATGATAGACCTTCCAAGTGCGAAACATCACAGGCTAATTCAACGGTAAATTTTGATGTTTTATAATCGTAAATCAATTTGTACAAACATAAATTAGCGTGGTCGAAAGTATCCATTTCGTGCAGAGGACGTTCCATTAAATGGGTCAAGAGAATACGAATGGCACGCCCGTGCATAGCGACTAAAACGGTTGTTTCTTCGGGACGGCTAAGAATTATTTCAAAAACGGGTTTCTGACGGGCTACCACATCTTCTGGACTTTCACCGCCTTCCGATGGCATATCGGTTTTGCCTTCAACCCAACTATCAATCAAAATTTTATAATATTCATTATCACGACTGTTTGGGATTTTACCTTCACGCACGCCCCAACTAATCTCATTTAAGCCTTCATATTGTTCCCAAGAATGTCCTTTTTCGATAAATTTCTTTACCGACTGATGCGTTCTTTGTAAAACTGAGGTATAAATTTTATCGAAGTCAAGATGTTGATAAGCTTGAAAAAAAGCTTCAGCTTGAGCTTGTCCCAACTCATTGAGAGAAGAATCTACGCCACTTCCTTGAACAACTCCCTGACGGTTGAAATCAGTTTCTCCGTGACGAATTAAATAAATGGTCTTGGTATGATGAATTGGTGGCTGGTCGTTAGACATTGATTCGTAAGGTTAAATTTGAGCGAAAAGCGATTTGCAAAAGTAAATAGTCCAACAATCTTTTGAGAGAAAATTGACTTCCTACAACCACTGCCTTCTATTAGACATTTGTAGTTACTAATTTTCACGCAAAAGTACAGGTTTTCAGTCAAAAGCGAACACATATTTAAAGATTGATGGTAAACTAAGACATATTGATAATATTTTTGCTAAATGATAGCAGGATTTGACTCAAACAATTGCGTTATTCATGAACTAAAAAACAATAGATAAAATGATAAATACCTCAGTTTCATTGGAAATGCTCAATAAAATGAGCGAAAATAATATGGTTGGACTTCTTGGCATAGAGTTTACCGAACTAAATTCAGCATATATCTGTGCTAAAATGCCAGTTGATAACCGAACCAAACAACCAATGGGACTTTTACATGGCGGAGCGTCGGTAGTTTTGGCGGAATCATTGGGCAGTATTGCTTCTTATTTATCCATTGACCCCGAAAAACAAGCAGCAGTTGGCGTAGAAATCAATGCAAATCATTTAAAATCTGCTCGTGATGGTTACGTTTATGCCAAATGCACGCCTTTGAAAGTAGGCAGAACTATGCACATTTGGGACATAAAAATTACTAACGAAGCTGGCGATTTAGTTTGTGTTAGTCGATTGACTACGGCAATTATTGAGAAGCGTTAAGAAACAAAAATCGGTAAATTTGATATAGCTAAGATTTTCACAAAACTTGTTTTACGAAATCAGCAACGTAGTCAGCGTTTTGAACGCTGACTACGTTAACTTTATCCTAAACTCCGTCCTCCAAACAACAAACTCCATTTCCCAAACAATATTTCCTGCCTAACTTTGTTCTAAGAAAAACAACCAATTATGAATCAATTACAATTCTGGGCGAACTGGCAAAAGCCTACCCGTATTCTTTATCTTTTCTCGTTATCTATCCTTGTTATATCGCTGTTAATTTTTGGAATAGCCTATTTCAAAGGCTTAGAAAATGTTATCCATTGGGACGTACTAAGTGAATTAAATGATTTGCCCGTTGTGCTTGACCAATTTAAAGTTTCGCCCGACGAAACGCTTACTATTCCTGCCAAAGCAATCACCGTTACAGAGCAATTTGTGGCTTCATCAATGGCAATTAATATCGTTGGGAATTATATTTTCTTGGGACTTTTCGTTTTGGGCTTTTTATTAATTCTCTCGGCATTATCAGCCGTAAATAGGTTTTGGTATTTGATATTTATGGGTTCAGTTATTTTGTTAATTGTTACCTTCAATTTTGGATTAATTTTCAACCTTGCCAACAATTATCTCAACGTCGGACTCATCGTTTTATACGTTGGAACAAGCTATTTTTTCCACGCTTTTCGCCCTGATATTGATATTCTAAAACGCTTCGGAACGTTTCTTTTCATCACTATTTTACTGGGAATTGGTATCTATAAATTTTCATCCGTAAATCACCCCTTTTTACTACTTTCAAGCTACCGAACTGCGGGTGCAATGCTTTTGAGTGTAGGGTTTATTTTCTTAATTTCTTATGAAATCATCAATGGTTTTTTATTCATTACAACCTCAACAAAAAGCACACAATCACTAAATAACTTCCTAATAATTAGCACGATATATTTAGCAAATGTATTATTAACATTCCTAAACAACAACAAGATTATCGACTGGAATATGATTTATTTGAGTCCGTTTTTGTTGTTAATTATCTCTACCATTTTAGGAATTTGGGGTTTTAGAAACCGTAGAAACTTGAGTGCTTCCATCACGGATTTTGAAGAATCTGGAGCATTTATTTACGCAGGTTTAGCCATCATTACATTTGCCACTTGCGGGCTTTCATTTGCTACTGCCAACGACCCAATGACTGAAGCTTTAGAAGATGCCATCACCTACTCACATTTAGCTATGGGAATTATGTTTTTGGGCTATGTTCTCGTGAATTTTTCAGGACTTTTCAAGCAAAGTTTAGAGGTTTACAAAGTTGTTTTCAAACCATTAAAATTCCCTGTTTGGATGTTCCAAATTTTAGCGGTTATCGTAATTTCATCATTGTTAGTTCTGAAAGATTTTTTCCCTGTAAAACAAGCTTCAGCTGCATTTTATAACTGTCTTGGCGATTATTACACCACCGAAAAAGACTACAAATTTGCCGAAGTTGAATACAAATTAGCCTTAGCTTACGAACATCGCAACCATAAAACCAATTACGCTTTAGCATCGCTTTCACTCACTCAGGGCGACAACGAAACGGCGGGTGTTTATTTCCGTCAGGCTTTAGCGAAAAATCCTTCTGCGTACTCCTATGAAGCACTAAGCCGTTCATTATTCGATGCAAAAAGTTTTTTTGATGCCATTTTTACCTTGAAAGAAGGCTTGCAGAAATTTCCAAAATCGGGTGAATTACAGAATAATTTGGCGTATCTATACAACAAATCTAACTTGTCAGATTCTACCGTAATATATTACGAAATGGCGGTAAAAAATGCCAAAAAATCAGAAGTGCCAGCCAGCAATTTATTGGCATTTTGGGCAACCAATGGGAAAAGTAGTCTTGCAAAAGATATACTGAGTAAAACCGAAAATATTGCGTACAATTCGTTTCAAGGCAATAAATTAGCCTTAAAATTAGTTGCACAATCTACTGAAAATACGGAAACAGAAGTGCCTCCACTAAGCAAAGGAAATGTGGCAGATTTTGCGTGGACTTATAATTTTGCTTTGGCTCAAAAATCACAAGGTGATACGCTTTCACTTCGTACACTTGCCGAAGAAGAAGGTAATGAAGAATACGCAGAAGACCTTTCTTTTGCCAATATGATTCAAGATTATTATAAAGGCGATAAGTTATTTGCATTTCAGAATTTGCAAATGTGGTCTAACTCCGACTCTACTGATAAAAAAGGAAAATATTTTGGCGTTCTTTTGAATACATTTTTGAAAAAAGAATCTCTTTCAAACAAAAAAACGCCTGATTTTAAGTCGATTAAAGAAGCAGAACAAGTTTTAAAGCAGTTCCCATTGAATGAAAAAGTTGTTGAAAAAGCGGTCAATATTTATAACCAAAATAAACAACCTGAAAAAGCCTACGACGTAGTAATGCGAGCAATTTCTTGGCGAAAAGATTCTCCCAAACTTTATGAAATCTATATCACGCAAGCCCAAAATATTGGTATGAAAGAATACGCCAATGACGGTTTAGCCATACTCCAAAAACTATCCCCAACCGATTATCAGCGTTTTCTGCCAACCTATCAAGCCAAACAACAATCCATCGAAAAGGCAAGTGCTGGCTTTCAGTAAATTGTTAAGTTTGTTTTGTAGAAAACATTTACAGCAATGAATCAAACGCTTACCTTTTCGAAAGACTTTTGGAGTTCCGTTTATCAAATAAAAGACGGAACTAAAGTAGTCGTTAGAACCGAAAAAGATTCTTTTTGGTCTTATGATACCAATGTCAGGATTGGGGATGAAGATTTCTTTTTCGATGTCAAAGGAATATTTTCAGACTCTGTAGATATTTACGATGCTCAAAGTCATCTTATTGGAAATGTCGATTTAAGCACATGGACAAGTAATGCAACGATTAATCTAAGAGACGGAAAAACATTTTACTTTAAAAAGACAGATTTCTTTTCAAGTGAATGGGAAGTTTTTGACGACCAAAATATTTTAATTCATTTCAAAAAAGATTGGTTCTCAAATGCAGGTAAAATAGATGTCTATAAAGAAGACGAAATTTGTTTAGCCATTGGTATATTTCTTATTTCATTGTATCAACAAAAACAAGCAGCAGCCGCCTAAACACGCCAACATGGAAGTAAATCAAAACAAAAAACTACAGATGGTTTTAGTAGCTATTGCATTTATTGCTTTACTATCAAGATACATATTAAAATGGCAAGACTTTCAAATATCTGAAAAACAAGACAGTATAACAAGATTCATAGGCTTTGGCGGTCTCTCAATTGCCAATTACTTAAACTATCAAAGAATAAAAGATAATCCAAATGCAAAAATCACTTTAGGGTTATCTATTTTGTTAGGTTTCATAGCTTTAGCAGCTATTTCAAAAATTTTCATTTGAATCTAAATATAGTTTTAGGCTCTAAACTTGAATCCCAAATGAGTTTCCAAACTCAAAATGCTCAATAAATACGCAAACATGGAAATCATCAAAACTACCAATATTTCAAGACGTTACGTCATGGGTGAAGAAATTATTCAAGCTCTCAAAGACGTTTCTATTTCAGTAAATCGAGGCGAATACGTGGCTTTCATGGGTCCTTCGGGTTCGGGAAAGTCAACTTTAATGAACATTGTTGGTTGCTTAGACACGCCTACTTCTGGAAAATATATCCTTAATAATCAAGATGTTAGCCAAATGACCGAAAACGAATTGGCAACCGTTCGTAATAAAGAAATTGGATTTGTATTCCAAACATTTAACCTCTTACCCCGTCAATCGTCACTTGAAAATGTTGCTTTGCCTTTGATTTACGCAGGTTACAACAAAGCCGACCGTATAGAAAAAGCGATGCTAACTCTCAAAGGCGTTGGACTTGAAAATCGAGCTCATCACAAACCAAACGAACTTTCGGGTGGACAACGCCAGCGTGTTGCCATTGCTCGTGCTTTGGTAAACGACCCTTCAATTCTTTTGGCGGATGAACCCACTGGAAACTTGGACACCAAGACTTCCTACGAAATCATGGATTTATTTGACCAACTATACTCAAAAGGCAACACCATCGTAATGGTTACGCACGAAGACGACATCGCCCAATACGCTCACCGCATCGTTCGCCTACGTGATGGCTTAGTAGAAACAGATAAAATCAACCCGAATGTGAAGCAAGCTAAGGAATTGATGATGAGTTTGAAGTCGCAGGATTAAGGGATTGATTATGCCTAAGGAAACTATTTCATATTAAATGATTACTCTTTCTATAATCCTAATTATATCAGGTGGTTATTTAAGTATAAAAATGGCAATAGTTACGGTTTAATGCTTGTCGGAGGTATTTTATTGTTAATTCTTCGAGGTAGAAATTAAAACATTTTAAAAATAATTTATTTTTTTTCAATCAGGTACTTGCATAACCAAAAATCTTTCGTACCTTTGCAGTCCAATCAAATGGAAACAACACCGCAGGATGGAGCAGTAGGTAGCTCGTTGGGCTCATAACCCAAAGGTCACAGGTTCGAGTCCTGTTCCTGCTACAACGAACGAAGGTAAGTATCTAAATATCAGATACTTACCTTTTTCATTTTCGGGGACGGGGACGGTTTGGGGGACGGTTTTAAAAATTTGCTCAAAAAAACTAAAAAAATATTACATTTGCGGAGGTGAGCGGACACACTCCAATTACCACACAAGCACAGGTTAGAGGTAATGCTGATGACCACCCAAAAGGGACAACTTCAAAAGGTTGTCCTTTGTGCTTTAAAATACTTTTACTAATTTCGTAATGAACAGCGATTAACGTCAACGTTCCCCCATCGGTTGTTATGGTTTCATTATTGCCTAATCTGCCACAACAACAAAACGCCCAAATCTATCAAGTAGGTTTGGGCGTTGGTGATTTTATAGGGTTACAATCATTTAAACAGTATTTAATCACTACTTAATCAAAACAAGAACGCCCAAATCTATCAAATAGGTTTGGGCGTTCTGTTTATAGTTTCTGTACTAATTTATCAATTTCATAACTCTGTTTTTGCTCAATTTCTGATAACGTACTCATAAAATCAGCTAAACAATAAATAGGCTCATTAGAGGGAATAGAATCCCTATTAGCAAAAACTAATGTCATTACATCGGCTAAACCTTTTTGTAATGTTTGATAGTCGCAAAACGGATTTAAAGCAGAAACCGTAATAACGAAACCGTCTTTTGTAAAATGTACCATGACTTTGTATTTTAGGAGTTAAATAAATAAAAAAGCCCTGTCTAAGCAGTCCTAACGCTACAAAGTAGGCGTTTACGGGGGTTTCCCCTACCGTCTGCATCACAGGGCAATATTTTAATATTTTTCATATTCACTTTGTATTTTAGGAGTAACAAAGTTTAGATACTAAAATCAAAAATCCAAAGAGGAGGAGGAATTTATTTTGATAGGGTGCATAATTGGCGGTTATTGCGTTGGTGCGTGCTTATCGTTGGCGTGAAACCTGCCGTTTGGGCTTGCATTTTATGAATTGCGAATGATTGAGCCTTTAAAGCCAGTAGGCAACCCCAAACCCTATCATTCACAAATCATAAAACGCCAAACTTCAAATATTTTTGTAATATCCATTACAATAAACAATATCCTCAATAGTTCGGGAAGCTAAGAAATATTTTTTAGCCAGTTTCTCAATAACAAATACCGATTTTCTACCCTCTTTTGTTGTCATAGAAGCGTAGTCTTCTCTAATACTTAAAACACGTTCAATAACATTTGGCTTTGGGAACGCTACTGACTTCTTTTTTACTTGATTTTCCATTTTGTGCAAAGGATTGGTTAAAAGTTAATACAAATCTTTAAAAATTGGCATCATTTAGCCCTCTCACGCTTCAAATAGTTATAAACAGTAGCTTTACATATCCCGAACTCTTTTGCGACCTCTGAATAAGATTTACCACTATCCACTAACGCCACCACTTTTTCCTTTAATGTTCGGTTATCGGTCGGCTTTTTCCATTGCCCATCTGAAATATACTTTTCAATAGTTCTATGCGAGCAATCCAACAGTTTACTAATTTCTTTTGCGTTCAGTCCCATTGTAAAATATCTCAATGCTGATTGATACTTGTTTTGATTTCTAAATTTTGTCTTTTCCATGCGTAAATGTGGAATGTATTAAAGTGAAATTGAAGTGAATTTAAAATTTTTGAAAAATTGGGCATCGTAGCACCAAAGCGAACAACAACGTATTTTTATAGGTTATTTTAAGACACTAAACACCTATACCCCTACTTTCATATTTTGGCTAATTTGAGCCGTTTGTTAGAAAATTGAACATTAAAACTGCCTAAAAAGGGCTTAAAACCCATAAAATACAACTCAAAGCATGGACTAAATAACACCCTTACCGTCTTTTTAGTAGTTTGATGAACGATTATTTAATAAACATTTTTTTGCTTTAATTTTTGTTTAATTATTTGATATTCAGTTAAATATCTTTAAAAATCAAAGTAAAATGAACGATTTTAATACAGTTTTCACTAAAAAAACTAAACCAATCGTTAAAATCAATGTATATACATTAATTAGCTTCGTTACTATTTTCCCGTGTTAAACTACTTGCATAATTCCGAGCATTTACACCCGTTAAAATTTCGGGGTGTGGTTCGTTGGCATTTCCGTAAAGCGTTGGGGCTTCGTGCAAAATCTCAATTGATACAATAGTATTGAGCCAACCACGATTTATTGTAACCTCCGAACTATGCAACGTGTCTGTAAAATTTGGGCGGTCGGGATTATCTAAATCTTTGTAAGTTATCCGCAACCAATTATCATTATTTTTTGCTCTCATTATTTGGGCTTTAAAAGTTCTACGTTTGTTACTGTCTTTGTTCCTGCATCGTTTTGCGAACGGATTATTTTTTATTGAACAAAACAAAGATTCTTTCCTATTCATGGAAATATCTTTTCCACAGGTTTTACAGGTTCTAATCTGATTATTGAAAACCTCATTTTCCGATTCATTCCCCGTATTCTGTTTTTCATGCCTACTTGTAACGTTTTCGATACTGAACGAACTGTCGAAAACGTTACCTTTTTCGTGTGCTTCACTTGCTTTTAAAGTTGTCGAAAACGTTACACTTTTTCCTGCTTCATTCGGCACTAAAAACAGCTTTTTCCACTCGTTTTCAACCCTGTTTTTCAACTCATTTTTATAATCAATAGTATTGCATTTTTTCAATATTCTATCAATACGTAACCGTTGGTCATGCCGTTGTTTTCGTGTTAATTCTTTCCAAAATAAAGGCTTACCCATTGCATGAAAATTGATTTTTTCATGGTTTGTTAGTTGCTCAATTTCTAAATCCGTAGGTATAAAAATTGTATTCTCTAACGCACCTAACAGTAAATCAAGCAAGAAATTAACCTTGTTTTCGTCCATCAAATCAGATAATAATTTGATACCAAATTTTCCTAAATGGCTCATATCCGTAACCCTGTATTCAATCCTTAAAATATTCTTTTGGGGTTGCTTGTCTGTATATCCCTTATCATAAATCTTGATACTGTACTCACTCCTAACGCAAACAACACCTTTACGCCTATTTGACTGTATGGCTTCGTATGGCTTATTTCCGTGTACCACTACCGATTTTATAACCCGTTGGGGACTGAATGGCAAGTAAAGATTTACACCAAACTCTAAACCATGCAATACGCTATCAGTTGGGTTAATATCAAACATTTCTGATAACTCATTGATTATACGTACACAGTCATTATGTGTAAATCTATTATGATTATGTTCGCCACCATTAAAGTATTTATGAAGTGAACCGCTTACTATTTTAACATACTCGCCTGTAATTTTAGTGGAGGGTATTAGCTTAAAAATCAAGCCTTTATACTCTGCATTACCTCTGCTTAATATTTCGCCCGTGTCTTCACTTACCAGTATTTTATCGAAGCCTTTTTCCCTCAAAATAGCGTTTTCAAGCCACTTTGAGAACAAAAGATTATATACTGAAAGATTTACAAAATCTATCATTGCGTGATTATTTACGGGAAAATTTGGGAATTAAAAATAAATTAAGATTTTAGATACAGCAGGGTTACTAACCGCTCTTTATATTTGGGCAAATTGTCATACTTCAAGCCCTTCTTTTAGTTCAATAATAAACCCAAATACTCTTTCCACTTCCTTCTCAATAGACAACAAGGGCAAATCTAAACCAACATTTAAAGGCATAAAATCAGTACAAAGTATTATTTCTAAATCATTAGCAACGTTTGCCACCGCAAGCATCATAGAAAGATATTCAAACGTTTTAGGGTGTGTCTCATTACAGCATACCAATAAAGGAAAATCCCTCAAACTATTGTAAATAGTTAAAAGATATTCAACCGCTAACGCACTACGTTTAACCATCTTATCACCCTTAACTAATGCCAATTCACCAGCAAAAGCATTAAAAGTCGCAAATGTATCTAATACATTTTTAAGTGAATTTTCCTGTTTACAAAGAGTATCATAAAGGTCTGTACGCTTAAAATTATTATAACTTCTCATACCTTTACGCCCTCCTCATGCGTTGCTTTGGGACTTGCCAATACTTCACATTTACGGTATCGTACTTTGTTACCGATACGGTAAGATTTTAATAAACCTTTATTTGTCCAGTCGTGGAGCGTTGGGAGTGATATTTTAAAAAGTTTAGCGACCTCCTCACGGGTCAAAAACTCCTCTGCATCTGATTGCGTGGAGGTTTGGGGAATGAAAGACTTTAAACGATTCTCTATAAGTCCGTCAATGTTAGAAAGTAAGGTGCTAACGTCTATTTGCTGCACCTGTACTATTGTGGTAGTTTGCATAAAAAAACCGTCAAACGTTGTATTTCGTTTGACGGTTGTAAATTTCCCCTACTTTATCATAATTAACTTAACAGGGTGTACCCTAAAAACTACCCTAAAATATAATCTTTTACTATCTCTTTGCATAACTCTTTATGTTTCAATGGGTTATAGTTTTTGTCTTTATTTTGTAATCCTGTTATATACTTTCTTGTATTATCATCATTAATGCGTAGGATTTTATTAACTAAATCCCCTCTTTTATTATCCGAACTAATATTTTTTAATATTGGCAAATCAAAAAAACCAACTTCATATAACAACATAATTACTTGCGACAAACTTTTAATTTCTCTTTTTAAATCATCTTGTTTACCAATTGGCTCTATCTCTAACAAATCATTTTTTCTTACTTTTAAATATTGCACAAAATCAAATTTTCCTAAATCACGAGCAAGGTTAAAATTTGATATATCAACGCCCAAAACTGAATTTATTTTAATTGGTTCGCCACTCTCATAAAATTCTGAAAAACAATACTTTACGTCTTTTATTTTCTCATTAATAATGTCAATTTCTAACATCGAACTTGACTGCAAAACACGCTCAAAACCTTTTTTTAAATCCTCAAAAATAACACTTCTAAGACTATTTATAAACTCTATATCTTCATTATTAGGCAACAAAAACACGGGCAACTCTAATCCTGCCAAAACCTCTTTTACTCCTAAACTCTCATACTCAAACAACGCTTTAACCTCCTCTATCCGCTTTATTTCCTTCATTAGAAATAAAAATTTACTTCTAACTTTGTCTATCAATTCCGACGTAGGGGGCAAATCATCATCATTAAAAACACTTCCTTTTTTTGAAATTTCTCTATCAATTAAACGGCTCAAAATATCACTGCATTGTTGCCATTTTTTTTTTATAAATGGTAAATCCGCTTTAATATCTTGACTAATACGGAATAAATTACTTGTATATTTTTCTAAATCCAGTTCGTAAACTTCCATGATTTTTATTTTGATTTTTTAAGCGGAGGGAACGCACACCTCCACATGGTAAAGGATAAGTTAAATTAGCTTGCTAATACTTTAATAATAATCTTTGAGGCTTCGCTATCATCACGATATTTTGACCAGTCAGAAGTAAAGCGTTTAGCCTTTTCCATTCCATCAAGTTTTATATATTTCATAAATGATTTTTCGGTTTTGTGTCCAGTAATAGCCATGATAACAAGCGTACTAACGCCACGTTTAAACGCATTGGTAGCAAATGAACGCCTTGCCGTGTGGTCGGTTACTAACTGCCATTTCTCATAGTTAGTTATTATCTTTTGCCCTCCTTTGGTTATAGCCTTAGAAACAGTTTCGTTTATCTCTGCCAGTTGGCAAACTTCTTTTATGTAGTCGTTTACTTTTTGATTGCTAATACTTGGTAATTGATAGCCGTACTTTTCAAAAATCTGTTTAACTACGTGGAGGACGGGGACGGTCACGGGGTCGCCTGTCTTTTCTTGAATTAACTGTATAAATTCCGTTCCGTCTTCGTCTTTTAGAAAACTGTATTTATTCACTTTTGAAAGGTCGGAATACCTTAAACCAGTATAGCAACCAACTATAAAAAAATCTCTAACACGCTCTAACCTTAAATTATTGGATAAATCCAAGCCCTCTATTTTTTCAAGTTCTGACATGGTTAAATAAATACTATCGGAATCCTCCTCAACGGCTTTAAATTTCTTAGTTCTATATGGCAACGCCTTTATCATTCCCTCCTCTAACAGATAATTCATTATACTTTTAATGGTTGTTACGTCCTTCCAAATCGTATTTTTTGCAAGGTTTTTAACTTTTTCCAACCATTCTACATAGTCATTATGAAAAACCTCATCTATGGCAATTAAACTTAGTTCACGGTCGTAAATATTAGAGAACTCCAATAACCGAGCCTGTACTGTTCGGTATCTCTGAATAGACCTAAACGCTAACTTTTCCCCGTCATGGTTTTTGCGTGTCCCGTTTTCGCTATCCGTGATATATTGCTCTATAACTCTAAAAAGTTCTTGCGTTGGGGTTTCGTTGGGGACGGGGACGGTTTCGGGGTCTTTGGGCTTCAAAAACTCCTCTATATGCGATTTTAAAGACAAAGCCGTTACCGTTTTCTTTTCGGCTATCATTTGCACCTCTATACGGTTAAATTCGTTCTCAATACTCTGTAATACCCTATTGATTAAAGTTTTATCCTTTTCGGCTATAACGTCCTTCACTCTGCCTTTTTCGCCACTCCAATTTTTAGGCAAAACGGTAAAGCCAGTTGATAATTTAGCCCTTTCAGACTTGCCAACCCTAATAATGCAATTTATTTTTTGAGGAGTTTTTGCGTTAGGTTCACGCAAAACAAAGGTAATTCCAGCCATAACTTTAAAACTTTAAAACAAACGTATTAAATTAACCTAATAAATTACTATAAAGGTAGTACCTTTGTGATTAATTCCAAAAGAACGGGGACGGTTTCGGGGACGGTTTTTATTTACTTACCTTAATTTAACTTAATCTATTTTAACTATCTTTGGAATAAAAATTAAAATAAAGCATTAAAAATCAATAAGTTAGAAGGCTTTTCAATACGCAGACATAAAACTACAATTCAATACTTTGTAGTCCTGTTCCTGCTACTAATTAAAAGCGTAACTTACTCAAAAAAAGTAGTTACGCTTTTTTGTTTTGCATTATACTTACAGAAATGGAACAAATCAATCATAAAGCAGGCTTCGTCAGCATCGTTGGGAAACCTAACGTTGGTAAATCAACCTTAATGAATGTTTTGGTGGGTGAACGCCTCAGTATCATCACATCAAAGGCTCAAACTACCCGTCACCGTATCATGGGTATTTTGAATGGCACACATAAGGGTACTGATTTTCAATTAGTTTACTCTGATACACCAGGAATTATTCTGCCCAAATATGAGTTACATAAATCAATGATGACTTTTGTGCATAGTTCTTTGGAAGATGCCGACGTGATTTTGTTTGTAACAGATATTTTTGAGAAATACGATGAAGATGATGTTATCGACAAGCTTGCTCGTATCGACCATATTCCTGTTTTGTTGTTGATTAATAAAATTGATTTAGCTACCGAAGAACAAATTGCTGAAAAAATTGCTCATTGGCGTGAACGTTTCCCAACGCAAGCAATCATTCCAATTTCTGCTTTGAAAGAACAAAATACAGGAGAAATTTTTGATTCAATCGTTGAACATTTACCGAATCATCCGCCGTATTTTGATAAAGAAGAGTTGACCGATAAGCCAGAACGCTTTTTTGCTTCGGAGATAATCAGAGAAAAGATATTCTTGAATTATAAAAAAGAAGTGCCTTATTCTTGCGAAGTGTCCATTGCGGCATTTAAGGAAGAAGATAATTTAATTAGAATTTCGGCAGAAATTTACGTTGAACGAGTAACCCAAAGAGCCATTTTGATTGGTCACAAAGGCGAATCCATTAAAAAAGTAGGTACGCAAGCCCGTGAGGCAATGGAAAAATTCTTTGGCAAAAAGGTTTTCTTGGAGCAATTCATCAAAGTAGAACCCGATTGGAGACAGAAAGCTCAGAAATTACGAATGTTTGGATATGGACAGGATTGAGATTATTAGGTCATATATCCCTATATTCTCCAGAAAATTTATTACATATTTCTCTACCATTTAAATGACTAATCTACCTAAAAAATATATTTTCATTGATGAAAGTGGAGACCCTACTTTTTATGGTTCTGGCAAGAAATTATTGGTAGGAACGGAGGGTTTTCAACCATATCTGATTATTGGTATGATTGAAACTCTCAACAGAAAGGCATTAAGAAAATCGGTTCTTGATTTTATGGAGGCTATTAAAACGGATGTGATGTTTAATTCAATTCCATCAGTGGCAACTTCCAAAGGTTGGTATGTCCATGCACGTGGAGACCATCCAGAAATTAGACTAAAATTCTTTGAGTTTTTAAGACAATTAGACGGCTTCAAAGTTCATGTTACTATTGCTCGAAAAAACCTTTCTATCTTTAATCGAAAACATAATAATAACCCCTCAGAGTTTTATTTTGATGTTTTAAGGCATTTATTAGCTGATAAAATGACGGACAGCTCCATTCATTATCAGTTATTTCTATCACAAAGAGGGAATAATTCAATGAATCGTTTTGAGGAAGCTGTTACAAAAGCCTTAAAAATTGATAAAAGTAAGGTGAATTTATCATCAAAAATCAATTACTCGTTGGAAATTGTACCAAGTGATGATACCCCAGAATTGAGTATAATTGATTATATGATTTGGGCAGTTCAACGAAAATTATTGAAAGGAGAAGCAAGATTTTTTGAGGCTTTGAAAGATAAATACGGAACAGTTGTAGAATTATATCCAGAGACATAAAAAAAGCCAAAAAATCCAGTCGCCCTCGTACCAATACTGGTAGCACCCATCATGGGATGAGATATAGAAGCGATAAACTTTTTAGCTGATACAAATTTAGAAATAAAATTGCAAAAAGTTACTATATGGTAACTTTTAAAAAATAAGTACATTTTCTACCCCTACCTTAAAAGTATATTATTCAAAAATCGAGGTGCTTATAAACTAAGATTAAAACACTGAAATTCAGATTTTTAATTAATTCACAGTTTGTAAGGAAGAATCTTAATTTTTACAAAATAAAATCCTACATAAATCATGAAGAAACTATTACTATTAAGCATTTTTATTGTTACTATATCATGTCAAAAAAGTAGTAATGATGTAAGTCCAACAGCAAATTGTTACATGAGTAAATTAACATTGACAACTAAAACAACTGTTCCTTTACAATCGACTTCTACATCATATAACATTGTATATGATGCAAGTCAAAAGATTAGCAAAATTTATAATACTGACTATGGCTATCTTGCTGAATATGTACACAGCACAAATAAAGTAATAGTGAAAACGTATGATGTTTTTAATGGTAAAAATACCCTGAAAACTACCAACACTATTACATTAAATAGTAAAGACCAAATTATTCAAACATTGGAAGAAAATGAGATTGAAAAGAAGGCAGCAAATTATGTTCCTATAACTACCAAATTTGAATATAATGACAAAGGATATGTTACTAAAAGTGGATTTTATACTATTGCTTATGAATATAATTCAACGGGGCTTCCTTCTAAAATTACAAATAATTATATTGTAAATGGTCAAATTTTCCTGAGTAATTCTGATTTATACGAATATTACACTGAATATAAAGTTACTGATTTTGCTAATAAGGAAGCACTTTATGACTACGGGTCGCATGGGTCATATAATTTAAGACCTTTTATGAAGTTCGTTAAGTCAATTAAGCATTATGAAGCAAATATTTTAAAGTATGAAGCCTTATTCACGTATGCATTTAATACAGACAATAAAAAAGTAAAAAACATTACACAAATCAATTACAATTATACAAGTACAGGTGTAAAAATAAATACTCCTACAACATCAATACAAGAATTTGAATATCAATGTAAATAAACATAATCAGCAATTTCTACCCCTACCTTAAAAGTATATTATTCAAAAATCGAGGTGCTTATAAACTAAGATTAAAACACTGAAATTCAGCTTTTTAATTAATTCACAGTTTATAGGGAACAGCTCAAAAAACAAGTAAAATGTCAAATATTGTTGCAATTGTTGGTCGCCCGAACGTGGGTAAATCAACACTTTTTAATCGCCTTATCGAACAGAAAAAGGCAATCATGGACAACGTTTCGGGTGTAACTCGTGACCGCCACTACGGATACGGTGAGTGGATTGGAAAATATTACACCGTTATTGATACAGGTGGATACGTTGTAGGCTCTGAAGATACCTTTGAAGGTGCTATTCGTGAGCAAGTGGAATTGGCAATCGAAGAAGCAGACGTTTGTCTTTTCGTGGTGGATTGTACTACGGGTATTACTGATTTAGACAAAGACTTCGCAAAGGTTCTTCGTAAATCAAAAAAACCTGTTTACATCGTTGCCAACAAGGCTGATACCTACGAAAAAGGGATGGATGCCGTTGAGTTTTATGAATTAGGTATGGGCGAACCTTTTGCTATTGCCGCAGAAAGTGGTTCGGGAACGGGAGATTTATTAGATGCCGTTGTGAGTCATTTTGAAGAAGAAGGCGTTGAAAATCCAAATGCAGGAATTCCTAAAATTGCGATTCTGGGAAAACCAAACGTTGGTAAATCTTCATTCTTAAATGCTCTTTTGGGTAAAGAAAGAAGTATCGTTACGGATATTGCTGGTACAACTCGTGATGCGATTGATAACCACTACAATATGTTCGGGAAGGATTTTATCATTACCGACACCGCTGGGATTCGTCGCAAGGCAAAAATGGAAGATAACATCGAGTATTATTCTTTCTTGCGTACTATTAAAGCGATGGAAGAATGTGATATTGCCGTTATTTTGATTGATGCTACCACGATTGATTTGCAGACAGGTTTACAAGCACAAGACATGACCATTATTTCAATGGCTGACCGTGCTAAAAAAGGAATCGTGTTGATGATTAATAAGTGGGATTTGGTTGAAAAAGATTCAATGACTTCTAAGCGTATGGAAGATGCAATTCGTCAGCGTATGGCTCCTCTAAATTATATGCCAATCATTTTTACGTCTGTGAAAGAAAAACAACGTATTTTCCAAGCGGTTGAAATGATTTTGGAAGTTTATGAGAACAAAACGAAGAAAATCCCTACATCAAAATTAAATGATGTGATGCTAAAGGTAATCGAAAATTATCCACCACCAGCATGGAAAGGTAAGTATATCAAAATCAAGTACATGACGCAATTACCAACGAAGTCGCCGTCATTTGTAATGTTCTGTAATTTACCACAATACATCCGTGAAAGTTATGAGCGTTATTTAGAAAACCAAATGCGTGAACACTTCGACTTTACAGGTGTACCAATTCAGATTTTCTTTAGACAAAAGTAAGTAGTTACTGGAAATTGATTATTGGTGGATTGGTTTTTGATTTTATTCTATCAAAATCTTTAAATCCATTAATCTAATACATCTAAGTTCAGATAATACCACAAAAAAGCCTGCAAATTTTAGGATTTGCAGGCTTTTTCTATTTGTTAAAACGTCAAATTGAATTACGCATGAACAACTGCTAATTCTTTTACTTGTGTTTTAGCATATTCATACATTCCAAACATTACGCCTGAGAATAACAAATTACTCATCAATGAATTTTTCAAAAATGGCAATGCCATTGTGTAGCAAGTAACCAAACCTTCCATTGTTTTTGGATACATTGTTCCGCCATTCCAAACAAAAAAGTTTGATACCGTAAAAAATGCAAGTGTTGCTAAAAGATTGGCTAATAAGACATTACTAACATTTACTTTCTTCAACGTTACGATTCCGATAGCTACCATAACGGAAATACTAATGAAAACGGTTGTCTCAAAACCAAAAGAAAATGTTGGATAATATTGCTTATAAAAAACATTATTTAATACCAAATTTGACACCCAAAGGGCAAATAATGGAACCGCAAAAGCCCAAGATTTACGAGTAAAATAAGCTCCACCAAACAATGCCATTGCTCCAACTGGAGAAAAATTTGACAATGAAGGCATCATCACTGGTACAAAACGGCTAATTGCCGCTAACAATATCATTCCCGAAATAACTCCAAAACGAAGATTTACTGAATTTTTCATCTCTTTCAAAGCGATTTTGAACATCGCTGATTAATTCTATTCTACAAATTTAAGAAGGTTTAGAGATTTCAGCGTAATTTTGAAAAAATAAATGTTTGTTGTACGCATTAGACTTTAAGCAATAGGGCTTCTTTAAACCAACTGCTTACGGCATATCGCTTATAGCATATCGCTAAAAAAATGCAAAAATTAGGATTATTAGGTGGCGGACAATTGGGTAAGATGCTACTCCAAGCTGCCATGGATTTAGATATTCATGTAAAATCACTTGACCCAGACCCAGACGCTCCGTGTGCCAAAATTGCCCCAGAATTTGTGGTGGGTTCTTTTTTAGACTTTGATACTGTTTATCAATTTGGACAAGATTGTGATGTTATTACCATCGAAATTGAAAATGTCAATCTTGAAGCTCTCAAAAAATTACAAGCTGAAGGAAAAAAAGTATTTCCTCAGCCAGAAGTATTAGAAATTATTCAAGATAAACGTATCCAGAAACAATTTTATCTGGATAATAACCTACCAACTTCCGATTTTATTCTGACGGATTCTATCGAAGATATTACGAAAAATATTGACTTTTTACCAGCTTTCAATAAATTAGGAAAAGGCGGTTATGATGGTCGTGGCGTACAAAAACTATCTTCCGAAGAAGATATTTCTTTAGCTTTCACCGAACCAAGTTTATTAGAAAAAGCCATTGATTTCGACAAAGAAATTGCCGTAATTGTGGCTCGTAATGAACACGGAGAAATGAAAACTTTTCCAACAGTTGAATGTGTGTTTCATCCTGTTCATAATTTGGTAGAATACCTTTTTGCTCCTGCTGAAGTATCAGAAAACATCCACGATGAAGCCTGTAAAATTGCGATTGAAACAGCCTCAAAATTAGGTATTGTGGGCTTATTGGCAGTTGAAATGTTCTTGACTAAAGATGGAAAAATTCTCATCAATGAAGTTGCCCCACGTACACACAATAGCGGGCATCATACCATCAGAGCCAATCATACTTCACAATTTGAGCAACATCTTCGAGCGGTTTTAGGATTGCCTTTGGGCGATACTACGGCACACTCAAAAGCAGCAATGGTCAATCTTTTGGGCGAAGACGGTTTTACAGGTGAAGCCAAATATCAGGGCATGAACGAAAGTCTTTCGATATCGGGTGTTTATCCATTTTTATACGGTAAAAAAATCACAAAACCTTTCCGTAAAATGGGACATATAACTGTGGTTGATGAAGATTTAGATAGCCTAAAATCAAAAGTGGCGAAGGTAAAAGAAACTTTGAAAGTAATCGCATAATACTAAAACCCTTTGAATTTAAAGATTCAAAGGGTTTTTCATTTTTTCAAATTAACTTTGTTGAAAATAAACGTCCTTAATTAAACAAAAATGGTAGGAATCATCATGGGTAGTATTTCAGACTTAAAAGTCATGGAAGAAGCCGTAGAAATTTGTAAACAATTTGGCGTAGCTTACGAAATAGACATCGTTTCGGCTCACCGTACTCCTTTGAAAATGGTAGAATACGCCCAAACTGCTCGTGAACGTGGCATAAAAGTCATTATCGCAGGTGCAGGTGGAGCGGCTCACTTACCAGGCATGGTGGCATCGGTAACGACTTTACCTGTCATTGGTGTACCCGTAAAATCTTCAAACTCAATTGATGGTTGGGATTCTGTTTTGTCAATTCTTCAAATGCCATCAGGTGTACCCGTTGCTACGGTTGCTTTAAATGGTGCAAAAAATGCAGGAATCCTTGCAATTCAGATGATAGGCATTGAAAATCAGGAAATTGCTATTAAATTGCAAAAATATAAAACTGAATTGAGTGAAAAAGTAGCAGAAATGGTTTCGGAATTAAGAAATAAATAATTAGGTTAGGTTTTGGTCATTAGGGTTAGTATTTCCATTTGTCATTAATCAGCAAATATCAATACCAACTCTTAGACCCTAAAACGAATCTTTTACTTAAAAAAAACTGTCATTCTTTACTCATAACCTCCTTACTCGTAAAAAACGTTATTATGGAAGAAAACCGTAATCCTCGCCCCGTTGAAGAAACTTCAAAACTTCCCACTATTACGCTATTTGTATTAATTGCTATGGTAATTGCCTTGCTTTATGTAGGCTGGCAATCTGTAAGAACTGGCTCTACAAAAGACGATGAACTCGTTAGTAAAAGCCCCAATTCTGTTGCAATGTCTGGACAAAATAACGCAGAAGTGATTGTTCCTCCTCCTCTTGAAGAAACTGGGGATAATGTGGCAAAAGACGACAAGAAAAAAGAAGAAAAAGAGGAAGAAGAAAAAAAGTCAGTTGAACCCATTGAGAAAAAAGTGAGTGAAGAAGAAAAGCCAACGAAAAAAACTGAAACTCCCAAAGGTGAAACAATTACGCATACCGTACAGTCAGGAGAAACCTTTTTTGGAATAGCTAACCGCTATAATATTAGTAAAGCAACACTTCAAAGTCTTAATCCAGACGTAAAAGCAGACGGAATTAAAGTAGGCGTAACGAAATTGAAAGTAAAAATTAGAACAATCCATACCGTAGGTGCTGGCGATGTACTACGAGTAGTTGCTCAAAAATACGGCATTAGCAAACAGGCTTTGATGGATGCAAACAAGAAAACAAAAGATATGGCTGAACGTGGCGAGAAATTAGTTATTCCGTTGCAATAAAATTCGAGTCATAAAAAAATCCCTTACTGATAAAATCAATAAGGGATTTTTTTATGACCTGTATATTTTACAATCTCGAAGCAATACCGTCGTGGATTTGTTGTAAGGTTTCATTCAAACCAAATGTCCAATTCCAAGTTGGATAATGAGCCTTAAATTTAGATAAATCAGAAATATACCAAATATGGTCACCGATACGGTTTGTTTCTGAATAGCTATAACTCATTTTTTTACCTGTTAACTCTTCACAAATAGCAATTCCTTCCAACATCGAGCAGTTAGCAAAACGTCCACCACCTGCATTGTAAACCTCACCAGAACGTGGATTTTGATAGAAATGCCAGAACATATTTACCAAGTCGTAAGAGTGAATATTATCACGTACTTGTTTTCCTTTATACCCAAAAATTGTATAATGATTTCCTGTAATCGCACATTTCATCAAATACGCTAAGAAACCGTGTAATTGTGTTCCTGAGTGATTTGGACCTGTCAAGCATCCTCCACGGAAAACGCCCGTTTTCATTCCAAAATAACGACCATATTCTTGAACCAATACGTCAGCCGCTACTTTTGAGGCTCCAAACAAAGAGTGTTTTGTATGGTCGATACTGTGTAGTTCGTCGATACCATTTTCAAAATATGGGTGGTTAGCATCAATTTCAAAACGGGTTTCAGTTTCAATCAATGGCAAATAGTTTGGATTATCTCCATAAACCTTATTCGTTGATGTGAAAATAAACACCGCTTCTGGACAATGCTGACGAGTCATCTCCAACATATTTAGCGTACCGTTCGCATTTACAGAGAAATCCGTAAAAGGCTCTTTAGCAGCCCAATCGTGCGAAGGTTGTGCGGCTGTATGCAACACACATTTAATATCCGTTCCGTATTCTTTGAAAATTACTTCTAATTGAGAAACCTCACGAATATCAGCTTGATAGTGTTTATAATTAGAGAATTGTTCTTCTAAACGGCTACGATTCCAAGCCGTAGAAGCCTCCTCACCGAAGAAATATTGACGCATATTATTATCTACGCCAATTACTAAATCAAACTTATCTGAAAAAAAGTTAACGGCTTCACTACCAATTAAGCCCGCTGAACCCGTTACAAGTGCAATGTTCATACGTAAGTTTATGAGTTATAAGATTTGAATTCAACGAGAAACACAAACGATTGCATTCTTTATTGAACTTATTTGTAATACAAAAAGCGTCACGAAATTATACCGCAACGCTTTTCTAAAGTATTTAAAAAGCTGAAAACCAGTTGCTAATCGCTAAAATTAGTTCCCTTGAGCGTTAGTGCTATCGTTAAATAATTTTTCACGAATTTTATTAGCTCTTATTTCGCTCTCAGGCTTAGAAGCATATTTATTTTTTGTCTGACGAGCAGCAGAGTCTGGGTGAACTCCATATACATACGCATCATTTTCGTTGAGGTCTGCCTGCTTGATAGTGTTGTTTTTCTGATAATTACAAGCTGTTGCTAATAGAGCAATCCCAGCGATAGTTAAAATATTTTTGCGATTCATTTTCGTAAAATTCTGTTTTTAATTATGCAAAAATAGTGTAGTATCCTTAATTAAAAAAATTGACTCTGTATTATTAAACATCTTTTGAAATATTTTATGTAAAAAGACTATATTTTTGCGGTATAATACAGATTAATCCTAAATAATTTAAAAATTATTTGATAATCTCAAATATTGGTATTATCATTGCAGAACATTTCACTAACCTGTGATTTCTCCCGTTAAAACTCTGATTAACAAGAGATTAACGTCAAACATCCATCTCGTACCAAGATTTCCCAATTTGATTTTAATCTTTATTATTTTTCAAAGAATTTTTCTTTACTTAACCACCAAACAACAAAGTGTTTGCTTTGTAAGTTTTCGATAATAATTTTTTATGTATAAAATTGAAGAATTAGACATGATGCTCATCTCGGAGCTTCGTGAGCTTGCCCAAAAGTATGCTATTCCTGAAATAATAAACCTTCCTAAACAAGAACTCATCTACAAAATACTTAATAAACAGGCGGTAATGCCAATAACAGACCGTAAACCTGCCAGCAACAACATCATGCAAGACGATAACAAAACCGAAAGAAAGGTAAGAAAAGAATCCGCCCAAAAGTCTGACACACCACGGCCTAAAAGACAACGTATTTCTAAAGACGAAAACGATGCTCAAGCTATCGAATCTGTGGCAGTTAACGAGCCTGCGTATATACCTGAGCAAACAAAAGCAAAAGTAGGTCGTGAACCAAAACCTACTATCGATACTACTGAAACACCAACAGAATCACTTACTTATGAGTTTGACGAAGAACCAATAGTTGACTTCCCTGCTGATATTGAAGAAGATTTTGCCGTAGATACCTCATTTATCACACCCGATGATACTTCTGGATTACCACAAGAACCAGAAACTCGTCCAGAAACAAGACAATCAAGTAGTAATTTCAAGAAACCTATTTACAATCAAGCCATTAGAGAATTTGATGGCATTATTGAAAATGAAGGGGTTTTAGAAATCATGCAAGACGGTGGTTATGGTTTCTTACGTTCAGCGGATTATAACTATTTAGCTTCTCCTGATGATATTTATGTGTCACCATCTCAAATCAAATTATTTGGTTTGAAAACAGGCGATACCGTTCGTGGGGCAATTCGTCCACCGAAAGAAGGAGAAAAATATTTTGCCCTTTTAAGAGTAGAATCTGTCAACGGAAAGACTACCGAAGAAATTCGTGATAGAATTCCGTTTGAATATTTAACACCACTTTTCCCAGAAGAAAAATTACGTTTATCTTCTCGTCCAGACCAATATTCAACACGTATATTAGACTTATTTGCTCCAATCGGTAAAGGACAGCGTGGTATGATTGTGGCACAACCTAAAACGGGTAAAACGGTGCTTTTGAAGGAAATTGCGAATGCCATTTCTAAAAATCACCCAGAAGTTTATTTATTGATTTTATTGATTGATGAACGTCCAGAAGAGGTAACAGATATGCAACGTAGTGTACGTGCAGAAGTAATTTCTTCTACTTTTGATGAACAAGCCGAACGCCACGTAAAAGTGGCAAGCATTGTTTTGGAAAAAGCAAAACGTATGGTTGAATGTGGGCATGACGTGGTGATTTTGTTAGATTCAATTACTCGTTTGGCTCGTGCGTATAACACAGTCGTTCCTTCATCAGGTAAGATTTTATCGGGTGGTGTGGATGCTAACGCTCTTCATAAACCAAAGCGTTTCTTCGGAGCGGCTCGTAATGTTGAGAATGGTGGTTCATTAACAATCATTGCAACGGCATTGATTGATACAGGTTCTAAAATGGATGAAGTTATCTTCGAAGAATTCAAGGGTACGGGTAACATGGAACTTCAACTTGACCGTAAGTTATCGAACCGCAGAATGTATCCTGCGATTGACGTAACAGCATCAGGTACACGTAGAGAAGATTTATTGATGGATAAAGAAACGCTACAACGTGTATGGATTTTGCGTAAACACATGAGCGATATGAACTCGGTGGAAGCTATGGAGTTTTTACAACAGCAAATGAAAGGAACAAGAACAAATGAAGAGTTTTTGGTTTCGATGAATAGATAGATTTTCGTAACCCAGACTTCAGCCTGTTTAAAACGTTCAAATTCAGACTAAAAGTCTGGGTTACAAACCGCTTCAAGAGCCTTTATTTGGCATTTTGAAGCGGTTTCTTTGTTTTAGAGTACAATTTATTCAACCAATAGTCAGACTGAAAATAAACAAGATGTTTTTTCAAAATATCGCCTCCTAAACCTCCACAACGGCTTTAATAACCCCATTTTTTGGGTCGAGCCATAACTCAAAATTGTCTTTTATTTCTTCAAATTTTACTCGATGCGTAATGTAAGTCGTTGGTTTTACTAATCCGTTTTTCATCGATTCAACCACTTTTTCAAAATCTTGGCGAGTGGCATTTCTACTACTCATCAATGTCGATTCTCGTTTATGAAATTCGGGATGACTGAATGAAATTTCGCCTTTTTGCAAACCTACTAAAACGTATCTTCCGCCATGTGCCAAATATTGGAAGGCATTTAGAATTGCTTTTTGATTACCCGTAGCATCAATAATGACGGTTGGCATATCGTTATTGGTAATTTCTTGTAATCTTTCCAAGACATTTTCAGCAAGAGCATTTATGGTATAATCAACGCCCAATTTTTGTTTACAGAAGTCCAATCTCGACTCATTCACGTCCAAAGCGATGACCTTCGCTCCTGCGATTCGGGCAAATTCCATACAACCCAAACCGATTGGGCCAGCACCTACAATGAGGGCAAACTCGCCTGCGTGTACGTCGGCACGTCTTACGCCATGAGCCCCAATTGCCAAAGGTTCAACTAATGCCAATTCATCAAAAGACAAGCCTTCACTGGCAATCAAAAGTCTGGTAGGAACACGAATATATTCCGCCATACCACCGTCGATATGCACGCCAAAAACTTGTATATCAGTACAACAATTAGGCTTTCCGTTGCGACAAGCTACGCATTTTTCACAATTAAAATAAGGTATAAATGTAACGGCATCGCCAACTGAAAAACCAGCATTTTCATCAATTTCAACGATTTCACAAGCCAATTCATGTCCCAAAATTCGTGGATAATTAAAAAATGGTTGTGTGCCTTCAAAAGCGTGTAAGTCAGTTCCGCATATACCGATGCGTTTTACTTTCAAAATAGCGTAATCTTTAATAAGTTGAGGTTTCTCAGCTTCCTGATATTCAAATTGTTTGGGCGTGATACACACTAATGTTTTCATAAGGTTATATTCTTAAATATTGATTCGAGGGTTTGTTTAATAGATTTTCTAAAAGTAATTTACGGTTTATAAATAGACATTCATCTTCGGCTGTTAATTTCTCCAAAGATTAATTCCAACAATTTCTTCTAAACCCAAATCCTTCAGTATAAAGTCATTCAATCATGCAATCTACTTTCAATTCAATCAACCAATATGTGAATAAATGTGCGGTGTTTTCAGAAAATGAGATTCAACTTTTTGATGATTTATTACAACATAAAACCGTAAAAAAGAAAACTATGCTCTTGCGTGAAGGTGAAATTTGTAATTTTGAAGCCTATATTCTCAAAGGTTGTATTCGCACTTTTTGCATGGACGAAAACGGTGCGGAAGTAATTTTACAATTTGCCGTAGAAGATTGGTGGGTCAGTGATATTGCCAGTTTTCACGAACAAACGCCCAGTAAATTATACATAGAAACTTTAGAAAATTGCGAGTTACTCATACTTACGCACGAAGCCAAGGAAGAATTACTCATGAAAGTGCCACAATTTGAGCGTGTTTTTAGATTAATGGTTCAACGAAATTTATCCGTTACTCAAAACCGTTTGATTAATATCATCGCCAAACCTGCCCAAGACCGATATGTTGAGTTTTTAGAACGTTATCCTTCCGTTGCCCAACGAGTGGCCCAACATTATATCGCTGCTTATTTAGGAATTTCAGCGGAGTTTTTGAGTAAAATAAGAGCAAAAATGTCAACGAAGCGTTAATTTCTTGTCATAGTTCAATGTTTTGGCTTTGAGAATGCACCAACTTTGTATCAGTAATCGAGAGAGAAAAATCAAGATTTACTTTTAATCATTTAACAGATTTAGAAATCATGGCAAATACAATCATTCATAAAGCAGAAACACGTGGACACGCTAATCACGGTTGGCTTAATAGTTATCATACTTTTAGTTTTGCAAATTATCGTAATGCAGAAAGAATGCACTTCGGCGTTTTGAGAGTATTAAATGACGATACTGTTTCTTCGGGAAAAGGCTTTGGAACGCATCCGCATGATAATATGGAAATTATTTCTATTCCGTTGGAAGGCGACCTTGAACACAAAGACAGTATGGGTAATTTGGCGGTAATTCGTAAAGGAGATATTCAGATAATGAGTGCAGGAACGGGTATTTCTCATAGCGAATATAACCGTAATCAAGATGAATTGGTGAAGTTTTTACAGATTTGGATTTTCCCGAATAAAAGAAATGTTGCTCCACGTTATGACCAACTTACATTGAATGAAAATGACCGTCATAATAAATTCCAACAGGTACTTTCTCCAAATCCAGCAGATGAAGGCGTTTGGATTCACCAAGATGCGTGGTTTTCAATGGGAAAATTTGATAAAGATTTTTCAACGGAATACAGCATTAAACGTGCAGGAAACGGTGTTTATGCCTTTATTTTGAAAGGAGATGTAACCATAGAAGGAACTCAGTTAGGAACAAGAGACGGTTTTGGAATTTGGGATACGGATAAAATTACCATTACTGCCAATTCAGATGATGCGGAGGTTTTATTGATGGATGTTCCGATGGAACTTTAAATGTAACACAGACTTTAGTCTGTTTAGAAGACAAACAGACTAAAGTCTGTGTTACTTACAACTCTTCCTGTTCTAATTGCTGACTTCCCCTAAAACGCTCTTGGTAATTTTCTAAAAGTCTTTCTAATTGCCAAGAAGTTATAGAAAGTTTATTGATTGGGAATTCTTGAATCCGTCCGTTATTGGTAAAAACGAAGGTTTCGGTATATTCGTTATCCTTGATATTTGGACGAATTTGTAATCCATGTACCATCGCCCAAGAAACAAAAGACTGACCAATTACTTGTATTCCATCTTGACTAAGAATGAATTTGGGCTGAGGCTTAGCATTTTGTATGTATCTGTAAATCAAAAAGATAGAAATTGATAAAAACAAAAACCCAAGAATATATTCCGTTTGAATCAAGAAAAAAATCATGTACAAAGCATTACCCAAACCGCCTAAAAGAAACATAAGATGTTCAGTAGGACGAGTATAAATTATGGTGTGTTCTGAAATTTCGTTCACGTTTTGGGATATTGGTTACTGGGGATTGGGGATTGGAAACTGGTTGTCATTAGCTGATTAAATCACAATTCACTAAATCACAAATCACCATTAATTAAATCACTAAATCACAACTCACTAAATCACTAATTCACTCAATCACCATTAATTAAGTCTCGGGTCGATTGGGTAATTTGCCATTACTTTAAAATCTCCACCCATTTCTTTCAAAATACTTCTCCAAAAAGTCTCAGCGGGCGTATCAAAAATTACGTCAGCAGTTGTTTTAGAAACAATCCAAGAATCCTTTTTCAATTCATTATTTAACTGGTCAATTTCCCAACCTGAATAACCGATAAAACAACGAATATCCTTTGCAGATAAAACACCATTATTCAATAATTCCTTGACCTGCTGAAAATTACCACCCCAAGTTACGCCCTTCATTATTTCTATACCTCCATCAATTACGTCTGGTCGGCGGTGTAAATAATGAAGCGTATTATGTTGAACTGGGCCACCCACAAAAAGGGGAATATCTGGATAAATATTCTCTTCTAAGACATCGGCAAGAAAGAGTTTAGAAGTTTGATTCAAAATCAATCCGAACGAACCTTGAGTAGTTTCATGTTCACAAATCAACACGACGCTTCGCTCGAAATTAGGGTCGCCTAAAAACGGTTCAGAAATCAACACGGTACCTTTTGATATATTTCGCATTGGTCTTATGAGGTGTTTATAAGCCCAAATGAATAAAAATTAGGCTCTATATTTGCGTATCTTTGTTATTAAAAATACGATGCAAACGGCAAATCTCCAAACAGTATATTTACTTTTAGGCTCTAATTTAGGAAATAGAGAAGAAATACTTAGTCAGGCAATTGACACAATTCAAGAAAATATTGGTCTAATTATTTCACAATCAAAATATTATGAAACACCTGCTTGGGGAAAAACCGACCAACCTGATTTTTTGAATATTGCTTTAGAATTAAGTACAAATTTGATGCCTTTAGTGATTTTGGAAAAAACTCAGGCTATTGAACAGCAATTAGGAAGGGTCAGAATTGAAAAATGGGGAGCGAGATTGATTGATATTGACATCATTTTCTACGGACAGGAAATCATTAATATTACTAATCATTTAAACATTCCGCACCCATTGATGCAAGAAAGACTTTTTGTTTTAGAGCCAATGGCAGAAATTGCCCCTAATTTTATACATCCAGTTTTAGGAAAATCGGTGGCTAAACTTTTGGAAGAAATTAAATAGTTGGTTATTGGTTGATTTGTTATTGGTTGACTGGTTATTGGTTGACTGGTTATTAGTTGATTGGTTATTGGTGGATTGGTTATTGGTTGATTGGTTATTGGTGGATTGGTTGACTGGTTATTGGTTGACTCGTTATTGGTTGATTGGTTATTAGGAATAAAACCAAGTAATCAATACTCAACATCCAATAATAAACAACTAACTACCAGTCAACCAATTACCAATCTACCAATAACCAATTAACCAATAACCAATCTACCAGTAACCAATAACCAATCTACCAGTAACCAATTAACCAGTAACCATTTTCCCTCCAACGGAATAAGGTAGCCAAAGCACAAAAACTGTCTGATTACCAGCACATTGCACTTTAATATTTCCTCCGTGCAGTTTTACAATTCTATTTACCAATGATAATCCAACACCGTAGCCTTTGATACTTGCGGTATTTTGACTACGATAAAAAGGCTCAAAAATCAGGTCAATTTCGGGTTTTTCCATTTTACCGTGATTCGTAAATTGTACCTCAATATGGTCTTTCAAAAAATGTAAACTCACTTTAACTAAATGATTCTCAGAGAATTTACAGCCGTTTTCCATCAAATTCACGAAAGCCGTTTTCAGTAATTGAGCGTTTCCTTTTACCACCAATTGCGTATCTTCTTCCAATTCATCAGCAAAATCTACTTGTACTTGATAGTTTTGTTCGGCTTGGAGTAGTAAATCACCCGCTTCCCAAATTGTTTCATCCAAACGGACTTCATCATACATCAATTTATGGTTCAAATCGCTCACTTTTGCCAATTCTAAAAGCGTATTTGATAACTGCCCCATTTCTCGAATATCTTGCCTAACTGACTGTAATGTAGCCAAATACTCTTCTGGCGAACGACTTTTCAGCAAAGCAACATCAATCTGAGAACCAATCTTCATTAAAGGGTTTTTCATCTCGTGCGAGACATTGGAAACGAATAGGTTTTGTAGCCTAAAAACTTCGCTGATACGTTCTAAAAGTTCATTAAAAGTGGCAGTGAGTCGCCCAATTTCATCTTTTGGATTTTGAATGGTAAGTCTTTGATTGACATTTTGGGGGTAAATGGTTTGCACCTGTTGGATAACCTCCGAAATAGGCGACAATGCTCTTACCGAGAAGTAATAACCAACAAACGTTACCAACAAAAAGACACACAAAAAGAGCCAAATCATAATACCAAGTAGGTTTTGTAGGTCTTTTTTACCCGAAACATCAACTGCTCCCGCCACCGTTACAACCCGATTGAAACGGTCGGTATATAACATTCCTACTATTTTAAATTCCCCTTGCTTAAACCGTGCAAAATGTTGTTTCCTGATTTGATTGAGCATTTCGGGAGAAATTTTAAAGCGACTCGTATCATTTCGAGAATAAACTTTTAAATTTTTATAATCGTAAATAATGAGGTTTTCACGATAAAGAACATCATTATTTGCCTTTTCAATTTTCTTTAAAAGCTTGGCATTCACCTCTTTAACGGATACTAATAATTCTGCCGAAGTGGTAGCTTTTTGAGTGAGACGTTTATAAAATTCCTCCTCAATATAGTTATGTCGAAGCCAATAAATCACCACGAAGATTGCCAAAACAATCACCGAAACTAATAATGTAAATTGTAAAGTAAGTTTGGCTCGTATTTGCATTTTTTCAGTGAACAGTGAGCAGTAAGCAGTGAACAGATATTTGATAACTGATTACTGATAACTGCTAACTGAAATTATTCTTCTATTTTCAACACATAACCTACGCCGTACTGCGTGTGAATGAGTTTTGTATCGTAATTTTTATCTACTTTTTTACGCAACATCGTCATAAAAACCTCAATAACGTTGGTTCCCATGTCGATTCTACTGTCCCATACTTTAGCAGCAATATCTGCTTTTGAAATTACCTTTCCGTGATTTCTCAAAAGGTATTCCAATAAAGCAAATTCACGAGCGGTCAAATCTATTTTACTACCTCCTCTGGTTACTGAATGAGCATCTAAATTCATTTCTAAATCGCCATAATTCAGCAAATTACCCGTCACAGGCAAAGGCGTTTGGCTACGTTTTGCCAACACTTTTATCCGTGCTAAAAGCTCTAAAAAATCGAATGGTTTTACTAAATAATCATCCGCACCAGCATCAAAACCCATTAATTTTTCCTCAATACTTCCCAAGGCAGTCAGCATCAAAATTGGCGTAGTAATTCCTTCCTCTCGTAGCTCTTTACTGAGTTGCAAACCATTCATTCCTGGCATAATGATGTCAGTAACAATAATTTGGTATTGGCTTTTTTTGGCAAGGTGTTTCCCAATCATTCCATCATAAGCAATATCTACCTCAAAGCCATTTTCCTCAAGTCCTTGTCGGAGCGATTGTAGCGTTTTGGGTTCGTCTTCTATTAATAATATTTTCATAACTTATGAGTAGGACAGGTTTCCAACCTGTCTGTTTTGTTGTGACAGGTTGGAAACCTGTCCTACTAAATCTATCCAAAGATAAAATAAAAAACTCCACATGAAGCATTCTGCTATGTGGAGTTTAAAATCTATAACCTTTTCGGTAAATCTCTGACTTAAAGGTTTTCTGAAACTTTCGATTTATCCATCGTTGCCATCGTTCCGAAAATATAGTCCCAAAGTGGAGAAGATACTCCGAAAACCGCATTTCCGTCTTTGTAATGATGCACGGCATGATTAATCCACAATTGTTTCAAAAAGTTTTTGGGTGGAGCATAAGCGTGTACCGAATAATGTACCAATAAATAAGCCGCATATCCCCAAATAAAACCTGGAAAGAAAGCATAGGCAGATTCTCTCATCAATACAAAAAATATAGTAAAAAGCGTAATTGCAGCTACTGCCGCAAGAATTGGAGGCATTGCCAAACGAGTTTTATCTTTTGGATATTCGTGGTGAACCCCATGAGCTACGTATTGAAATTTCGCTCTTGCCTCCGTGGTTGGTTCGATGTGGTAAACACTACGATGAACCCAATATTCAACAAAAGTGAATGTGATTGCTCCCAAGACAAATAATCCGCCGATGGCAACATTCCCTAAGTTTGTGTGCGTAAAAGCATAATAGCCCAAAATTGCCCCTGAAATGAAAAACATTGATACAGGAACTGCAATATGGGTATGCGAAAGTCTTTCTAAAATCGGGTTATCAAACAACTGTTTTGTTCCGCTATTTTTAGGTCTTATCTTTTTTTGTGTTGCTTCCATAAAACTCTTTTACTCGTAGGTTTTAGCTTATTTATTTAGAGATTCCACTCTTGATGAAATTGTATTTATTTAATAAAAATTCAAGAATATATATCTTTTCATTGAATTATAACCACAAAGATACGGAATAAATTAATTTGAAGATTGGGGATTTGTAAAAAAAATAGCAATCGGCAATTAGCAGTTGTTGAATTATTGAAATGCTAACTCTTCGGTGACTTTGCTCTAATAATTAATCTCAAGGATTGGTCATAAGTGACATAATTCCAAAGCCAGTTGATAAAGATTAAAAGTCTATTTTTTACGCCCACAATCGCAATTAGGTGAACAAACATCCACGTCAACCAAGCGAAAAAGCCTTGAAAACGCCAAAAAGGCAAATCTACCACCGCTAAATTTCTTCCAACGGTAGCCATAGAGCCTAAATCTTTGTAAAAGAACTCAGTAAGTGTGTTTCCACGAATGAGTTTTCTCAGGTTTTTTGCTAACAATTTACCTTGTTGAATGGCAGGTTGAGCCACTTGTGGGTGTCCGTTCGGATATTTATCTTCCGTCATAAAAGCAACGTCGCCAAGTGCAAAAATGTTTTCATAACCTTCTACTTGATTATAGCGATTTACTTTCATGCGTCCGCCTCTTACCAAAACTTCAGGATTGATTCCTTCAATAGTATTTGCCTTTACACCTGCCGCCCAAACTAAATTATTGGTACGAATTGTCGTTCCGTCATTGATATAAACATATTTGCCGTCAAAATCAGTAACTCGTGTACTCAATCTTACATTAACGCCCAATTGTTCAAGATATTCTTTTGATTTTATCTGAGCGTTTTTTGACATTGGCCCTAACAATTCTGCTCCCGATTCAATGATGTGAATTTGCATCAAATCAAAGTCTAATTCGGGATAATCTTTTGGGAGAACGTGTATTTTCATTTCGGCTAATGTTCCAGAAACTTCCACGCCTGTTGGTCCTCCGCCTACAACAACGACATTCATCAGCCCAACTCTATCCTCTTGATTATCAGAAACTAACGCCTTTTCAAAGTTCTCTAAAAGTCTATTTCTCAAACCCAAAGCCTCTCCTACCGACTTCATTGGCAAGGCTTTTTCTTGAATATTTTTATTGCCAAAAAAGTTTGTATCCGCTCCAATTGCCATCACTAAATAGTCGTATTGTAATTCGCCCAAATCAGTTTCAATGGTGTTTGATTCCGTCATAATTTTCGTTACCGATGCCACCCGAACGTGAACATTTGGGTGATTATGAAACGCTAAACGAAGCGGGAACGAAATCGCAGAAGGTTCAAGTCCAGCGGTGGCAACCTGATAAAAAAGTGGTTGAAATTGGTGATAATTGTTTTTATCAATCAATACTACTTGAAAATCGCTATCTCCAGCAAGGCTCTGTGCAAGTTGCAAACCTCCGAAGCCCGCTCCGATAATGATAACTTTTTTCTGATTGGTTTGTGGAATATTTAATGGCATAATTTACATTCTGTTATTAATTGATGATTCAAGTTTTAATGTTTCTGGGGAAAGCACTTTGACCCAATTAACCAATTCTAAGTAAGTTGAAGGGAGATTATTATTTATTGGATAAACAATTTTCAGAGAATCAAACTCTACATTTATAAGTTGGATATTATGAATAAGACTTGCATTATTTTGGAGTAATGGAATCATATTTTTATACATCTGTTCAATAATATGAATTTTGACGGCATGACCTCCAAACTTTTCTCTCAGTATGGCTCTATCAATACAAAGTTGAATATTATCAGTATGAAAAAGTATTACTTCTATTTTATATTGATAGAATTTCTTTTTTACAAAACGCAGTAAATCATAGTGATTATCAAAACCAAGATTTAATTCAACACCAAAGTCTTGATTTTGATTTAACTGTTCTAAAATAAACTCATTAGCTTTTAAGTTTGAAAGCTCCTCATAGTCAACAGCACTCTTGTTTTTGAAATAAAGAAGAAGGCTATCATGATTAAGGATTTTTACAGTTGAAGGAACAAAATACTTTCCACTGGTACTTTTACCAATGCCTGGTGTACCTGCAACAATATAAATTTTGGGCATCTATCTTATTATTTCAATTGTACCATCTGCCATTTCTGCAACTACATGACCATTGTATGTATGAACTAAAGGCATATTAATAGCAAAAAGATTGGTACGAATTTTTCGATTTATTTCTTTCTCCCATTCTAAAAGTTCAATATGGGTCATTTCTGAAACATTTTTCGTCATTTCTCCTCGATAACCCGTAAAATTCACAATATTAAGTTCTTCTTTTTTCATGATTAATAACAAAAAATGGTTTCTATTCTTTCTTAAGATAATCACAGAACAGTTTTCCGTTCATCTACTTCTCAGCACAAATTTGCTCTGGAAACTTCCAACTGGTTGCGGTTATTTTTTCGTAATAACGCTCGTACAAAGGTAAAATATTTTCAATATCAAACTCTTTGGCTCTTTCGAGAGCATTGTGTTTAAATTGATTCAATTTTTCATCATCTTCCAATAGAGAAATTGCATTTTTTGCCATATCTTCTACATCTCCAATTTTAGAAACATATCCCGTAACGCCATGAATATTGACTTCTGGGATTCCACCTGCATCAGACGAAATAATGGGTACTTCGCAAGCCATGGCTTCTAAAGCTGCTAAACCAAAACTTTCCTTTTCGGAAGTCAACAAAAATAAATCTGCCAAAGAAAGTACCTCCTCAATAACGTCTAATTTACCCAAAAATCTAACATCTTGCTGTACGCCTAATTCACGACAAAGCATTTCAATACCTGTACGTTCTGGGCCATCACCCACAAGCAATAATTTACTCGGAATCTGCTGATTAACTTTATGAAAAACTTGTACAATGTCTTCTATCCGCTTCACTTTTCGGAAGTTTGAAGTGTGCATTAACAGTTTTTCACCATTTGGGCAAATGGCAATTTTGAAATGGTCTTTCCGTAATTTCTTGAACCGTTCTAAGTCAATAAAATTAGGAATTACTTCTATTTTATTCACAATTTCAAACTCTTCATAAGTTTCATTTTTCAAACTTTCAGAAACTGCCGTAACGCCGTCAGATTCATTAATTGAAAAAGTAACAACTGGTTCAAAAGATGGGTCTTTACCAACCAAAGTAATATCTGTACCGTGAAGAGTGGTGATAAATGGAATATGGATTCCTTTAGATTTTAGAATTTGTTTTGCCAAATAAGCCGCCGAAGCGTGTGGAATGGCATAGTGTACATGGAGCAAATCAAGTCGTTCATTAACAACTACATCTACAATTTTACTCGCCAGAGCCGACTCATAAGGTAAATATTGGAAAAGCGGATAAGACGAGATACTCACTTCATGGTAAAAGATATTTTCATTAAAAAAATCTAACCTTGACGGTTGAGAATACGTAATAAAATGCACTTGATGCCCCACTTTGGCGAGGGCTTTCCCTAACTCGGTGGCTACTACGCCACTACCGCCGTAGGTTGGATAACAAACAATTCCGATTTTCATTTATCAATATTCAATGTGGAAAGAAATAATGAGCGATTGTTAAGAGACTGTTCTTAATCAAGTGAAAAACTTAATCAGCAATCCTTTTCATAATTAGAACAAAGAAAATATAAAAATGTCTCACTCAGTAAAAGATTTTCTTTTTTGGGGGATTAAAAAGAGATAATTTTGGGATTAGAGATAATGGCACGCTGATAACGCAGATGTAAACAACGCAGATTTAAAGGATATTCTTTTCATCAAAATAGGAGTCAAAAATATTTTGATTTCATCTAAAGCTTTTTTTAAATCTGCGTTATCTGCGTACCAAAACAATATGAAAGAACCTCGAAAAATAACATATCTCCAAACCATACAAGGCTTTATTCGATTGATTCGCTGGCAGAATTTGGCGATTATTGTATTTACTCAATATTTTACAAGGTTTTTTTTAATTGAAGATAAACTACTGTCATTCAGCCACTTGATTGAAACTTTTAAAGAAAGAAATCTCTTTATCATTGCATTAGCAACAGTTTTGATTGCCGCTTCTGGTTATATTATCAATGATTATTACGATGTAAAAATTGATTTGGTCAATAAACCTGAAAGAGTTGTCATTGGAAGATACATCAAACGCCGTTGGGCTTTGGTGATTCATCAAATTTTTAATGGGTCAGGAATTTTATTGGGACTTTTAGTAAGTCGAAAAGTGGCTTTGGTGAATTTAGCAGCAGTTTTTTGTTTGTGGTTATATTCCAATCAACTGAAACGCTTGGCATTTTGGGGCAATTTAATGGTAGCCATTCTCACAGGATTTTCACTATTAGTATTAGCCGTTTATTATCCTGGACACCAACGAGAAGTTTGGATTTATGCTATATTCTCGTTTTTCATTACTTTAATCAGAGAAATAATTAAAGACATGGAAGACGTAAAAGGCGATGAAAAACACGGTTGCCGAACGCTACCCATCATCTGGGGAATTGCCCAAACCAAACTATTACTTTACTGCCTAATTGCCTGTTTTATTTCAACGCTTTTTATACTTGCCACGCAATTTCCGAATGATAGAATTGCATATATATTTTTATTAATGATGTTTCCTGTGGGATTTTTGACGTACAAATTGGTGTATGCCGACAAACCCCGAGACTTTTCTTTTTTGAGTAACGCCTGTAAAATTATAATGTTAATTGGCGTTTTGACGATGATTTTTGTATGAAAAACCTTGCCATTTTTGCATCTGGCTCAGGCTCTAATGCCGAGCGAATTGTTGAATATTTTGCTACCTCTCAGGAGGTTAACGTAAAATTATTCCTTTGTAATAATCCAGAAGCGGGCGTTATCCAACGTGCCGAAAAATTACAAATTCCTTTAGTGATGTTCGACCGCCCTGCTTTTAAGTCGGGGGCAGTCGTGAAAATTTTACAAGAAAATCAAATTGATTGGGTAATTTTAGCGGGTTTTCTTTGGCTTGTTCCCAAGAATGTTGTGGAAGCTTTCCCGAATAAAATTATCAATATTCACCCTGCTTTATTGCCAAAATTTGGCGGAAAGGGAATGTACGGGCATTTTGTGCATGAAGCCGTTGTGGAAAATAAAGAAACAGAATCGGGCATTACTATTCATTTTGTAAACGAACACTATGATGAAGGTGCGGTTATTTTTCAAGCCTCATATCCCGTTATTCCAACAGATACGCCCGAAGATGTAGCTGCCAAAGGACAAGTTTTGGAACATAAACATTTCCCAGAAGTGATTGAGAAAATTGTTTTAGAGAATAATTAGGTGCTGAAGTTTGGAGATTCATTCATAGAGATACAAATTATTAAAAAACGAAGGTCAAACTACTGAAATTCAAAATTTTATTCTCAATTATTCTCAAATTACTATTTCTTACAAATAATAATTTTTACTTTTACCATACACAAAAACAAACAAAAACATGGCAAAAGGTCAGAATGTACAAAAGAGTGTTAAGAAAGAACCTTTAAAAACCGCAAAGGAGAAAAAAGAAGAAAAGCGAGAGAAAAAATCAAAAAGAGATTAATCCAAAACACCATTATTTGGTGTTTTTTTGTTTGCGGATAAATTTTAACTTCAACTAAAAATAATACCACCACAATTTTTCAGTAACCAATAACTATTCACTCAAATACGCATGGCAATTCAAAAAATCAATATTGAAACATTTGCCCAAATGTCAAAAACTCATTTGGTTTTGGATGTCCGTAGTCCCAGCGAATACACCCATGCACATATTCCCTCGGCGGTGAGTTTTCCCTTATTTTCGGATGAGGAAAGGAAAATTGTCGGTACGGCTTACAAACAACAAAGTCGTGAAATTGCCATAAAAATCGGCTTAGATTACTTTGGCCCTAAAATGCGGACAATGGTTGAAGAAGCCGAACGCCTTACCAATGTTTCTGAAAATGAGCCTCATTCTTCCAAAAAAATATTGGTACACTGTTGGCGTGGAGGAATGCGAAGTGGCGGAGTAGCTTGGCTTTTAGACCTTTACGGGTTTCAGGTTTATATGCTTGAGGGTGGTTACAAAATATATCGCAACTGGATTATTCAACAATTTGAAAAAACTTATCATTTCAAAATCGTTGGTGGATATACAGGAAGCGGAAAAACCTTACTAATTCATCAGTTAGCCAAAAAAGAAAAATCTATTCTTGACTTGGAGGAAATAGCCAATCATAAAGGTTCAGCTTTAGGAGCAATCGGTTTGTCGCCACAACCGAGCCAAGAAATGTTTGAGAATTTATTGGGTGAAGCTTTAGCCAATATTTCAGATTCAGACAAACCTATTTTCTTGGAAGACGAAAGTCAGCGGATTGGAAATTTGCAAATTCCTTTATCATTATGGCAAAAAATGCAGGCGAGTAAAGTCTATTTTGTGGATATTCCATTTGAAGAACGTTTGGATTATCTGACCCAAGAATACGGTATTCATCCTCAACAAGAATTAGTAAGTGCCATTTTACGGATTCAAAAAAGATTGGGCGGACTTGAAACCAAAAATGCTATCAATTTTTTAATAGAAAATAATCACAAGGAAAGTTTTAGAATTCTATTAAAATACTACGACAAATGGTACGAAAAAGGGCTTTACAAACGAGAAAATGCTCAGGAAATCATCACAATAATTAAAGCAGAAAAAGTTGATACTGAACAAAATGTTCAACTTTTGATGAAAAACAGTTGAGAATAAATAGCACAGGAGTCCTTCCTGTGAATCGGACAAAACCGTTCACGGGAAAGATTTTCAGTGTTATTCATAAAAGCTCACGGGAAGGATTCCCGTGTTACTCATAAAATAAAATGGAACAAATAAAACTTACCCAATATTCACATGGTGCGGGCTGTGGTTGCAAAATTTCACCGCAAGTATTAGACATAATTCTCAAAGGAAATATCGCCATGCCCGATAATGACAAACTCATTGTGGGAAATCATAGCAAAGACGATGCGGCAGTTTTGGACATGGGTAACGGCACGGCACTGATTTCCACCACTGATTTTTTCATGCCAATTGTGGATGACCCTTTCAATTTTGGAAGAATCGCCTCTGCCAATGCCATCAGCGATGTCTATGCGATGGGTGGAAAACCTGTGCTTGCGATTGCTATTTTGGGTTGGCCTATCAATAAATTATCGCCCGAAATTGCCCAACAAGTCATTGATGGAAGTAGAAGTATTTGTAAAGAAGCAGGTATTTCTTTGGCAGGTGGGCATAGCATTGACTCGCCCGAACCCATTTTCGGCTTGGCAGTAAATGGCATCATTCCCATCGAAAACATCAAGCAAAATAATAAAGCTCAAGAAGGTGATATTTTGTTTTTGACTAAACCTTTGGGCGTAGGAATTTTGACAACCGCAGAAAAAAAATCACTCCTCAAAGAAGCAGATAAAGACCTTGCCGCCAATCAAATGATGCAATTGAATATAGTGGGCGAAGCATTGGGGAAATTGACGGCTGTAACCGCCATGACTGACGTAACGGGTTTTGGATTGTTGGGACATTTAACTGAAATGTCCGAAGGGAGCAATTTAAGTGCCGTTATCAATTTTGAGAACGTTCCACTTATCACCCCTGATATTTTTGAGTACATCGCTCAAGGGTCGGTTCCAGGCGGAACAAACAGAAACAGAGATAGTTACGGACATAAAATTGATACAATTACCGAACAACAATGGGCTATTTTAGCCGACCCACAAACAAGTGGCGGTTTACTAATTGCAGTCAATAAAGATAAAACTCAAGAAGTTATTGATGTTTTGAAAGCGAATGGTTTGGAAGGATTTATTAAACCAATTGGGTATTTGACGAGTAAAAAAGAAAAGGTTGTTTCAGTTATTTAGGAACTTGTATTTTCAACTTAACATGAGTCATCCCGAATATTAAAATCGTAAAAAAGCGGTCAAAATTAGGTTTTTGACCGCTTTTTTACGGTTGATGGGACACAGAATTCCTACTGTTTGAGCGTAGCGAGTTTAGGAATTCTTGAATTTTTTGTTACTTTTTGTTTCAGGACAAAAAGTAAGGACGAGAATAAGTACAAAAACTTGTGAATTATCAAAAAGTCCCTAATTCAAACGGAACTATCTACAATTTGTCGCAGAATAAAATTAGCCCACAGATTGTACTGATTCAACGGATTTACACGGATAAATTTAAAGAAAAATCAGTGTAAATCTGTTTTATCTGTTTTATCCGTGGGCTAATTTTGTCTTGCGACAAATAGTAGATAATTCCGAATTCAAAAGAAAAATTCGGGATGACTCATGTTGAATAGTCCCTAATTTCATGAAGTTTTCTACTCGATATAATCCAAATCCTTCGAGAAAGTTTCTTCTATTTTATACGTTGCCCACAAGGCAGCTCCGTAGCAAATTACACCCACAATCATAGCCGCATTAACAAGTCCAAAAGAAGGAATGAGGGCTTTGAAACCAACCGTAATGGGAATCAATGCACCCCTCACAAAATTGGGAACGGTAGTTGTTGCCGTTGCTCGAATATTAGTACCAAATTGTTCTGAAGCCATCGTTACAAAAACTGCCCAAAAACCTCCACCAAAACCTAAAACAAAACAAAGAATATAGAAAACAGTGGATGATAAACCGCTAACGTTCAGATATATAATGGTAGAAACAATGGCAAAACCTACAAAAATATAGACTGTTTTCTTTCTACTTTTTAATACTTGACTTACCCAACCACTCAAAAAATCGCCAACAGAAAGTCCTGAATAACAAAAAATGATGGTTTTTCCACCCGTAATTTCTCCCTGTACATTCAATACTTTACTCATTTCGGGAGCAGTCAAAATCAAAATTCCAACGATGTACCAAACGGGTAAACCAATCAGAATACAGTAAAAATATTTCACGAATCGCTCACGGTTTGAGAAAAGACTTAGCATATTTCCTTTCTCTACATTTGCTTCTACATTCTGAAAAAGCACCGATTCAAACGTTCCAAAACGTAAAATCAATAAGAAAAGTCCCATGCCTCCACCAATAAAATAGCAAGTTCTCCACCATTCGGGGTCTTGACTTGCCCCACCAACTATCGCTGCCGTAACAGCTCCTAATGCTCCTGTACCTGCAATAACTAAGGCTCCAAATCCTCTTTTTTCTTTCGGTAAAGTTTCGTTTACGAGCGTAATTCCTGCTCCTAATTCTCCTGCCAAACCAACTCCTGCTATAAATCGAAGGATTCCGTATTGGGTGATTGCGTCTAAAAATGAAGTATTTTGTACAAATCCATTCAGAACATTGGCGGTAGAATACATCAAAATTGAACCAAATAATACCGATTTACGTCCTTTTTTATCACCCAAAATTCCCCATAAAATTCCACCAATCAGCATTCCTGCCATTTGAATATTGAATAAAGAAAGCCCTTCTGATAATTGTTGTGCTTTGTTTAAACCCAAACTAACAAGGCTCGGATTACGAACAACCCCAAAAAGAATGAGGTCATAAACATCCACAAAGTAGCCCAATGCAGCTACGGCAATCAGAATTTTGGCATTTTTTGAGATTGAGGTATCTGTTGTAGTCATTTTGGAAATTGTATGTTAGGTATTGACGATTAAACCTTTGTTTGAACCATGATTAGTATGATTAAGTAATTTCAAGATTAACAATTTATTCGTAAATCGTAATTCAAAAAATCTACATTCTCACTACCATCTTGATAAAACTTGAGAACGGTGTGCGTCAATTTTCAGAAAAATAAATAATAGAATCGAGAACGACCAAAGCGACGAACCTCCATAGCTAAAGAAAGGCAAAGGAATTCCAATAACGGGCATCAAACCGATGGTCATACCAATATTGACCATAAAGTGGAAAAACAAAATCGATACTACCCCGTAACCATAGACTCGGGCAAATCGGGATTTTTGTCGCTCCGCTAAATAAATCACCCTCAATAATAAGCTCAGAAACAAGCCTACAACTAATAAACTTCCTGCAAAACCTTCTTCTTCGCCAACAGTACAGAAAATAAAATCGGTACTTTGTTCGGGTACGAAGTCAAATTTTGTTTGTGTTCCTTGTAAATATCCTTTGCCAATTAATCCGCCAGAACCAATTGCAATTTTTGCTTGACGAACATTATAACCTGTTCTTTTACGGTCAAAATCAGGGTCAATTAATACTTTTATACGGTTTCGTTGATGTTCTTGGAGAACATTATTGATTGCCCAATCTACCCCCGTAGCAAAAACACCCATTGCAAAAGCCACTCCGATTATCATCAAGATATTCCGAGTTTTACGTTCATAACGGGGTAAAATCCAAATAATTAAGCCTGATAAAACGGCTAAACCAATAAATATTTGCGAAGAAGAATAAATCAATGACAGAACAAATAATATAATAATACTCAGAAATGATGCTGGATAAACCCCAGGAAGACCTTCTCTGTATAATAAAACCATGAATGAAGCAAAAACCAATGCAACTCCCGTTTCATGCGAAAGTAAAATCAGAATGGGTGGAATCAAGATGATTAAAGCAACATTGAATTGGTCTTTGAAACGAGATAAATTGACCATTGGCGTACTCACGTATTTTGCTAAAGCCAAAGCCGTTGCCATTTTAGCAAACTCGGCGGGTTGTATTTGAAAACCACCAATCCGAATCCATGAGTGCGAACCTTTAATCTCAGCACCAATCACAAAAACGGAAATTAGCATGAAAATAAAGAAACCATAAATAAAAAATGCGGTGGTTTCGTAAAAACGGTAATCAATTACCAGAATGGCGATTATCAGTAAAACGGTTGTGCCAATCCAGATAAGTTGTTTACCTGCATTGGTATCGAAAAAGCCAGCATCACCAATCCACATCGGATTTTCAGGATTGTAAATCGCTGCATATATATTTGCCCAACCCATTATCACACACACGATGAAAAGAAGGACGGTAATCCAATCTAAATTTTTTGATATTTTTTCTTGTCTTGCCATTATTTTAGTGATTAGTGATTGGGAATTAGAAATCAGTAATTGGTCGTCTCAAGGGTTTGAGCATAACCAATTTCTAATAACCAATAACTATTTCCTTTACCTCTTCGGTTTCATCGGAATTTTAAATGTATTTGGTTTTTCTGCCCCAATTAGTGGTAATGATTGTGGCGTTGTCAGGAACAATTCTTCATCTACTTTTTTCACAACACTGTCTTTTTTAGCAGATGGATTTTTAGAATTATCTGATTTTGGAGTAGTTCTAATAATATTAATTGGATAGCCTTTATTCATCCATTTTGTTTCAATTGCTTTTCTGTCAGAGTGTCCTTTGATGTATTTTTCAATACATAAAGAAGCAATTGGAGCAGCATGGGCTCCACCAGAACCCGCATTTTCTACAAAAACGGCAATGGCAATTGTGGGATTGACTTTCGGAGCAAAAGCAATAAAAATGGAGTGGTTTTCACCGTGTCGGTTTTGTGACGTTCCCGTTTTTCCGCACATCTGAATATCACTCATTCGTCCATCTCCCGAAACCGTACCATTATTAACTGCCGCAACCATTCCACCAATAACGGTTTCAAAATGACGACGTTCAATGCCTACGGATATTTTTTCTTTATATTTTTCATCAACATCGCCAATTTTACCAACGCCCTTTACCAAATGTGGACGGATATACCAACCTCTATTTGCTACAATGGCTGCAACATTTGCCATTTTTAGAGGATTTACGATAATTTCACCTTCTCCAATACTGTTACTGGCAATATTTGAAAACTTCCAACGCAATTCTCCTTTGTACATTTTATCGTAATAAGGTACGTCTGGCAATTTTCCTTTTTTCTCATTCGGAAGGTCAATTTCTAACGATTGCCCAATACCAAACTTCGCTACCATTTCATCCCATTTAGCTAAACCTACCGCTGATTTTTTAAATACATTGGATTCGCTATTTTTATAAATCATTCGCTTGTAAGTCTGATAAAAATATGGATTACAAGAATATTGAATGGCTTTTTGCACATCACTCGCAACGGGGTGATTATGGCTACAATTTATCGGAGAACCTCCATGTCCAAAACCTGTACCTGGAGAAATTGCCCCCATTTGTAGAGCAACTAAGGCTTGAATAATCTTAAATGTTGAACCTGGACGATAATACGCACTTGGCGGACGATTAAGAAGTGGATGTAATGGATTGAGATTTAAGGTTTGAAAATACTTTGAATATGTTCTGCCCGATAATAAACTTGGGTCATACGTCGGAGCTGACACCATTGCCAAAACTTCACCTGTTGATGGTTCAATTGCCACCACACTACCAACTTTATGTTGCATCAAACTATCTGCATAAGCTTGTAAATTGATGTCGATGGATGTCATTAGGTTTTTTCCTGCAATGGGTTCTTTGTCAAAAGCTCCATTCTTGAATGCCCCTTTTTCAACTCCCCTACTGTTTACCATCATGTATTTGATGCCTCTTTCTCCTCTTAGTTGTTCTTCATATTGACGTTCTAAGCCTGTAACGCCTACATAATCACCTTGTCGGTAATATCCTTCGCCAGTTTCTTCTTGTTTCAATAGTCGTTCTGGACTGATTTCACCTACATAACCCAAAGCATTTGCCATCGCTTTTGAGTCATAAGTACGTAAAGCACTTACCTGAAAATCAAATCCAGGATAATCAACCATTGCATCTTGCACACGAGCATAATCTTGCCGAGAAAGCTGACGTAACATCAATGACGGACGAACGGGCGAGTAAATTCTGGCAAGATGGGTAAGGCTGTCAAACTCGGGACGAGTAATGCCAAACATTTCGCAGAAACGAAGTGTATCCGCCACTTTTGCTTTTTTGGGCGTAACATACAAATCATAAACAACTGTATTGCTTACAATCAGTTTTTTATTACGGTCATAAACCAAACCTCGAAAAGGTACTTGAATTAACTTTCGGATGGCATTATTTTCTGCATCAAGTTTATACGTTTCGTCGATGACTTGTAAATAGAATAATCTGCTAACGTAAATCAACGCTATCAGAATAAAAAAACCTTGAATAAATCGTTTTCTAATCTCTTCCATTGGGGAATGAGTGATTGGGTAAAGGATGGATGAGTTATAATTATTTTAAAGAACAATACTATTTTTACGCTGACCTAACTAAATTTTCTATAATAGCCAATCATATCAGTTGAGCCAACATTGGTAAAACCAACTTGACGAAGGCTCTGTACTATTTGTCCACGATGATACGTAGAATGATTAAAAACATGAACTAAAGCTTGGTATCTTGGCATGAAATGCGGTGTTCCGTCTCGGGTAGTAAAAGCAAACTTTTCTAATAAATCTTCCTCAGACGTATGTTCGATATATTGCTTAAAGTTTTGAGAATATTTCTTCCAAATTTCTATCAGTTCAGTTCTATCTCCTTTGAAAGTGAAACCTAACCATTCTTGGACATTATCGTCTAACCTTTCATACCAAATTTTTTCGGCAGCGGCAATGTGCAATGCGGTTTCTTGAATATTGTTAAAACTTCCGCCTACAAACTGTATAAATTGTTCCTCGCTTATTTGCAAGAGCCAATCACAAATAAGATTATTAGCCCAAATATTGTAATCGGCTAATTCAATGAGGTATTTTTTGTTCATTTCAATTAAAAATTAATTTTGAATCTTATCTCAACAACGTCAAAGCCAAAGCAATAATTGCGGGCATTGCTTGCGTAAAAAATATAGATTTTTGAGCCGTTAAAGCACCGTAAATTCCTGCAACGATGATACACCCCAAAAAGAAACAAGCTACATTAACGCTCCATTGCGAGTCCGTAATCAGCAATGACCAAACCAAACCTGCTCCCAAAAAGCCATTATATAATCCTTGATTTGCCGCCAAACTTTTGGTTGGTACAAATAAATCTTTTGGAAAACCTTTAAATATTTTTGGACCTTTGGTCGTCCAAGCAAACATTTCTATGTACAAAATGTAAAAAGCCTCTAAGGCAACTAATCCAATAGCGATTTCAGATATTATTTTCATTTTTTTAGGGATTGAGATTGTTTAAATAAGCGAAAAAGCGATTTGCGAAAAGCGAGAAAACTTTACCTCCTCAGTATTTAGTACACTGTTTAATAAGTTATCTGAATAATTTTCATCCTAAAATGTTTGATTGGAGAACTTCCCGAAAGTGTTAGAACTTTCGGGAAGTTGAAATAACTTATTAAACAGTGCATTTAGTAGTTCATATCATTTGTTTTTATAAATCTAATTCACTCAAAAATCAGGGTATATTAGGGGTTTTATACTTACTCATAAACCCTTCACTCATAAACTCTTAACTCATAAACTCCTCACTCATAAACCCTTCACACATAAACTCCTCACTCCTTCGGTAAACCTTTGATAAATAAGTACATTCCTGCAAAAATGAAAAACAACGAACACCCAACCGTAAACCACGGCGTTTGCATTTTGAATTTTTCATCCAGCCAAGTTCCCAGATATACCCCAATGACAATCGTCACGAGCATCTGCATTCCTGCTCCTGCGTAACGTGCATATTTATTGGGAGTGTTTTTTTGTTCCATTTTACAAAAATAAACCTTTGTAAGCACAATAGAAATATTAGACAAGATAGTTTTTATAAGAATTATTTTCAGCAGAGAAATGAAGGTAAAAAACCATATATTTTGCCCTGATTGTTTAATTTTCAGTCAATTATAAACTTGAAAGTGAATTCTTATTCCTTTGGCATGGAAACTGATACTATTTTTGTGTAAAATTGCGTTTTCAAATTACGGTTAGTTTTCCGTTTTCCCTTTGTGCCTCTGTGCGTCCGTCACCTTGTGCCTCTTTTCAAGAAATGAACAAAAAATACTTTCTATACATAACGCTCATTTGTGGAATCCTTTTGGGATGTTCACAATACAGTAACTCGCCTTTAAGCGTTGGTTTTCATAATGTCAATGCAAAATATAATGCTCTTTTTCAGGCTAATATAAAAATGCAAGAAGCTGAAAAAATCCTATTTGACGCTCACAAAGACAATTATTCTCAACAACTTCCTATTTTAATTCCGATTGATTCTAACTCGGCAGGGGCAGTCGGTGAGCAATTAACCGCCATTATCAAAAAAGCCTCTTTGGTGGCAGAACGCCATCAAAATTCAAAATGGTTAGATGATGCCTACGTTCTTATCGGAAAGGCTCGTTTGATGAAAGCTGATTATAAAAATGCCATTGAAACATTCAAATACGTAAATACGAACGCTACGAGCGACAAAGCACGTGATGCGGCACTTATCGGATTGATGCGAGCGTACACCGAACAAGGCGAGTACCAAACGGGATTAAGAGTGGCAGAATTATTGAGAGAAGAGCCATTAGACAAAGAAAATACTCGTGATTTTTATTTAACAAAAGCCTATTTACACCAACTCAAAGGTGAATATGAAACTTCTGTTGCCATTATTGAAGAAGTATTGCCGTACATGAAAAAAAATGAGCAAAAAGCTCGTGTATTGTACGCAGCGGGACAAATGTATGAAGGATTAGACGAAAAAGATGCCGCTTCTGAAATGTATTTAGCAGTCAATAAAAGTCATCCATCTTATGATTTAGGATTTTACGCAAAACTAAACAATGCCTTAGTTTTAGGACAAACCGCTGGTTTTGAAAAACTTTTGAAGGATTCTAAAAACAAAGATTTGCAAGATAAAATTTACGAAGCCATGTCAATGGTGGAAATGCGAAAAGGTAATTCTAAAGATGGCGTAAAATTTCTCCAAGCGTCCGCCCGTAATAGCCAAAATTTACAACAATTGCCTTATACATTCTTGAAATTAGCCGATTTATATTATAATAAAATGGGTAATTATGAAATGGCAGCGGCATATTACGACAGTACGGCTTCATTGTTATCTCCGCAAGACCCTGCCTACAAACGAGTGATTGAAAAACAGCGTTCTTTGGGTGATTTTGTAAAACAATATACCATTATCAAAACGGAAGATTCTTTACAAAAATTAGCTAAAATGAATCCTGCTCAATTAGAAAAGGTTTTAGAAAAAGTAATTTTGGATAAAAAAGCAAAAGAACAAGCCGACTTACAAAGAGCTCAAGATATTGTCAATAAAGGAATACAACAACAAGCAAAGTCAAACACTGATGTTTTCACTGACCCCAACAAAACATCTTGGTATTTCACCAACCCAATTGCTCAACAACAAGGAAAAACCTCATTTACAACTGTTTGGGGAACAAGAGCATTGGAAGACAACTGGCGTAGAAAAAGCAAAGACAATGCTTTAAGTTTTGACAACCCAACGAATAATGCACAAGCAACCAGCAATAATAATAACTTCAAAAATCTTAGCATTCCACAGGATTTAGGCATAAAAGCCGATGTGGCAGAGTTGAAAGCCAAAATTCCGTTCTCGGCTGACGCTTTAACGGCATCACAAAAACGCAAAGAAGAAGCATCTTTCGAGTTAGGAAAAGTCTATAAATTCAAACTAAATGAACCACGAAATGCCGTGATTTCATTTGAGCATTTTTTGAGTGATTTCCCTAAATCATCGCACGAACCAGAAGCATTATATTTACTTTGTTTACTAAACGAAGATAATCCAGCAGGTAAAGAAACGTACAGAAAAAGATTGATGAAGGATTATGAAGACTCCTACTTTGCCCGATTATTAAACCGTAATACCAACGAAACATTAAGCACAGGCAAAGAATCAGAAGCCCAAAAACTTTACGCTGAGGCTTACGATTATTATACTCAAAGTAATTTTACAGACGCTCAGACGTTTATAGAAACAGGTTTAAAACAATATCCAAACAGCCAAATTGAGGATAAATTTGTGTTTTTGAAAACAATGCTTTTAGCCAAAACGCAGTCGGTGGAAGTATATCAAAAAGCCTTAAAAAACTTCATTACTGATTACCCCAAAAGCCAATTAATTTCAATGGCGAAAGAACGATTACAAGCTGCTGAGAAGAAATAACGTTATACATAAAAACCATAAATATTAGGGCTTAGGCATTAGGCAATGGGGTATCACTCTATTACCTAATACCTAAGCCCTAACACCTATGTTGAATATGAATATCAGAATTGTCATTTAATATTTCTAAATTTGTAAATTCCAGCTATTTCATACATTTTGCATAAAATAGCGTAGCCTAAAGCTAAAAATCCTTACAATTTATATAGTATGTTTCAACTACAAAAAGGTAAATATCAATCAATTATCGCTAAAATTTGGCAGTGGTCGGGCTTTGGTCTTGCATCATTTCTATTGTACATTTTAGCCGTTCAATTCAATTTCCTTTGGCTATTTGGTGGTATGCCCAGTTTACAAGAATTAGAAAACCCCAAGAGTCAAGTCGCTTCGGTTTTATATTCTGAAGACGGCGTAGAAATGGGTAAATATTTCCGTGAAAACCGCTCACCCGTTGAGTATGAAGAACTTTCGCCCAATTTAATCAAAGCACTTATTGCTACTGAAGATGCTCGTTTTACACAACATTCGGGGATAGATTTACGCTCAACATTTCGAGTAATTACACACTTGGGAAGTGCGGGAGGTGGTAGTACGTTATCTCAACAATTAGCCAAAAATTTATTTGATACTCGTCGTAGTGCTGAAGAAGACAACTCCGAAGACGGTACAAGTTATAAAGGTATTTTAGCCAAAATCCCTTTAATCAGAACGCTCATTGCCAAAACTAAAGAATGGATTTTAGCCGTACGTTTAGAAAGCCGTTATACCAAACAGGAGATTTTAAAAATGTATCTCAATGAAGTGTCATTTGGGAATAATGCCTACGGAATTAGAGTAGCTTGTAAAACATATTTCGGAAAAGACGTAAACAATGTCACGGAAAAAGAAGCGGCAACTTTAATCGGAATGTTGCAAAACCCTTCACTTTATGACCCACGTCGTCATCCAGAACGCTGTTTGACTCGTAGAAATATTGTACTCGGACAAATGTATCGTTATGGTTACATCGACCAAGCAGAGGCGATTGAATTACAAGGTAAAACACTTGGACTTAATTTCAAGGTAGAAAATCAGAATACTGGTGATGCTCCTTATTTCCGTGAAGCTCTCAAAAAACAATTACAAAATGCTTTAGCGGACATCAATTCAACTCGTGATGAAAGCGATAAATTGAACCTTTATACCAGCGGATTAAGAATTTATACGACCATAGATTCGAGAATGCAACAATACGCTCAGGAATCTTTGGACGACCACATGAGAGACCAACAAAAGAAATTTTATGCTCACTGGAAAGGGCGTAATCCTTGGGTGGACGAAAAAATGCACGAAATCAAAGGTTTTTTGAAAGATGCTATGAAACGTACCCAACGCTATAAAGCCTTGATGGAAGAATATAACGGTGATGAAGAAACCGTTTGGAAGATATTAAAAACGCCTGTAAAAATGACCGTATTCTCGTGGCAAGGCGACCGAGATACGACGCTTTCACCCTTGGATTCGATGAATTATTATAAACGAATCCTTAACTGTGGTTTTATGGCGATGAATCCAAATGATGGTCACGTAAAAGCATGGGTTGGTGGTATCAATTTCAAATTTTTCAAGTTCGACCACGTGCGTCAATCAAAACGTCAACCTGGTTCAACTTTCAAGCCATTTGTGTATGCGGCTGCTTTGGAAAACGGAGCCGCCAATTTGTGTGACTATGTGGTAGATGAACCCGTAACTTTTGGAGCAGAAGACGGATTAGTTGGAAAAACATGGACTCCTCAAAACTCAGAAGGACGATATTCGTATGCAAGCATGAGTTTACGCCATGCGATGGGACTTTCAATTAATTCAGTTTCGGCTAAATTAATGAAAATTTTAGGCCCTGAAAAAGTAGCCGAATTTGCTCACCGTGCGGGCATTCAAAGTACATTAAATGAAACACCTGCTTTGTGTTTAGGTGCGAGCGAAGTATCTGTTTATGAGCAAGTTGCCGCTTATTGTACTTTCATGAACGAAGGTGAAAGAATTGACCCCATTTTGATTTTGAGAATTGAAGATAAAAACGGCAACGAATTAAAACGTTTTGAAACTACTTCAAAAAAAGTAATTAGCTCAGAAACTGCCTATCAAATGACCCACATGCTGAAAGGAGCAATCCAAGAATCAGGGGGAACGGCTCAAGGTTTGAACCGATATAATTGTGCAAAAGGAAACGATATTGGAGCAAAAACAGGTACAACTTCCAATTATTCAGACGGTTGGTTTATGGGTGTTACTCAAAACTTAGTGGCTGGCGTTTGGGTAGGTGGCGACGACCGCAGTATTCACTTCCGTAGTCTTTCACTCGGACAAGGGGCAAAAATGGCAATGCCCGCCTACGCCATGTTTATGGATAAAGTTTATGCCGATAAATCCTTAGTCATCGCAGGATTTAAAAAAGAACCGTTCCGCAAGCCCGAAGGAGCTGATTTAGGATGTAATTCAAGTTATACCATTAGTACCGACTCAACGGGTATTCAACAACCAACTGCCAAACCAAAAGAGGATGAGGAGGGCTTTTTGAAGTAAGCATGAAAAAGCCACTACAAATCGAACCCAATTCACAAACACCTAAATATCAGCAAATTACCGATGAGATAATTGAGCGTATTCAACAAGGTGTTTTGAAAAGAGGCGACCAATTGCCCACTATCAATGAAATAACTGGCTCATTGGGCGTTGCTCGAATGACGGTTATTCGTGCATACGAGGAGTTACGAGAACGGGGAATTGTAGCTCCACAACATGGAAAAGGTTACTACGTTATTTCTACGGATGTTCAAGCAAAAATGCACGTTTTTGTCTTGTTCGATGCCATGAACTCCTACAAAGAAGCTCTTTTTTTATCACTCCGTGAAGCCCTCGGCGACAAGGTTTCCATTGATTTATACTTCCATTATCACGAATTGAATGTCTTTGAAAATGTGATTGTCAACAATCTTGGCAATTATCATTTTTATATCATCATGCCCCATTTTAATGAAGATGTATCTGAAATTGTGAAGCAAATTCCGAAGGATAAATTATTGATTTTGGATATTGATGTTGAGCAATTAGACGAAACATATCCAACGCTTTATCAAGATTTTGAACAGAATTTTTATCAAGGACTAACCGACGCTTTACCCAAGATTCGTCAATATAAAAGTTTGACTTTATTTCTGAGTAAAAACCAGTTTCAATACACGCCCAAAGGTATTTTGAAGGGTTTTCTAAAATTTTGCGAAGCCAATAATATCAAAAACGAAGTAGTGGATAATTTGGTTTTTGAGTCTTTGGAAGCAGGAAATGCTTACATTTTATTTTTAGAAAATGACCTTGTTCGTTTCGTAAATTATGCGAATCGGAAGGATTTAACATTAGGAAAAAACATCGGACTTTTGTCTTATGATGATACGCCAATCAAAGAGATTTTAGCAGAAGATGGCATCACCACCATTTCAAATGACTTTGTAGAAATGGGAAAATTAGCAGGTAGAATGGTTCACAATCGTCAGAAAGGAAAAATCAGAAGTGAAAGTAGATTGATTGTGAGAGGGTCGTTGTGAGTTGGTTGATTGGTTACTGGTTGATTGGTTATTAAGAGATTATTTTAATAACCAATTAACCAATAACCAATTCCCAATTAACCAATAACCAATCAACCAATAACTAATCTTAAATATACTGATTAATAATATTCTCGAATAACTCTTGTTTTCCGCTTGTTTGAGCAGGTTCACCAGCTTCGAAAGCGAAGTTTCTCAAGTCTTCTAAAGTTAAGATTCCTGATTCATAATCAGCTCCTTTTCCAGCATCAAACGACGCATAACGGTCTTTACGAAGTTTCTTGTATGGTGATTTCGTCAAAATATCATCCGCAATTACCAAAGCTCTTGCAAACGTATCCATACCACCGATATGTGCCAAGAAAATATCATCTAAATCAGTTGAATTTCTACGAGTTTTTGCATCAAAGTTGATACCACCGTGTGTAATTCCACCCGCTTCTAAAATAATCAACATAGACTCTGTGATTTCATTCAAATTCGTCGGAAATTGGTCAGTGTCCCAACCATTTTGATAATCTCCACGGTTAGCATCGATACTTCCCAAGAAACCTCCATCAGCCGCAATTTGCAATTCATGTTGGAAAGTATGACCTGCCAAAGTAGCGTGGTTTACTTCGATGTTCAACATGAAATCGTTTTCTAAACCGTGTTCTTTCAAGAAAGCAATTACCGTTTCAGAATCGTAATCGTACTGGTGTTTTGTTGGCTCACATGGTTTTGGTTCGATAAAGAATTTACCTGTAAATCCATTTTTACGAGCATAATCACGTGAAATTGTCAAGAATTTAGCTAAATGAGCTTTTTCACGCTTCATGTCAGTATTCAACAAAGTCATATAACCTTCACGACCTCCCCAGAATACATAGTTTTCGCCACCCAAAGCAATGGTTGCATCAATTGCATTTTTCACTTGCGTACCTGCATGAGCCAATACGTTGAAATCTGGGTTAGTAGAAGCACCATTCATGTATCTCGGATTAGAGAAAACGTTGGCAGTTCCCCACAATAATTTCACGCCACTAACTGCTTGCTTTTGTTTAGCATAGTCAACAATAGCCGCCAAGTTACTTTCGTATTCCGAAAGAGAATTTCCTTCGTCAACCAAATCAATATCGTGGAAACAGTAATACGGAGTACCCAATTTTGTCATGAATTCAAAAGCGGCATCCATTTTATCTTTCGCACGACCAACGGCATCATTTTTAGCATCCCATGCAAATTGTTTTGTTCCTGGGCCAAATGGGTCAGCACCAGTTCCGCAGAAAGTATGCCAGTAAGCTGTTGCAAAACGCATGTGGTCTTTCATTGTTTTACCTGCCACAATACGGTTTTCGTCGTACCATTTAAACGCCAAAGGATTGTCAGATTCTCTACCCTCAAACTGAATTTTGCCAATATTTGCAAAATATTCTTTGTCTCCTAACGTGATGTTTGCCATTGTTTTGAAATGTTGATTGTTTATTTTTTGAATGTTTTAATCAAGTGTTCTATACTGTTCTATAAATTTAAAACAAAAGTATAATTTGTTCTAAGAAAATCAAAATAAATTCATTGAATTTTATGGATATTTTTCGGTTTAAGTAGAAATAAGGCAATGTCTTGTATAAAATATGTTTTACTATTTACTCCGTTATTGGCAGTAAATAACATTATCTGATGTTACTATTTTACCGTTTCAAACTCGCTTACCCTGATTTGCAAATCAAGCGTGAAGAGGTTTTGTGTTTTTAATGCCACAAAGAAATTACGACAATTCGCCAGACCATTTCCCAAACAAAAAGAGACAAGGCATTGCCTTGTCTCTACTAAAATTCTAAAAATATTTCTTACAAATTTCTCTTTTTCCCTTTGCTATCAATTACTTCCACCGATTTTACGTTGGGAGAAAGCAATAAATTTCTGGATGATTGAGATAAGAATGACGTTCCGTAACCAACTTCTACTCTCCTACTTTTGCCATTATTCAATTTTTCAATAACCACTGCATCACCCGATTGTAAAGGTTTTGAAATATAGTTTTTCATACCTCTAAAAGTTTTCAATTCGGCTAAATTTTGCGTTGCCATCATCAAAGGTTGTCCTTTGGCGTTGGTAACTCTTACCAAACCTTTGGCATCGCCACTTACGCAGAAAGCAGTTTCAGATAATGTTAAAGGCTTGAACTGCCCTTTGCCATTTCCCTTCAATAGTAAACCATTAAAAGCATCAAAACGACCTACCGAAACTTCTGTGCCGTAGTCATTACCCACCATCAAAATATCCACGTTTCCATCGGCATCAAAATCTTCTACTAACATTCCGTTTATCGGTGCGGTTTGTGTTTGTAAAGGCAAAGCTGAAACTTTAAACTCTCCTTTGCCAAGATTTTCGATATAACTGGTTTTGAGATGATTTGCCTTTAAAATGAGTGCATCTTTCAAATCATCTTCCGACAAAACATCTTTAATTCCTGCATTGGCAAATTTCGAGAAGTTATCAAATTTCTTACGGATAGTATTCATTTGCTTGGCTAAATCATCTCTTCCATGAAACGTAACTTCTGTTCTTTTGTCTTCTTTGTCTTTATAAAAGACCGACGGAATGGCATCATAATTCCCATCATTATTGAAATCTTTTCCATAAATACTTACAGGATATTCGTCTGACGCACGCATGAGGGAATTTACACCCATATTACCTGCGATATAATCCATGTCTCCATCATTGTCAAAGTCTCCAGATGTTAGGCTTGTCCACAAACCAACTTCTTTGTTCAACGAAGCAGTATTTGGGGTTATGTTCGCAAATTTTCCATTCGTATTTTTCAAAATAGTAATCGGCATCCATTCACCCGCAAGCATCAAATCTACCCAACCGTCATTGTCAAAATCTGTCCAAAGAGCATCACAAACCAACCCAATATTATTCAAATTTGGAGCAATTTGAGCAGTAACGTCTGTAAATTTAACGGGCTGACCTCCACGAGAATCATTCCGTAAAATATAGCTTGAAACAGGTTTTGGATACGCACTTACTTCCATACGTCCGCCCACAAAAAGGTCGAGGTCGCCATCGTGGTCATAATCTGTTGCTTTCACACACGAGCCACTTTTCAAGAATTTCGGTAAAGCGTTTTTGTTTTGAGAAAAATGTCCTTTTCCATCATTTTCATAAAATCTATCTTGATAATCAGGTGAATCTTTTGGCAATTCGTTACTTCCACTCACAATGTATAAATCAAGGTCATTATCGTGGTCGGCATCAAATAAAAGTACGCCCATATCCTCCGCTAATTTTGTTTCATCGGTTTCATTCGAGATTAAATCAGTTTTCACGAATTTACCTGCGGCATTTTGCACTAAAAATACGCCTTTCTTTTTCATCGAACCACCAATGAATACATCTTCTAATCCATCTCCATTAACATCACCAACGGCGATGGCAGGTCCAAATTGAGAAAGTTTATGAGGTAATAATTTCTGAATATTAAAATCAATCGCATCAAATTCACTATGAATATAATCTATTGCTAATGAATCGGTTACGTCTTCAAACAATGATACAACTGTATTTATTCCTGCTTTATCTGGACTACTAACTGCCAATCTCTCATCAACAATTAGCACTTGATTGGCAGGAATATTCTTGAGAATCTGTTGTTTTCCACTTTGCCAGATGATTTTTACTTCATCAATCTTTTTGATTTTTCCTAAACCAAAATGAGCCACATTTTCAATGGTTGATAAATACCCACGATAAGGCGTATTTTCATAAACTTGCTTTTGTCCGTTGTCGTAAGCGATTTCTACCCACGCTCCTATTCCGTTGATGTTATTGGATAAACCATTAAATTTCACTCTCAAATAATTACTTTCTTCGGGCTTCAATTGGATAGAATTATTACGATAAACCGAAGCAGAATCGTTGATATTATTGACAACATAGTCTAAATCGCCATCATTATCCAAATCGGCATAAGCGGCACCATTTGAAAAACTCGGCACATCGATTCCCCATGCTTTTGTTACATCTTCAAAACCAATCTGTGTATCGTTTGATTTGCCTTTATTTTTGAAAGCATAATTCGAGATTTTTACAGAAGGTATCAATTCTAAAAGCGACATCGTTTCGGTATAATTTCCAACATCGTTTCGATACGCCATAAAATCTTGGTCGGTAATGTCTTTCGGAAAACCATTGGTGATGATAATATCTCTGAAACCATCATTGTCAAAATCGGTAATCATCGGTGTCCAACTCCAATCTGTTTCTGCAACACCTGCCAATAAACCCATTTCACTAAAAACGGGCTTTCCAGTTTTAGGATTAATTCCCTGATTTATCTGTAAAGTATTTCTTGGGTATTGGTAAGTATAATGATATTGATTATTGTTTTGATAAACCAAATAATTGTTTGCCATCGTCATCATTTTCTTACGATAATTATCTGCGGGCATCATATCAACTGACATAAAATCTACCAATCCGTCATTATTTAAGTCTTCTACATCATTTCCCATCGCTGAATGTGACGTATGTTTAAAGTAATCAGCCGCTTGGTCTGTAAATTTTGGCGATGCACCATTTACATTTCCACTATTGATGTAGAGCAAATCGTTGGTTAAATAGTCATTGGTGACATAAATATCTTTCCAACCATCACGATTAATATCTGTAATATTTACCCCCAAACCATAACCTTCAATCAAAATTCCAGCTTCTTTACTAATATCGGTATAAACAGGGTGATTGAGTTCTTTAGAGAAATCATTGCGGTATAATCTATCAGTACGTTTTGATGAACCGTCCACAATTTTATCGTGATATTTATTCGGGAAACGAGTATCATCCATTTCATTCACCAATACATATAAATCTAAATCACTGTCATTATCATAATCAAAGAAAACCGCATTGGTTGTATGGGTGGTATCGGCAATTCCATATTCTTGAGCCATTTCCTTAAAAACAGGCACGCCATCTTTGCCAACTCCTTGATTTACATATAATAAATTGGCACGTTCGGCGGCGACTTTCTTCACGGTAGCACATACATAAATATCCAATAATTTATCGTTGTTGATATCCACAACCGCTACGCCCGAACACCACCGTCCTTTACCCTCAACATTTGCTTTTTGTGAAACATCTTCAAACTTCATATCTCCTTTATTGAGGTAAAGTTTATTATCAACTTGATTGCCTGTAAAATAAGCATCCACTAATTTATCGTTGTTAAAATCACCCAAAGCAACGCCTCCGCCATTATTCACATATTCAAAGGTGAGAATGTTCATGGTATCTAATTCGGTGATACGATTCGAAAAATTGATATTCGTTTTATCCGTTGCGAGTTTTGTAAAAACAGTATCGTCTTTACAAGAATATAAAAAAAATGAAGTGATTATTGATAAGGAAAGGGACAATTTGCGGGTCATGACTCTAATGCTTTCAGAATTGAAATACGTTTTTTGATTATATATAAAATATAAATTTAATACGATTTTATGTAAGATTTCTAAAATTCAATGAGATTAATTTATCCTAATTTGAAAACTCAAGCCTAACATTTGTTAATTGATGACAATGCCATCTATCAAAAAAGAGACGGCATTGCTACCGTCTCTTTTTGTTTAAAATCTAATTTCTCCAAAGGCAAAGGCATTTCAGAAATCATCCACCTATGTTGAAAATTATTTATGCTTAAATTTTTGTTCTAAAACTTTCATAAAATAGCCTCCAACAACGCTTCTTGCCTGAAATCCAACCATTTTACCCGTCTTGGTTTCGTGCCAGTCGCTGATTGGAACTCTTGATGATGTTTGGGTTGCATAGGTGTACATCGGGTTGATGAATGCTTCAAAATCTTGGGGATTATTAGCCAAGACTGAAGTCCAAATTACCCAATCTGATTTTGTGTACGTCGCACGGCTGTCGAGTGGTAAACCGAATTCATTTTGCTTTGTCAAATAATATTTTACTTCAGTCTCAAATACTTCCTTCGGAAAATAATGAAGGTTCATAACTTTATCCCAAACCAAATTATACTTCTGACTCCACGTACCTTTTTTATCGAAAGTCAAGGCGTAATGGTCGCCATCTTTTGCCATTTCTATCCACTTGGTTACAAAACCTTTGGTAATGGCATCATACTTTTGATAAGTTGCCGTTTCGCCCAATTCCTTCGCTAATTGCGTATAAGTTTCAAGGGCAACAATGGCTTTTGCTGAAAGGTTAATATTTCGAGCAAGATGACCTGCAAAGTCGTCCGTACAAAGTTGATTGGCTGGGTCAAAGCCGTCTTTTGCCAAGAAATCAGCCCAAATATTCATCGTTTTCCAATGTTTTTTGGCGTACTCATTATTACCTTCTGCTTTACAGATTGCTGCCGCCAAAATCATCATATTTCCACATTCCTCCACAGGCATATCCTCACCATAAGTTTGTCCATTGGCAAGTGGATACGTCCCTAAGTCGTGGGCAGGAAATGGTTTTGCCCATTTTCCACTTTCGCTATAATAAAAAATTCCATTCAACATTCCTTTCATCAAATCAGGATTATAAATTAGGAATAGAGGTGCTGACGGATAAGTTACATCCACTGTATTTATTGAACCATTACTAAAGTTTTCTTTTGAGAGAAACAAAATTTCTCCTTGTGGACTTTTGACTAATTTATGAGCCGAAATACTCTGACGATAAGCCAATTCGCACAATTTTGCGTATTTTTCTCCACCTGCTTTCAAAGCATCATCATAAATTGTTTGGTTGATAACTTCGCATTTTTTAACGATTGTTGAATAATCTTTTGCTGCTAAAGTCAGTTGTTGTTCAATGGTTGAGCCATTCTCTTTCCACCAAGGCAATAGGTTTTTCCCAAAATATTGAATGGCATATAAATCGTCATAAGCAAGCATAATTACTTGTTCTTTGGATGTATTCCCAACCTTTCCCATATCAGCAATAGTATTCAAAGTCAAGCGTTTACCTAATAAAACATCTTTAGAAATTGATTGAAAAGGATTCTGAATATCATTCGTAGAAATTGATTGTTTTACGTTTGCAGAAGTTGGCGTTGCCACGTACATATATCCCCAATCAATCCTGAGGTCGTCTCCTTTTTTCTTTAGAATGGGTTGTTCAGAAGTTCCTGCTTTCAAAATACTCAAATTGTTATTGGTATATTTTTGAGCAGATATTGGTTGCGAATCGTGATTGGTAGCAATATCTGTTGAAGCACCCAAATACAATTGCACATCATGCAATGCCCCATCGTTTGCCTTCACTTTGGCACTAATATACGACACTGGACGTGCCATAATATCAAGGTCATTAATCAACAAAGGTGAGGTAAAAGTTAGCGATAAATTCACCTTTCCACAAGCAAATTCATAAAGGGTTTGGGTAGCATTGAGTTTCACGCTTTTCTGTTCTGCCAATTGTATTTTAGCATCGGTAGTAGGAATATTTTTTTCAACAATACCAACGTCCAACAATGCTTCGCCGCCTGTATTGATTACATGAATGGCAAATACATTTTTACCTTTTTTCAATTTACTTTTTACCTCATTGCTAAGTGGTAAATACAAATATTTCCCTGCACAACAACCTGCATCATAGATTAAGTCACCGTTGAGATAAACCTTTACGTTATCGTCATGTTGAAGTTTTAAAAGGGGTTCTTTAAAATTAAGATTATCAAGCGTAAAAGTGCGACGCATCCAAATATTTTTAGATTTCCATAAAGTCTTTGAAACCCCATCTCTATTTCCGAAAGGTGCAACTCCATTTTGCCAATTAGCATCATCAAAACCTTCATTTTTCCAGTCGTTTGCAGGTTCTGTTTCTGTATATTTTGCCGAATAATTTATATCATCACCTGCGGGTAATATATTTTTGTACCCAATACTTTTGGCACCCATAAAACGGTAAATTGTTCCGTCCACTTTTAGCATACCCATCAAAGAATGGTCAGTGCCAGACCAATGTTTGGTGGGCGAGTCGTTGAGTTTGTCGGACGTTGACCAAATACTAAAATATGGGTCGTGTGTAATAAGTGGAAAAGCGGGAGCTTGAGTATTTTGGGAAAAAGAGGAGTATGCTACTTGAGACAAAATAAGTGCTACTAAAAATATTTTTTTCATTTTTTTATTATTAAATGCTGATTATTATGATAAAATTTAAGAAATGTGGGGCTAAAATTAACCCCACATTTTCTTTCACTATACCCAATCGTTTATTACTTAATTTTTATTGAATTTTTGCGGAAAAAATATGTACTTATTGACGCAAGTTAAATTTGACTCACAAAGAGTTATATTTTTATTTTGACTTTGAATCATTCTCAGAATACATCACAAAATTATGCTTTCCATTTTTGTCAATTGATTCAAAAATTATCATTATTTCCACATATTGTTTCATTTTATCACGCTTGAGTAATATTGTCTTAACTTTATATCACCATTTCAAGTACACTGTCAACCAAACCCACGAATAGTCTTTTGAAAACCCCTCAATATATTTCATCTCTGCCAAAAGCCGTCGTTCTTGTATTATTTTGTACTTTCAAAATAATAGCTCAACCCTATTTTTTCAGGCATTATCAGGTAGAAAATGGTCTTTCAAATAATGCCATTTATTGTAGTACACAGGATAAAAAGGGATTTATGTGGTTTGGAACAAAGGACGGTCTAAATCGTTTTGATGGTTATCATTTCAAAACTTACAAAACCGATAACCCTAAAAACTCTTTACATACAGATTTAATATATTGTATTTCTCCTGATAAAAAAGGCACATTATGGGTTGGGAGTTCAAAAGGGTTATTCTATTTCGATTATGAAAATGAAAAACTAATTCCGTTGATAGATACCCTCAAAGAAGTGAAATATATCCAGATAGATAATAATAATCAAATTTGGTTTATTTCAGCTTTTACGCTGTGGAGATATAATTTTAAAACCAAAAAACTGGTTGAATTTCCAATAGCAAAATACTTTCCAGCCTCCTCACTTTCGTCGGATATAACAGGACAAATTTGGGTAGGAACACGAGATGGTTTTATTCAAAAATTTGATGCACGTACTCAAACTTTTCAGAAATATGATGTTTTTTCACATTCAGGCAAGGTTTCTTCCAAATTGATTCAGACGATTTCATGTTTGGGTTCAGAAACCATTTATGTTGGTACGGTCAATCAAGGATTAAAGAAATTTCATGTTCCTACCAAAACGTATGAAGACGTTTTAATTTATAGCAAATCAAACAATATCATTCACGTCCGTGATATAAAACCGTTTTTCCCTAATGAACTTTGGCTCGCTACGGAGTCTGGTATTTTTATTCTCAATACTCAAACCAATCATTTTACAAACATCACAAAGAAATTTCTTGACCCATTTTCCTTAACCGACAATGCCGTTTATTCGCTTTGTAAAGATAACGAAGGTGGAATTTGGGCTGGTACTTTCTTTGGTGGCGTTAATTATTATTCTAAACGGAACTCATTATTTGAAAAATATTTTGCTGATAATTCATCAAAAACACTGAGTGGCAATGTTATTCGAGAGATTTGTCCAGACAGATTTGGCAATATTTGGATTGGTACAGAAGATGCAGGTTTGAACAAACTAAACCCCAAAACAGGTTCAATTACTCAGTTTATTCCCAATGTTGGCAAAAACAGTATTGCATACACCAATATTCAGGGCTTATTAAATGTTGGTGATGATTTATGGATTGGGACGTTTGAACATGGGCTTGACATCATGGACATTAAAACTGGAAAAATCAAGAAACATTATAATGCAGGATTAGGTAAATATGATTTGAAAAGTAATTTTATTATGAATATTTGCCAAACAAAATCTGGCGAAATTTTCGTGGCAACTGCTCGTTCTTTATCCAAATACAATCCTAAAATGGGTGGTTTTGAGGTTGCCAATGAAATACCACATAATACTTTTACAACGTCAGTGTTGGAAGATAAAAAAGGAATTCTTTGGATTGGGACTAATACAGGCGTGTTTTTTTATAATCCGACCACCAAAGAAAAAGGACATTTTTTTAATGATTCTAAAAAACCACATTCTTTGACAAATAATGACATCAACAGCATGATTGAGGATAGTCAACAATGTTTATGGTTTTCGACAGAAGGCGGAGGTGTTTGTAAATTAGACAAAAACCGCAAAACGATGACTTCTCTCACCATGAAAGACGGATTACCCAGCAATTTCGTTTTGAAGGTTTTGGAAGATAATAATAAGACTTTCTGGATTGCCACTTCTCGTGGATTAGCCAACTATAATCCTTTCAATAAGCAAATTATTACTTATACAATTGATAATGGGTTATTGAGCGACCAGTTTAATTATAATTCAGGCTATAAAGACCAAAACGGGAGAATATATTTTGGAAGTATTAAGGGTATGGTAACTTTTGACCCGCAGAATGTTTTGCAGGCAATTGTGAAAGCTCCCATTTATATTACTGATTTCAAAGTCGAAAATAAAGAGCAAATTATTGGTAATAAGAATTCTTTTTTAAAAAAATCAATCATTTATACCGATGAAATCACACTACCGCACGATAAATCTTCATTCAGTATTGACTTTACTGTTTTGAGTTATTATTCCCCAGAAATGACCTCTTTCAGTTATTTTATGAAAGGTTTAGATAAAGAATGGACTGAAATAAAGCCAAATCGTAAGGTTTATTTTACCAATCTTTCACCAGGAAAATACATTTTTAATTTAAAAGCCTCGATTAACGGAAGCCATACAACCGCCGAAAAACAATTAGTCATTACTATTTTATCCCCTTGGTGGGCAACTTTAGGAGCTTACATTTTATATTCTATCATTTTGATAGCTATTATTTATAATGTCTTTGTGAGTTATCACATCATCATTCAAGACCGAAAAGAGAAGGAAGTTTATGAAGCAAAAATTGATTTTTTTACTAATTTGGCACATGAAATCAGAACGCCTTTAACGTTAATAAAAGGACCTATTGAAAATTTATTAGAACAAGTAGATGACATTCCCGAAATAAAGGAGGACATTGTATTGATGGATAGAAATACCAATCGTCTGATTCTACTCGTAACACAAATTTTAGATTTCAGAAAAGTAGAAACCAACAGTTTTAGCATAGACTTTAATAGATTAAATGTTTCTAATTTACTGAAAGAATCATATCAAAATTTTTCTCCACTTGCCAAAAAAAGAAAACTTGAATATACCATTGAGTATCTCCAAGAAGATATTTATGCCTTTGTTGATGAAGAAGCATTAAACAAAATTTTCAGTAATCTTTTTAATAACGCTATCAAATTTGCCCTAAAAAAAGTATCAGTCAGAATTTTACCTATTCCTGAAGATGCCATCAATTATACTATCGAATTTGAGAATGATGGATTGAAAATTCCATTGGAGAAAAAAGAGAAAATCTTTGAGCCATTTTATAGATTAAAAGAAGCAAAACAAGAAGGAACAGGTATTGGATTGGCTTTAGCTCGTTCCTTGACACAACTACTCAATGGCGATTTATACCTGAAAGAAACCACTGACGATTCAATCATATTTGTACTTATATTACCAATTAACCAAGATAGAATTATTGTAAATCATTCGCAAAATCATCTATTTTAAAACCTGTTTAAATTCAATCACATTTGAAACCCAAACTATCGAAAAATTATGTTACCAACCATTTTACTTGTAGATGATAACGATGAGATTCTGGATTTTTTGGAAAGAATGCTCAGACAAAAATATACCATTTTGAAAGCCGAAAATGGTACAGAAGCTCTCAGTGTACTTGATAAAGAAACAGTCCAATTAGTTGTTAGTGATGTGATGATGCCAGTGATGGATGGATTTGAGTTTTGTCAAAAAATTAAAAGTAGTTTTGAATATTCTCATATTCCTGTGATTTTACTTACTGCCAAAAACAGTATGCAAGCTAAGGTGCAAGGGCTTGAATTGGGAGCAGATGCTTATATTGAAAAACCATTTTCAAAAGAACATCTTCAAGCACAAATTGCGAGTTTACTAAACAACCGAAACATGATTCGGGAATATTTTGCCAGCTCTCCGCTTGTTCATATTAAAAGTATTGCCCATACCAAAGCTGACGAATCGTTTTTAGAAGCGTTACATGATACTATCAATAAAAATCTTGAAGATACGGATTTGGATGTGGAGAAATTAGCCCAAATTATGAATATGAGTCGTATTACACTTTATCGAAAAATCAAGGCGATTTCGGTATTAACGCCCATAGAATTAATCAATATTACACGTTTAAAGCGTGGGGCTGAATTATTAGCTGAAGGTAATCATCGAATTTTTGAAGTATCCTATATGGTTGGTTTTAGTTCGCAAAGTAATTTTGCTCGTAATTTCCAAAAACAATTTAACATCACTCCTTCCGAATATATGAATTCTAAAGTGTTGGATAAAGAGGATATTCTGAATAATGCTTTAGATTTAAAGACCGTTTTTTTTAAGTAATTGGCTATTGGTGATTAGTAATTTACCCATTTTCTAATCACCAATAACTAATTGTCAAAAATCACTCTTACATAAATTTGAAATTATACGTCAATGATGGAATGGCTGACCCAAATATCGTTAATTGGTACGCATTGATTGTTTTTTCAGATTTCAAATATACCGAATACGCATTTTGACGGCCGTAAATATTATAAATTCCAAATGTCCATGAGCCTTCCCAACGTTTCTTAGTCATAGATGGATTTCTGATTGTCCATGAAAAATCAAGTCTGTGATAGTCGGTAATTCTCTCATTATTTCTTTCTAAATAATACGGATATTTCACTTCATTATACTGTACATATCCTTCTGGAACGGTAAAAGGTCTTCCTGTATTATAAACAAAAGTAAAACCAAATTCGTGGTGTCCTCCTTGTGATATACTCACGGTGGCATTAAAACTATGCGGACGGTCAAAATTGGTTGCATACCAATTTCCACTATTTATTTGCTCTCCAAAGCTCTTTCCCACATTTATTTGATTCAACGCCCTTGAATAAGTATAATTTACCCAACCAGTTATTTCACCTTTTTTCTTACTCAACATCAACTCCAAACCATACGCTTTCCCCTTTCCTTGCAAGGTTTGGGTTTCAATGAATGGCTGAAATACAAAATCTGCTCCAGGTTTAAAATCCAATACATTTTCTGTACTTCTATAATATCCTTCCAAAGAAAATTCGTAGATATTATTGGCAGAGTTTTTGAAATATCCTGCTGAAATTAATTGACTTACTTGCGGTTTTATGTATTTATTACTCATCGTCCAACGTGATGTTGGCAATGGCGTAGTAGTATTGGAAACCACTTGTAAATATTGTCTCATCAAGCTATATCCAACCTTTACCGACGAATTTTCTGTCAGTAAATATTTGAATGAAATACGAGGCTCGAAACCTCCATAAGTAGCAAATACTTCTCCTGATTTATACTTGGTTGAGTCTATTACGCTAAAATCATTGAGTGGCTGAGATGCTTCGTAGTTTCTTACGGTAGCTGCTCCCAATGCCATATAATGAGAATATCTCAATCCAAGCGATAAACTTACACGTTTATTAAGAGCGATTTCATCTTCCAAAAATATACTCGATTCAATACCTTTTTCTTCTGGAATAATTATCGGATTTACGCTTTGGGACGTTCCAGGATTAAGTTTTCCTGGATTGATTGTATATAAAATTGAGCTTATACCACCTTCAAAATGGTGTTTATCATTGAGGGCGTAACTAAGGCTGGATTTTAGTTGTTGATAAACAATTCCTGATTCAATATTGACAGTATTCGTTGAATTCAACTCAGGCAAAAGCGTTTTGGGTTGATAATCTGTTAAAATAGCGGAGGTTTGGATATTTAGCTTTGAGTTGAACGAATGAAACCATTTTAACGAAGCATTTTTCGTTGAATACGCATATTGTGTACTGGTTGCATTAACATTACTAACTGTACCTAATAAATCAGTCTGGAAAAAATCATTACTCAAATAGCCCGAAAAAGTTAACGTATTTTTTGCATTCATTCTGTAAAATACCTTCGTGACCAAATCATAGAAATTAGCTCTGATATTTTGCAATTTAGGAGGTCCCAATTTGAAGAAGAAGTCATTATAAGATGCTCTCCCTGAAACTAAAACCGCCATTTTATCTTTGATAATGGGTTGTTCTATCGTCAAACGATTGGCTACTAAACTTATACCTCCGCTGGCTTTAAATTTTTCTAAAGAGGGGTTTAATAAACTTATATCAATTACCGACGAAACTCGTCCGCCAAAACGAGATGGAATTCCGCCTTTGTATAAATCTAACCCTGCGGTGGCATCGGGAGGAAAAATAGAAAATAATCCGAACAAATGGGTTGGATTAAAAATTGGGGTATCGTCTAAAAGAATGAGGTTTTGGTCTGTTGTTCCTCCTCTGATATTGACACCATTGGCAGCTTCACCTACCGATGTAACACCAGGAAGCATTTGTAAGCCTCTCAAAACGTCCGTTTCTCCCATCATGGCAGGGATTTTCTTAATCGTTTTGATACTTAGAGGTGTAACGCCTAATAATTGGCGGGAAACATTCCCCCCGTTTCCACCTTGATTATTAACAACGACTTCATCTAATTCCTTCGCTACGTTTATTAAACTAACTAATAATTCAATAATCGGTTTTTTGACGTTGATTCTTTCTCTGAAAGTTTTATAACCCAAATGACTAATGGTAATTCCATATTCGCCTTGTGGGAGATAAAAAGTGTGTACACCGTTTTCACTCGAAGAAAAATTTGCTCTTTTAAAGTCAATTTTGATAACAATGTCTTTGAGTGGTGTATTATCACTTGAGTCTTTAACGGTAATTTTAATGAGTGATGATTGCTGTGCAAAAATTCCGCTACTTGTTAAAAATAACGAAATGAGTATAAGTATAACTTTTGAGTTCATGCCATATTTTGGATTAGAAATATTTGAAAGATTGATACGCTTTACTGCCAACCATCTGGTTTAATAGGTGTTCTGGTAGAACTGGCAGTACAAGGAGCAAAAGGTGGTCTTGAGGTATCAGCAGTAGAATTCTCTACGGATATTTCGTGTCCTAATATTAATTCGTAAGGCGATTTTGCGTCTTTTCTATCAATCCAATAATTGCTCTTTTGAATGGATACTACTCCAAAATACCCTACTACTTTTTCAGTTGGGGTGGTGATATTTTTAATATTACCTACAATACCAGCAGGCGGTGTATCTGCCAAACCTCCATTAGACTGCGTTTGTGCCTCAAGGATTTTAAAGTACAAAAACATTTCTGGAGAAATACTAATTTGTTGGATTTGTATTAAGCACCCCGTTGGACTGTAATTAGGGATTTTGGCAATTAATTTACCTTTAATCAGTTGCCCATTCGAGGCTACATCTGAAAGTACGCTTACTTGTTTACTCTTAAAAATAGAAAAACAGTCGCCCGCACATTGATAATCGTAATAAGCCGTTCTGTTAAAATTAGCGAGTGGAATACTACACGCACCTGTTTGTACGCTGTACTGAGATTTTGTACAGGTGATACAAAAACCAAGCCTTTCAAAGTGGATATAACGCCACAAATAATAGTTTTTCTGTTCGCTGGGGTCTTGAGTATCCAAATAAACTTCATTGGCAGATAGATATTTTTTCCCATCTTCCGAAAGCACACTTTTAGGATTGAAAATATCATAAACTTTAGCAATGGCTGGCGTTGGTGTTATTGTTTCTGGGGCTGATTCATAATTCTGTCCATTAGGTAAGCTAAATTTCAAAATATATTTATTTTGAATCTTTATCTTGAAATTCTTGGGAGGTAAAAAACCGCCTTTAGGCTGTTCTATCAGCTTTGTTTCTTCATTTGTTTCCACATTTAATACAGATGCTTTTACGGAAGCAATTGGAACAATTGAAACGACTTCATTCTCGAAATTTGAATATTGAATTTTTATCGTATCAGGTTTTACTGAATCATCTGTCAAAAATCCTTCAACAACCAATACGCTATTTTTCTGATTAAAATCTAAAGAATAGGGGTCTATACAACTCATTGCTCCGAAGGCAATAAGCAGACAAAATAAGTAACTTATAATTTTCACGTTGATAATTTTGGGATATAGTTAAAACTGTTTGAGTAAGTAGTTATTAGTGATTTAAGAATTGGTAAGGTACTTATTTTCAATGCATTATATTTCATAGTCAAACTCCCCAAAAGTCTTTATAACTTTTGGGGAGTCAATCGGCTAACACTTAGAAGCTATTTAAAATGTTTATTTTCTAAAACAAGTACGGCTGGTGGACTTTTTCCTTTAAAACTTAACCCTTCTAAACCTAACATTCCTCCTCTTAGAAACGAACCAAGAATGATATCATCATCACCATCTTTATCCATATCACCCACATCCATTACCATCCATTTCCCTGATTTAGCTTCTTGAATGGTTGAAGCATCAAATCTCAGATTTCCTTTATTTTTAAGGAGTAAAAAACCTTCATTGGGCTTTTGGTCGGGAGCGGTAAAGAATGAAATAGCGGCAATGTCCAAATCTCCATCCAAGTCAAAGTCAGCAGCAAGAGCTTTTGATGCTCCGTACATTGGGTAGAAATATCCCAATTTGAAGGCTCCTTTACCATCATTTAAAAAGATTCTGATTCCATGATAAGCTTTTAGTGAAATAGACAAATCGGCGTTATCTCCATTGGTATAAAGTATATCCGTGAATCCATCTTTATTAAAATCAACTAAACTCATGAAACTTGAGCCATAAACCGACGAAAATTGAAGGATTTCTTTTTCATCAAATTCTCCTTTTCCTTTATTGTAAAAAATAGAAATTCCTTCACGGGCTTGGGTCATTAAAACCACAATATCAAGTAATTTATCATTGTTCATATCTTTCAAATAAGCAACTCTTGCCCCTGGCAATGCCTTTAAAAGATGAGGTTTCATACTTCCTCCTTCGTACCATGTTAAATTCCCTATTTCATTTCCAAAATTGCAGATAAGTACATCTTCAACCGAATCCTGATTCAAATCGCCATAACTCATCTGAACTGGTCTTTTGAGGCTATCTAATTGTTTGGAAACTTTCTTGGTTTTATCAACTTGCGTAAGTGTTCCTCTTGATTTGTCGCTGGGATCCATAATTCCCATCGACAAAATACTGAGCGATTCTTTTTTAGGAATAATATCAGAAACCGCACTTTGAACCGTTATGGAGTCTGTTTTCAATAGCTTTGCATTATATTTTTTAATAAAATTGCTAAAGCCTCTCCAAGCCACATATATTTCTTGCGACTCAGGATTAAATTTCACTAAAGTTATTCTTGGCGGTTCGTCACCCCATACTTTCAATGGTTTTACCTCAAAATCCGTTAAACCAACTTTTACTTTAGGTTTTTCATCTTGTTTAATTGGTTTTTCTGGGGCATTATCGAGGTAGTATTTTTTTATTTTCTCCCAATCTTCCATTGCCAATTGTGGGTGTTCGGGATATATACCTGCACCCAAAACAATTTGCATTTCATCCGCATCAACATTGGCAAATAGCTTGAAAAAATCTTGGTCAACGCCAAGTCTATACGCCATTTTGGGAAGTACCCCTTTTTCCCATGTTTTCTTATCCAACATTGTAGGGTCAGGCACTTGGTGACAACTACCACAATAGGTTTGTGCCAATACTTTTCCTGACAAATTTTGAGGTTTGGGTGGCGTATATGGCTCTTTTTTCGGAGTATTATTACAACTGTACAGCAATACTAATACAACCAATGGCACTATTATATTTCTAAATGATAAAAACATTTTTGGCTAACTTTAAACGTTAAGATTCTGATAGTCAAAACCTTAAAGACTTTAACTATTTACTGAAATATCATTACAGCAGCATCGTTTCGGGCGATGATAAGTTTTTTATCCAACCACAAGGCATCTCTTACTTCGCCTTTGATATTAATTCCAGAATTGACCGAAGATTTATATACAAATTTACCTTTACCTATGCCCTTAAAATACCCACCACTGAAACCATCATGTCTGCCCATTTCGGGTTTCAATCTGTAAAAATTGCCTCCTAAAAAATAATCTGTGATTCCATCTTTATCAAAATCACCTGTTTCAATGGCAAACACTGGCGACATTTGTGCTTCATTTTGTAAAGACTCCAAAACAAAATCACCGTTTTTATTTAACAAAACAGAAGATGAAAAATTGACTACTCTTTTTTGTAATGCTTTCACTAACAGTTTATTATCAAATAAATCTTTCACCTGTTTTTGGGCAAATTCTTGGTATTTCAAACCTGTTTTTTTGAGGGTAGGCATCTGAGCCGTCAAATCAGCTTTACTGGCAAAAGGGTATGGTATTACGTCTTCTTGCGTAAACCATTCCATCACAACTTCTGGTCTTTTATTTTGGTCAAAGTCATAGACATATAAGTTTAATGGCTTTTCAAGACTTGCTTTGAGTTTGATATTTTGCCCCCAATTTCCCAACATAAAATCTATATCTCCGTCACCATCTATGTCACTCATTTTGATAGAATTCCACCAGCCTTCACTATTCGGAATTAAATGAGGTTTTACAAATTCGCCACTTTCATTCACAAAAACCGTAATGGGCATCCATTCTCCCACAACGATTAAATCGGGTAATTTATCTGCATTTATATCTGACCAAACGGCATCAGTAACCATACCAAGTGGGCCTGTAAATTCATTAGTAACATCTGTAAAATGCCCTTTTCCATCATTTTGTAACATGAAACTACGTGGATTCAAACCGTATCCACCTGGCACTGCTTTTCCACCTGCAAAAAGGTCGATGTCGCCATCATTATCATAATCACAGGGTTTTATACAACTGATTTGCCCTTTTATTATTGGAGCTTTACTATCCTGTTTTGTAAATTCTCCTTTCCCATTATTTTCATAATAAATGGCAGTAAAACCCGCAATGCCAAGCTTATATTCATTCCCTCCACAACCTACTAAAAAGTCTAAATCTCCATCAGTATCGGCATCAAATAAAGCCCCCGAAATATGGTCAGATAGGTTTTGAGCTATAAAAGACGGCTGTTTACTTTCAATAAATTTGTTTCCGTTATTCAAAAACAATTTATCTGCCCCATCTTTTGCCCCCAATAATATAAAATCTTCTTTTCCATCTTTATTGACATCCCCTTTTATCATTTTAGGCCCTTCAGCAGAAAGTACGTGAGGCATTAAACGGTCAGAATCAAAATCTACATATTTGTTTTCAACATGAGTGGCATCAGCAATTACTTGATTAGTAATATCTTTAAAGTTGATTTGGGGCTGAATAACTTGAGGTTTATAAACACCAATGGCATTTTTATAATCAAGCGTAAGTATTGTATTACTTTGAACATTTTTGAGAACTTGCGTCTTTAAATCTGTCCAAATAATTCTGACTGAATCAATGACAGTATTATTTCCAAGTCCAAAAATAATATCAGAGTCAACCGAGCTTTCAAATCCTCTCGACGACATACTTTGAGCCATTTGCACACTCCCTTTTTGATACACCAAAACCGTAGAACCTATGCCAAATTTATTCTTTTCACTTCCTGCTAATTTGAACTTCACAAAAGCATTCTTTTTCTCTTCTACCGCATTATTTTGATAAATAAAAGCAGGCATATTTACGTTATTTACTACTAAATCAAAATCGCCATCATTATCTAAATCTCCATAGGCAGAACCATTACTGTATCCTTCTTGGTCAAGATTTAGGCTTGATGTCAAATTCTCAAAATGTAGTTTTCCTTGATTGATAAAAGCATAGTTTTTTCTTTTATTATGAGGTAAAAACTTCACAAAATCTCTAAAATCATATTTCCCTTTTTCTTCAACGATTTTTTTAACTTCCGATGGGTCAGCAATAAAATCCACAAAATCTGAATCTGTAATATCATTATAGACACCATTACTGACAAATAAATCTTTTTGACCGTCCAAATTCATATCAAAAGCCAATGCTCCCCAACTCCAATCGGTTGCTGCAACTCCTGAGAAAAAAGCGGATTCCTGAAATGTCCCATCTCCGTTATTGACCTGCAAACAATTTTGAAACATTTGGTGATGATAACCATTTTTGAAACGGTAATCGGCTAAATAATAATCATCAAATTTAGTGGCAGCTTTCAACCGTTGATTATCTGGAGGAAGCATATCAGTGCTAAAAATATCCAAATGACCGTCATTGTTAATATCTGCCATATCCGACCCCATACTTGACAACGAAGTATAAGCCATTTTTTCTGGCAATACTTCTTTAAATTGTGGCGACGAAGCAGTCCCACTTCCTTGATTTATATAAAGATAATCTCTTTCCCAAAAATCATTTGAAATATAAATATCAGGGTAAAAATCTCCATTAATATCCCCTACTGAAATTCCTAATCCAAAACCAATATCACTCGAAAAAATACCTTCTTGTTGCGTAACATTTACAAACTTGCCATCATCATTACGGTATAATCTATCACCACCTTCTGCCTTCTCATCAAATTTTTCTCGCCCCACCAATGCTATTTTATCGGGCGATTTATAACTATCATTTAGTACATAACAATCTAAATCTCCATCCAAATCATAATCAAAAAACGAAGCATGAGTTGTACTTCCTGCATCATTTAAACCAAATTCTTTGGCTTTTTCGGTAAAAGTAGGCACGCCACCTTTTGCAATTCCATTATTGATAAAAAGCTCATTTTCTTTGTTATCTTTTAATACTCCTCCCGAATAACACACATAAATATCCAGAAATCCGTCAGCATTTACATCTGCCATTGTAACTCCTGTACACCACGATTTTTTCCCCTTTACTCCCGCTTGATTAGTAATATCTTCAAACTGTACAGTCTCTTTTTCTCCTTTTCCTTTATTCAAGTACAATTTATTATCACTCATATTAGCGGTAAAATAGATGTCTTTCAAGCCATCATTATTGACATCTCCAATAGCAACGCCTCCTCCATTATAATAATTTCGGTAGGTAAGGATATTAAAATTTTCTTGGTCTTCAACGGTATTTTCAAAATTCACTCCTATTTCTTCATTATTTAGTTGTGTAAAAGCTGAAACATCACTCACCGCAGTTTCTGTTTCTTTCTTACAAGAAAATAAAATTATGAAAGAAAGGAAAGGCAATAATTTTAACATCATTTTGGGCTTCTCTGAGAATTTTAGGTATTACAACAATCTTATCCATTTTGTATAAAAGCATATTACACCAGATAAGGCTTGTTGTTGTCACATTAAATTTATCAATAAAAAAAACGCCGAAATAGAATTTCAGCGTTTTTTTCATTGATAACAAATTAATTAAAGTTTTAGTTAAAAAATTAGTTTCTGTAATATACCTACTCCCAAAATCTAACTATTACTTCTTAATAACCTGCATTTTGCTTAATCTTACCACCTGATCTTGCAACTTCAGAAGTAGGTAAAGGAAATGCTAAATTTGTTGCAGTTGGAGCATTTGCATTAGCCAAAACAGGAACAACTTTTCTTTCTCTTGCATTATATGCAGTAGCCGTTTCTATAAAAGTACCCCATCTTTGTAAGTCAAAAACACGGTGTCCTTCAAGAGCTAATTCTAATTTTCTTTCTAAACGTACAGCATTACGAGCAGCAGTTTTATCAGTCCAAGCTACATCATAAGTACCTACATTGTATTTAGCCCAAGTAATTTCTGGAGAATTGATGGCAACTTTAATTGAAGACGAACCTTGAGCAGAACTTCCAGCACGCTTACGAATCATGTTTACATATTTCTGAGCATTAGCTAAAGAACCAACTTCAACTTCACATTCAGCAGCCATTAAAAGAACATCAGCATAACGCATCAATTCTACGTTCAAGTTAGAAAGTTGCGTACCTGCCCAACCACCTGATAAAGTTTGGTCGCCGTTTGCACTTGCATTTTTCTTAGGAGAATACCATCCCATATAACCTTGTCCACGAATCCAAGAATCTTTCTGCACCCCCCAATTAAGGTAAGGAACATTTGTACGTCCCATAGTATAGTCAATACGAGGGTCTAATAAATCAGAAGCACCAGATTCAATTCTTTTCAAAGTTGTTGAAGCAACAACAGGAATTGGTAAGCCTTTTTCGTCAACTTTGAAAGCATAAGCTAAATCATAAGTTGGTTGTTTGAAACCACAACATCCATAAGGGCTATCTCCATGAGGATAAGCTAAACGTTCTCCATAGTTTCCATTAGCACCATTTGGGTCACCATCATTTACTGATGCTTGAGCTGCAAAAATTGACTCTTTGTTATTATCACCAGAAATACTAAAGTTATCATAGAAAGAATCAGCCAAAGCATATTTACCACTGCTAATTACAGTATTGAAAGCAGCCAAAGCACCTGTATAATCTCCTGCGTAAAGTTTTGCTTTTCCTAAATAAGCCGTTGCAATTGTTTTGTCAACTCTACCTACTGCAGTTTTGTTAGCTGGTAAAAGTGCAATTGCAGTTTCCAAATCCTTAATTACTAAAGGTAATACGGGTTGGTCATTTGCTTTTTGGAAATCTATATCAGTCTCTAAATAATATGGTACATTTTTCCAAATTTTATACGCCTCGAAATGGAAGAACGCTCTTAAAAAAGTAGCTTCACCAATCGTAGCATCAGCATAAGCTTTTTCTGTTGGATTCGCCGCTAAAAAAGCTTTCGCAGTATTAATTGCAGAGTTAGCTCTTACAATTCCTTCATAGTCAGCAACCCATCTTGCACGGAAAGTCTGGTTATCAGGACTCCATTGGAACAACTCAAAAGTCAACCAAGTATCTCCATCACCAGGTTCAGAACCTTTGTGAGTTTCGTCGGCAGCGATGTTGAATTCCCAGTTTGATGGACCAGTTCCCCAAGGGCCTTCCGCATCGTTACCTGTCCAACCTAATAATGATTTATATGATGCAATTAAAGTTGAATTCACCCCATTCTTGCTTGATGCAAGCGTAGAGCCTGCAAGAGCCGCCTGTGGGGGCGTGTCCAAATAAGAATCTTTACAGGCAAAAGCGACAACAAGAATACCTATCGCAATGAATGTATGTTTGAAATATTTTTTCATTTTTATATCTTTTTTGAATTAATATATTGAATGATGGAATTAAAATTCTACACTAAGACCAATTGTAGTTATTTTGTTTGCTGGATAATGACCTGCATCAAATCCCATCTTACCAGAATCATTTACCGAAGCATTACCTGCAACGCTACTACCTCCAATATTTGCACTTGAAACAGCTGGGTCAACTCCAGAATAACCTGTGAAAGTCAACAAGTTTTGTCCTTGCACATATAATCTTGCACCTGCTACACCAAGCTTAGCTGCAATATCCTTAGGCACTCTGTATCCTAACTGTAAGTTAGCTAAACGAACATAACTTCCGTTTTCGATATAGAATGTTGATGATGCACGGCTTGCTACGTCTAAACCATTGATTTTTGGATTGTTACCTGTACCTTGAACTGCTAATACATCTTTACCGATGTTAGAGTTAAAGTTCATGAAATAACTAAACATTTTTGTATAGTTAAAAATGTCGTTTCCGAATGAACCAAACATAAATGCAGTTAAATCAAAACTCTTATAGTTAACACCAATGTTTAAACCACCTGTAAAAGTTGGGTGAGGACTTCCGATAATAGTACGGTCAGCATCTGTAATTTTATTATCGCCATTTAAGTCTTTAAACTTCAAACCTCCGATAGCAGAACCTACATATCCATTCGTTTTTTCTGCTTCAGTTGTGATTAATCCATCAACGATAAAACCTCTAAATGATGAGATTGAATAACCAACTTTGTTATCATAAGCAGGAATATCCAAACGACCGTCCAAACCATCTGAAGGAATAAAGTGGTCATCATTGTTAGATACTTGATTGATTGTGTTTTTGTAGTGAGAAAGGTTTAAGCCAACATTAAAGCTTACATCTTTATTCACTGTTTTACGATAGTTCACAGCAATATCATAACCTGTGTTTGTCATTGCACCAATATTAACAAATGGAGCTGCTGCTGCACCTGCTGTTCCTGGTAACGCTGGGTTATAAAGAAGGTTTTCAGTATTTCTCTTATAAATATCTAATACAAACGTTAATTGATTGTTCAAGAAAGCTGCATCAACACCAAAGTTAGATGTTTTAGCTGTTTCCCAAATTGTTGAAGCATTACCACGTGATGTTAGAGCATAACCAGTAGCAACACCACCATTTGTACCGTTAATATCATAGAAAGTACCTCCTACAGAACCACCGTAAAGGTTAGCAAAGTTGTAGTTTCTGATATTTTGGTTACCAACTTCACCATAAGAAGCTCTCAATTTCAAGTCAGAAATCCATGGCAATTCTTTCATGAATCCTTCACGAGAAACTCTCCATCCTAAAGATACCGCTGGGAATACACCATAACGTACATCTGATAAGAATTTAGAAGAACCATCACGACGAATAGTAGCACTAAATAAATATTTATCATCGTATGAGTAATCAAATTTTCCAAAAATTGAAGCCAACTTCGCTTCAGAACCAAAAGAGCTAACTTGACGAGAAGTAGGGTCTCCAAAAGCAGTATTCAAATACCAAGCATTTACATCAGTTGTAAAATAACTTGACAAACCACCCGTAATTGTTCTATTTGTACCAGCAATTGCCTCTTGTCCAATTAATACACCGATATGATGCTTAGGTCCAAAGTCTTTTGAATAGTTTGCTGTATTAGTCCAAGTATAAGTAAACGATTGATTCCAACCTTCACCGAAAGCATTTGAAGTAGGAGTTGGAACACTTTCAGTAGATGCTGGGTTAGCAGTAATACTAAATCTTTGGTTATAACCATTCCCAAAATCAACACCAAAACTTGATCTTAAAGTTAAGCCTTTTAATACATCAGCTTCTGCATAAATATTTCCTAATAAACGATTATATCTATTAGTATTATCTTTATTCAATCTCAAGATATCATCAGGGTTCGTAAAGTTACCTGTAAGGTTAGATCTGTGCATCGAAGGATTTCCTTTAATGTCGAAAACAGGTACAACAGGAGTAGCTTTTAATAAATTACCAATAACTCCTTGCTCATTGTTACCACCACCTGCTGAGTTCGTACTTACACCCCAGTTAGTTGCATACATCAAATTTTCTCCAACTCTAAATTTCTTAGAAACTTTGAATGTTGAGTTAGCACGAATAGTAGCTCTGTTATAATCAGTATGATTCAAAACACCTTGCTGAGTCAAATATGACCCTGTAAGACTGAATGTTGCAAAATCGTTACCTCCAGAAAAACTAACATTATGATCATGAATCTGTGCTGTGCGAGAAACTTCTTTCCACCAGTTTGTACCTACTGTATTTGTTTCTGAAATACGGTTAGTATATTCATCATAAAGTGCAGGATTCCCTAAAGTTTGATCAGGTTTGTGAATATACTTAGGGTAACTACCTGGGTTTGAAAACCATGCCGTTGTTTCACCTGGAAATTTCAACTTCATTGCCTTTGCATAATCAGTTGTATTCAAGTTCAATATGTCATCATAACCTTTCACTGAATTTGCTAAACCAAAAGAAGCATTGTAAGTAATTTTTGTCTTACCTGATTTTCCTTGTTTAGTTGTGATTACGATTACACCATTTGATGCACGAGAACCATAGATCGAAGATGTTGAAGCATCTTTTAACACTTGGATTGACTCAATATCATCTGGGTTAATTGTATTTTGGTATTGATCTTGAACAGGAACACCATCAATCACGTACAAAGGGTCATTACTTGTAAATGAACCAATACCACGTACACGCACGTTTGTTGCATCACCAGGAGAACCAGAAGTTGAAATTGTTACCCCTGGAGCTCTACCAGCTAAGTTTTGTGTAAAAGAAGCACCTTTAACACTTTTCAAACCTTCAGTTTCAATAACAGTAACAGCACCAGTAATGTCTCTTTTACGAACAGTCTGATAACCCGTTACAACTACCTCATCCAAAGCTGATACATCATCATTCAAAGTAACATTTACTGAAGTTTGTGAGCCAACACTAACTTCAGAAGCCTTGTAACCGATTGCAGAAAAAACTAAAACGTCCTTTCCCGATTTCAAGCCGATTGCAAAATTACCGCCTACATCTGTAGTTGTACCTGTTTGTGTACCCTTCAAAAGGATAGATACCCCAGGAATTCCCTGTCCATCAGCACCTGTAACCTTTCCAGTCACACGTCTGTCCTGTGCTAAAGTTAATAACGTACTCAGGAGAAATACGCCTAACAAAAGCATACTCTTCAAAGGAGAGTAAAATTTTGTGTTCATAATAAAAATTGGGTTTTTAATTGAAAAAATTTGACTTTTGGTTGAAAATCATCATAAAGGTAGAACTTCGTTTCTAACAAAACAAATCATATACATTAGTTAACTACTATTTTTTAGACATAAAATACTATGTTTTAATAATTTAAAGCCCAAAAAAACTCGAAAAAAACTTTTTAAATTTACTCTGAGTAGCTCTAAGGCTATTTTTGAATGTAGTATATTTGAATTATTTTGCCCTCTGCAATCGTTTCATTGTAATACAGGACAGATTTTAAATCAACAAGTAAATAATCGTTAACCCTATAAACTATAATTTCAAAACCAATACTTCATCATTGACGATATTCTAATTTTATGACACAATTTGACTCTAAAACAGCCTTAGCAAAAGTCCCCGAAGAACCAGGAGTTTATCGGTATTTTGACGAAGAAGGTACCGTTATTTATGTAGGAAAAGCTAAAAACCTTAAAAATAGAGTTAGTAGTTATTTTGCAAAATCAAATCAACATGACCGCAAAACCAAACGCTTGGTTAGCCAGATTAGGAATTTAGAATTTACGATTGTCCATACTGAATTTGATGCTCTCCTCTTAGAGAACACGCTCATCAAAAAGTACCAACCAAAATTCAATATCTTACTTCGTGATGACAAAATGTACCCATTCATTTGTATCACCAATGAGCCTTTTCCTAAAATTATTACCATCAGAAGAGTCGATAAAAAATTAGGGACTTTTTTTGGACCTTTTGCTAATTTGAAGGTGATGTATTCCATTCTGGATATGTTCAAACAATTGTATAAATTCAGAACGTGTAACTTAAATTTATCAGAGAAGAATATTCAAGAAAGGAAATTCAAAGTATGCCTTGAATACCACATTGGAAATTGCAAAGGTCCTTGCGAGAACTTACAAACTGAACCTGATTATTTAAAAGAAGTTGACCAAGCAAAGAATATTTTAAAAGGAAATATGGCTCTTCCACGCCAGTATTTTGAAGAAAAAATGTTGGAAGCTGCCAGTAAGTTAAATTTTGAAGAAGCTCAAGAGTTTAAAGAAAAATTGGCTTATTTAGTAAACTTTCAAAGCAAATCGACTGTTGTAAATCCCAATATTAAAGATGTTGATGTGTTCTCGATTGTATCTGACGAAGAAGCTATCTACTTTAACTTTATGAAGGTTCAGAATGGATTTATTACTCAATCTCAATCTTTGGAAGTAAAGAAAAAATTGGATGAAACTGAAGAAGATATTTTAACCATGATGGTTTGGGAAATGCGAGATAAATATGAAAGTGATGCAAAAGAAGTTATTACTAATATTCCTCTTTCGGTTGAACTCAAAGGGGTCGAAAATACCATTCCACAAATCGGCGATAAGAAGAAACTATTGGATATGTCGCTCAAAAATGTGCTGTATTTCCGTAAAGAAAAAGCCGACAGACAAGCCTCCGAAGAAAGTGCAGGTGATACCAAAATGCGTATCTTATTAACGCTAAAAAATGACTTGCAAATAAAAACTATTCCGAGACATATCGAATGTTTTGATAACTCCAATATTCAAGGAACAAACCCCGTTTCCGCAATGGTTTGTTTTAAAAATGGAATGCCGTCAAAAAAGGATTATCGCCACTTTACACCACGAACAGTAGTTGGTCCAAATGACTTTGCAACGATGTATGAAGTTATCACTCGAAGATATACTCGTTTATTGGAAGAGGAAGCCGCATTGCCTGATTTGATTATTGTAGATGGTGGTAAGGGGCAATTAAGTTCTGCAAGTGACGCTCTAAAAGCCATTGGATTATATGGAAAAGTCCCGATTATTGGTATCGCAAAAAGGTTAGAAGAAATTTACTTCCCAGAGGATAGCATTCCTTTATACATTGATAAAAAATCAGAATCCTTAAAATTAATTCAAAGACTTCGAGATGAAGCCCATCGTTTCGGTATTACCAAACACCGTGATAAACGTTCTAAAAACTTTATCATTAGTCAATTAGAAAGTATTGATGGCATTGGAAAAAATACAGCAGAAAAACTATTAAAGCACTTTGGAACGGTAAGCAATATTTATAAAGCCACTCCACAGGAATTAGAAAGTTTATTGGGCAAAGCTCGTGCTATAAAAATCAAACAACAATTAGAAGAAGTAAGTGGGCAATAAACAAAAAAAGAACGTCAGTAATTGACGTTCTTTTTTGTTTTGAAATTAAAATCTTTTAATATTCCCAAAGATTGTGTTCCATTTCCATCAATTTGTATTCTAATTGCTGAGACTGAACCATCCCTTGTTTCGCTCCTCCATAGATAGTATCTAAATCATCATCTTTAGAGTTTCCTTTTTTAGTTAAACGTGCATGAAACAAACGCAAGTCAAAGGCATCAGCCATATTTTTGTGTTGAGCTTCGTTTTGCTCGTTATACCAAACGCAATTCGGATTGCTACGGAATAACTTATCTAAATCTTTGTATTTGAATGAAGCAACCGTTTTATCAAAACCTGCTACTGTTTTATTAGCAGGGATAATAATTGTAATTGATTGAATATCATAATACAAACGAGAACGTTGCTTATCAAAAATAGCATCTTCACGAATTTCTAAAATTGATAACTCTTTCGGAAAATAATATTCTCCTCCAGATGAAGCGGGCTTTGGTCCATTAAAACCATCATTAGTAGCACCTGTTGCAGGAGTTTTTGGTTTTGGGTCACCCCAACCATCATCTGCCGTTGCAGCACCTCCACTTTCAGTACCAAAACCTGCTGCTTTTTCAGCATCAGATAAAGCATTATCTCCAATAGAATTCTCCATTACTAAGTTTTTCAAGAAATCTTCCTTTGAAATTTTAGTTTTTAGAGAGTCACCTCTATATGGTTGCAAAACGCCACTTTGTACCCATTCAATTAGGTATTTCGTAATTTCATTTCCTTTAGAGAAAAAGGGCTGATTTTGTTTTTCATTCAAATCCATACGTCTCCACAAACGCTGTTTCCACATGATGTTAGATTCATCAATTGGACGAACAGAATCAGGGTTCTTCCCTTTATTGTCTTTTTCTTGGGCAGAAACCCATGTACAAGCTGTCAACGACAACATTACAACGCTTGCTATTTTACTAAGATTCTTCATAAAATTATGGAATGATAAGTTTTACAATTATTTGATTTTCAAGTATCTGTAAACCTATTGTTTCATATTTTGAATAACGAAATGATTTTACTTTTAGTATCAAGTATTATGTCCCAAGTATTAAGAATAAAACGCTAAAAAATGTTATGGACTAAACTTAATACATAATACTTCGTACACTATTCTTTTTAATTCAATGGAATGTTTTTAACCATATTAAAAGGAATGGTCTCAATTGTTCCTCTAAAGCTTTTTCTCTGAACACCTTTAATTTCAATATAATAACGGTCGCCAGCTTGAGCTACTTGAGCTAAAGAGCTTATACTTCCACCTCCTGATAAAGTTACATCTCCTACTTTTTTACTACCTCTTGCTAACGCTACATATACTTCTGAAACTCGGTAGTTAGCATCATCAGGGTTAGTTGCTTTGAATGATTCCTGTGCTATGGCACGAGCATCAATACTTCTTAGACCTGTTGCACTTGCTCCACGTTTTTCATCCAATTCGCCACCGTTACCAAATACTCTAACTTCTGGCTTAGGAATTCTTTGAACTCTAAATTTTTCTACCCCTAATAAAATACCACCGTTATTAATACTTAATTCAACAGATGTACCACTTGGAACAACGGTAATTTTTCCTGCTCCACCTCCTGCAATGACATCTCCACCATTAGCAGTAATACTTGGTTGCCATAAAGCTCCCAAACCTGGACTCACAATACTTAATTTATTAGCACAGCCTAAATATAATGGAGGTAAACTACCAGCTTCAATATTATAAGTTGGTTTTAAAACGAAGTATTCTTGGTCGATTGTTCTTGTTTCAGCACCATTTGGTCCATTGAAAGAGATAGTTGCGGTATAAGTTTTTCTTGAAAGACCACGACCGTCATATTGACCACCTTGTGCTTTAAATTTAATTTGACCTTTACCGTCTTTTACAGGAACAGAAGAACCATTGAAACTCATTCTTGGAGTAATTCCAGATGAATAAGCGGCAATAAACATTTCGGCCTCATAGTCCATGCCTGCAACAACTGTATTTGATTTTGCAGAAACCATTGCCAAAATTTTATCAAATTTGATGTCTTTCAAACCAATTTTTTGAGCCAATGCACTCAAAATTGTACTTTCATGACGACGAACTTCTGATTGCTTCTGACTTAAAGTTGCCAATGCAGCAGGAACTGGTGTTTCAGCAAAGTTTAATTCAGCAAAGTCTTTATTCTTGTTGTTAGCGTCTTTTGCAACCGCTGGGTCTTCATTACCAGACATCGCTAATGGCTCAACTTTCAATTTACTGTCACCAGCATACTTAGAAATTTTGGCTACATAGTCATCTAATTTAGTTTTAAGACCATAGGCTAAACCATTTTTCTTTCCACCAATCATTAACTCATATACCTTTTCGGTTTCTTTCATTCCTACTAAAGCACCTGTTTCTTTATCATAACCACCTGTTTTTTCAACAATTTGAGCTTTTAGATTATCTAATTCTCCAACCATTGCATCAGCAAGTTTATGAACTTCTTGAGCCTGAGTAATATATTGAGCATCATTTGCTTTGTTAGCGGATTTCTCCAACAAAGTTTTCATGCCTTCAATTGTTGCAATATTTTTTTGAACGGCTGAACTATTTGCCGTTTCTAAGCTATTATTTAATAATACAAATTTCTGTAAAAGGGCATCACTTACCTGCAACGCAAGTAGGGCGGTTAGCACCAAATACATCATCCCAATCATCTTCTGACGGGGCGTTTCTTTCATTCCTGCCATGATATTATGTGCTTATAGGATTTCGTTTTAGTTTAAGTTTTATTTTTAGGGGGTAGGGGTTAGGATTTAGGGGTTAGCAAAAACTACTAAAACCTAAGACCTTCAACCTAATACCTATTACTATCCTTTCATTGCCGATAACATACTTCCGTAAACGTTGTTTAATGAAGATAAGTTAGTTGTCAATTTAGATAATTCTTGCTTAAACTGTTGAGTATCCTTGCTTGCATCAGCCATATTTTCCATAGCAGTAGTTAAATTACCATAGAAAGTATTCATTGCTTTCAAGTGCTTGTTAGTATCCTGTAATTCTAATTCATAAACAGCATTTAATGCTCCCATGTTTTGGGTTACTTTCTGGAACTGAACACGGTAGTCTTTTGCATCTTGTGTAGCTGATGACATTTCTGACATTGCATTCATAGTAGCTCCATAAGCTTTGTTCATTTCACCCATTGCTCCTGATGCTGATTTTACATTTTTAGCATAATCGCTTGTTGCGATGGTAGCATCTGTAATATCTCCAATTTTAGAAACAGTATCCGTTAATGACTTCATACCTTTTCCTAAATTATCAAAAATATCAGGCGTAACTCTTGCGTTAGCTAACATCTCGTCCATTTTCGCAGTGATACCTGTTCCAGTAGATGGAGCGGCAACACTTCTCTTTGGTAATTCTCCCGAGAAATCTTTTGATAATTCTGGATAAACTCTCTCCCACTCATATTGCTTTTCTGGCTTTGCTGCTAAATATAGAACTCCAAACAATATAAAAATTGCGGCCTCTGTAAACATACCGACCATCAACATTTCGTTTGCACCATTCCAGTGTAAAATTTTAAATAAGGCTCCAACGATAACTACTGCGGCACCAAAACTGGCGATAACGTTAATAATTCTTTCCATTGTGATTAATAAGATAAATTTATTTTGAGACTAATACCTGTATTTTTATGAATGATAGAGTGATAAAATGAGTGAATGCTAAGTTATAATAGTAAAATGATTACTTATCTTCATTCTTTTAGTCAATGTATTAAAAGTAAGCGAGGGAACTTGTCGTTGTTGTACGATTGGTATCCCTCGCTTATTTATTTGAAATGCTTCGTTTAACGAATAATTAAATTGACATTTCTTCAAGTTTTCAATTTAACTATTTGAATTCTTTTCCTGATGAACGACCCAAATGGTTCATTGCACAACGGAATCCAATATAAGAACGTTTCTTATTTTCGTATTCATAAGAACGTGTACCTGTTTCTAAGTAGTAAGCAACATCTTTCCAAGAACCTCCACGAATTACTTTACGTGGTTCATCTTTGTCATCATTGATTGTGTTTAAGTCCCAAGTAATAGCTACCGAGTTATCTGCATAAGCATCTAAACACCATTCTGCTACGTTGCCTGCCATGTTGTACAAACCATAATCATTTGGATTAAATTGGTTTGCTGGTGCTGTATAAGCGTATCCATCAGCGTCATAATTTCCTCTATGTGGCTTGAAGTTGGCTAATAAACACCCTTTTCCGTTAGCTACATAAGGGTTACCCCAAGGATATTTGGCAGATGCTTTTCCACCACGAGCTGCCCATTCCCATTCTGCTTCTGACGGCAAACGGAATCTTGGAGAAATATACATACCTTCTGAAGTACGGTAGTCGTTATAAGCTTTAGTTCTCCATTCGCAGAAATATCTTGCTGCTACCCAACTTACACCCACTACTGGATACATATCAAAGGCAGGGCTTGAGAAGTAATATTCTGTCATTGGGTCACCGTTGTGATAAGTAAAGTCTTTACTCCAAACAGTTGTATCAGGATAGTATTCTGCTAAGATTTTCTCTTCTCCCAAAACCGAAATAGAATCCGTCATCATCACACTTGTGAATTGACGATATTCGTTATTAGTGATTTCGGTATCATCCATGTAGAATTGAGCAACGGTCACACGTTTATTGAAACTTACAGATGTTGACGCAACGTCCTCATCAGCTTGTCCCATCATATATGAGCCAGAAGTGATTAAAACCATTCCAAGCGGAGTAGTCTGTTTCCAACCTTTACGAGCAGTGGCAGCAACTTCACCGTTGACCATACCAACATCCTCTTTTTTACTACTTCGGCTGTTTTTACTATTTTTGCCTTTTCCCTTAGAGGCTACTTCACCTTTCCCTTTGCTACTTCTTCCTTTGCTACTTGCCGTTGACTTGCCTTTACTCTTGCTTCCGCCTGAGCTACAACTTTCCAAGAACAAGACAGGAATGACTACCAAAAGTAGTAAAAGTGATTTCCTGAAAATTCCACCGTAATTCATAGTGTTATAAACTTTTTTGAATGATACCTGTAAATAATTTAGGTAATGATGCTTCAAATATGACTGTGTTTTTTATTTACTTAATGATAATATTTTTTCTAAATCGAGAAATCTAATACAATTTTAATATGTTAAATTTTCTTAAAAACGTGAACTTATGTCGATTTAGTATAAAATCAGAACAACAAAGTTAAATATTTTTTTGTGTTGTCTATCAATGATTTAGTGTTTTTCGCACTAATTGATTTAACGTCTGAATCTTGGAGTACGCACGGGGGTTTTCTTTCCTGCTAAAAGCCGAGGGGCGGGTATGGCATAACTAAGCAAGATTTCGTGCGTTAATGGGGCTTTGGCGGTTGCTCCTACAGTGGTTAAGTCAAGTGAATAACCGAACCTCAATGCGTTATCTTTTAACATCGAAATTCCTGCAATAATAATGCCAGCATCGTTTAAACGATATGAACCTCCAAGCCAATATTTATCGGCATAGGTAAAAATTGCTCCTCCTTCTAATACATTTGTTGTAAAATCGGTCTTCCACAATGCCATCGGACTTACTTTGATATCATCATTTAAATAATAATCATAGCTCGCCGTTAAATTCAACACTTGTTTGATAGCGTATTGTCCAGAATTATCAGTTCCAAAACTATATTTTGGCGTATTGACATGATTGAGACTCGCCCCAATCTGATAATTTACGGTTTTATAAATCGCTCCAACTGAAAAATCAGCTTTCATTTGATTAATACTCCCTGAAAGTGCATCAACAATGGGGTCGCCTGTATCACGTGGACGAAAACGAGAATCAAATGATTTAGTATGAAAACCGCCTTTTGCTCCAATTGAAACCACTCCACCGTTGGATAAGCCAATCTGATATGAGTATGATAACAACATATTTTGATAACCTGCACCCGACGGTGTTTTATCATTTACAAATTGTATGCCGATTCCGCTGTGTAAACCATTTAATGGCATAGAAGCCGCAAATATTTGTGTTCCTAATGAACCACTGCCGTCAAAGGTTGTCTGATAATCTGACCATTGATTGCGGTAATGCAATTGAAATCTCGTAACGCCATCCATCCCCGCAGCGGCTGGGTTGATATATAATGGATTAAACATATATTGGCTCAGTTGTGCATCTTGCTGAGCAAATGTTGCAGAACTCGAGAAAATAAATACACTTAGAAAAATATATAGTAAATTCTTTTGCATAATGATTCAATAAGCTGAGGAATAAAAACCTTACGACTCAAAACTAATAAACATTTCTAATATACGCTAAAAATTGATGGTTTGGTAATTTTTAACGTTAATTATGGTGATTTTGTTGTGATGTAGTGATTAGAGTTTTGATGGATATTTTTCAGAATGTATTTATAAAACGGACATCATTCTTAAAAATACCTCTAAAAACAACATACACTGCTGATTTTCAAATATTTACTAATCTAATTCTTTGTTATATTAAAATAATTTTTGCCCCCAATATTTACTCAACTTTATTCTAAATAATCCCATCATTTATCCTGAATGAAATTGGTTCTGAATCTAAAGTTTTTTAAGATAGTTTTTGGATGCTCATAATTTTCACGAAGATAACAAAATATTTATCTTACAATATTCTAAAAAAACAAAAACGCCATCCAGCAAGTGAACTGAATGACGTTTTTGTTTTTTTAGAATGGTATGATTATTTCTTTCCTAAAGCATTTATCCAAGCCGCAATTTTCTTAATATCACTTTTGGGTACGTGTGACATTGGAGCCATTGGCGTAGAAAAATCTGGCCAATTTTCTGGTTTTGGTTCAATAATTAATGCTTCTATTTGCTCATTAGTATATTTACGTTTGGCAACTTCTTTATATGAGGGACCAACGGCACGTTCTCCAACTTTATGACAAGCCAAACAAGTATGTTTTGTCAATAATTTTGTAGCTTCTGCATCAGAGATAATGGATGCTTTTACTGCTGTTGGCGTTGCTGTGGTAGCTTTTCCATTTGTTTTCCCTTTTGCCGCTGCTGCTACACCCGCAGTTGTTGGCATGGCTTCTTTCATCTGGTTATCAGGTGTGTTGACATTTGTTCCTGCATCAATACGCTCACGTTCTGCACGAGTTTTTGGCGTAACCAAAGTAATATTTGCTTTTTCTCCTGTCGGAATACTATTCAAAGTATAATATGCCGAACCATGTAATAACGTCAAATTATCTTTTGCCGAACGAACGCCTTCTGGCTTAATATCGTGTACATAACCTTCACGTAATCCATCAACTACAATTCTTACTTTCAGTCCATCTTCCGATGCCTTCGCTCCTCTTACTGAATTATCGTTACGGTTTACGATTGGACTTCCGTAAACTGGGTGATATTTATAAACATAGCTTGAAACGTCATAGTTATCCACATTTTCTGCCGTTTTTTTGTCAACTGGTACAGTAAATTCAATCTCAAAACCATCTGGCATTGCTCTTACTGCTTTCATTTCAAATGGTGTTTTTCCTGTGTAAACTAAGCGTTCTAAGCCAAAATCTTCTTTACCAACTGAACCCCAACCACGATTTGTTCCACCTACATACATGGCGTTGTCGCTTCCCCAAGCCATACGCAATACGCCCGAACGGAAACCACTTTTAAAGTCGAAAGATGCTCCTTGATATTTTCCGTTTACTTTTTCTAAGAACACACGAGCAATTTTTGACATTCCTTGGTCGCCCACAAAAACTTGTCCTGCAAAAGGTCCAAAATTTCCTTTGGTATCATCCGTAATTAATTCAGAAGTAGAAACGCCCAAAACTCCATGTGGCAACCAAACCGCAGGAGCTTTAATGCCCATATTCGGATAAGTTGTTTTTCCCATTTCGTAGATAGTCGTCATTGGCTCGTCTTTCACGTATTCTGGTTTAACTTTTGGGTCGTCTCTTGGGTCAACTTTTGAGTAAATCATTTCTTTACGCATTTTTACGGGCGAATCTGGACGGTCTGCCCAAGCTAAAGACGCTGGGTGTCCCATAAAATCACCTTTTTCCACGTGCGAAATAAACCCAGAACCCATCCAATCGCCTTGATTGTCTCCGTAGAAAAACTCTCCGTCAACCATTCCGATTCCGCACGGAGAACGCATACCTGCGGCAAATGGCGTTAATTTTCCATTTTCCGAAATCTTCATTGTCCAACCTCTGAATGGCACATAAGATTTTCCTGCCCACCAGTCAGAATTACCAAAACCAACGTTTCCTGTTACATAAAATGAACCATCTGGAGCGATTTTAGGTCCAAAAGAATATTCATGATAGTGTCCAGAAATTGGCAAAGCACAAACCGTTTCATAGCGTTCAGCTCTTCCGTCGCCATTTTTATCTACCAATTTGGTTAATTCTCCTCTTTGAGCCACGTAGATATTGCCGTCCTTAATCGCAAGTCCCAGAATTTCATGTAAACCCGAAGCGAATTTGCGAAAAGTTGGCATTCCAGAAGTGATATTTTCTACGATATAAACATCGCCTCTACGGGTAGAAACCGCCATATCGCCATTGGGCATTTTGGCAATTCCACCCACTTCTAAAACGATACCTTCTGGAATAGGAATTTTTACGATTTTATAATAATCGTTTTCGGTTGGTTCGCTTTGTGCAATAGCTCCCAACGAAAAGCACGCAAGCGTGCAAGAATATATGAATGATTTTAGTTTCATTTTATTGTTTTCCGATGCTGAAATATCGGACATCAAGTATTTTCAAATTTAAACTCTTATCGCTACCAATGCACGAACATTGGTTTACAGATTACCACATAATTGAATACTCAACTTTTTCCTTCACAGGAATCAAAAGCATGGTATTGTCGCCAACTTTTTCGATAGTTGCAGTTGTTCCTGCTACTAATTTGATGAAATAGCTTTTACCATCTATTTCGTAAGTATTATCGGTTAATTTGGTAATGCTTGAACCCACCGCCACACGGAACATCGCTTGTTTATTAGCATCAATATTTTTCACGCTCAATGCACGTGTCAGATATTTACCATCGGTGATTCTGATTTGGTCTTCTACTTCAGAACCTAACATTTGATAACGGAAAGTTGGCAGATTATTCACATCTAAATCATAACCCAAAGCACGGTAATTAGCATTTTCGGCAGGAGTTTCTGTAACGGTGCCTTTTGAGTCTGTTGCAACTAAAAGTGGTGAATCGGTCAAGGCTAAAACTGCTCCACGTGGACGAGAAGAACCATCGCCACGATTATCCCACATGGGTGAAGTATCCAAGAAATCTCCTTTCCAAATTTGAGCAATTGCTCCATTCGAAAGGTCGTAGGTATAATGTAACTTATCTTGATTTCCTACATTTACAGCGTGTGTGATACGTTTTTGTTTCTTACCATTTTTTACAACGTCAGAAAATGAACGTAAAATAGTTGGCTCTTTTGCCTCTAAATAAATCGGGTCGTTGGGAGGAGAAGAAAGTAATGAACCTAAAGATTGATATTGAGTATTTCTAAAATTTGGTCCTTGAACAGACATTCCTAAAACTGGAGCTAACCAACCGTCAGTTTTATAAACGGTAATTTCTACGGGTACATCTCCCGCAGTTAACTCAATATCGGCTGAGCGTTTGTTATTTGAAGTCGTCCAAGCATCGGGAAGTAATTCTTTTCCTCCAACAGTTACATAATATTTTCCTCCAATCTGGAAAGTAAACTGGTGTTTTCCTGCCACTGGCACTTTTAATGTTCCTGTAAAAATTTGGGCAAAATCATTGTCTTGCTTACTTACATCCCAACTTAATTTGTCAATTTTACCTGTTGCATCAGGTTTCTTGCTTAAAAAATCTTTTGGTTCTTTAAATTTTCCGTAGAAAACTTTGTAAGAAACATTTGAAAATTCAGCAGGTTTTCCACTGAAATTAGATACCACAAAATTTCTAAAAGCTACTGGCCCATGGTCGCCTTGAATCATGAAAGGGCCTGTTGGGGCTTCTGTTTCAGCAATTGGTCCACCTGTTGGCCCTGTCAATTCTACATTTTCTTGAACAACAACACCATTCATTTTGATTAATAAAACTTTGGCATTAGCAATTTTATTTCCTGCGGCATCAAAACGTGGTGCTTGAAAAGAAATATCTAAATGTTGCCATAAACCTGGAGCCAAGCAAGCATTGAGGCGTGGTGCGTGACCTTCCCAAAGAATTTCTTTTCCGTTTTCATAACGACGACGTTTGTAAATTCCTCCACAGTCGCCAGTCATTGGATTTTTAACGCCCCAACTATCTAACAATTGGATTTCGTAACGTCCCATTAAATAAAAACCAGAATTTGAATGAGATGCCATCATAAAATCAAATGAAACATCAACATCGCCATATTCAGCTATTGATTGTAAATTTGAACGATTTTGAGCGTCAGGAATATTTACCAAAACACCTTTTCCAGCAGTTTTAGTCATGGCTTCGGCTTGATTGAGGTCGGCGGTAACATCTCCAGCAATTTGCCAGTTTGTTTTATCGCTTGATTTCCAAAATGACATATCGTCTAAAGGAACTTTTTGTTGAGCATTTATCAGCAAAGGACTGACAAGAGCCAACCATAAAATCAAATGTTTCATTTGAGGGAGTTTTTTTAAGTATTGAATGATGAGATATTCTTTTTGAAAGTTAAAAAGCAAAAAGCATTTCATATTGAATTTACAAAAATACAAAAGCAAAAAACATCACTTATTCGTTTTTGTATCCATCTTTTGTCTAATTGTTTCATAATTTCACTTTTCAAGAAATAATCAGTAATTAATTACCATTCAAATAAAATTTAAGATAGATAATGAAAAATAAACCATTTATCGCTCCAAACGCTTCAGTAATGGGCAAAGTAACTTTCGGGGAGAATGTTTCTGTTTGGTACGGAGCGGTTATTCGTGCAGATGTTGAAGCCATTATTATCGGCGACCGTTCTAATATTCAAGATACCGCAGTGCTTCATGCCGATTTAGGCGACCCAACCATTATTGGAAAAGACGTAACCGTAGGACATGGTGCAATTGTACACGGTGCAACCGTTGGAGATGGCTCATTAATCGGAATGCGAGCAACGGTTTTGAACCGAGCAAAAATTGGGAAAAATTGTATTATTGGGGCTTGTGCTTTGGTGACAGAAGGAATGGAAATTCCAGATAATTCTTTAGTCGTTGGGATTCCTGCGAAAGTGATTAAGCAAATTTCGGAACAACAAGCTCAACACTTGCCTTTGGGTGCCTTACATTATGTAGAAATGGCGGCAAGACATGAGAAGGGGGAGTTTGAGTTGATGAATTAGGGGTTAGGATTTTGGTTTTAGGGATTAGTGTTTTTACGATACCCTAAATAAAAAGGGTTTCAAAATCAATGTTTTGAAACCCTTTTTATTTTACATTAAGTATTAGTTCAATTTAGTATTTCAATAATTCCATGATTAATAACACTTTGAATACTAATATTTAATAAAATTAATGTCATTGATGTGTAGTGGCGTATAGCATACGCCAATGTTTTGATAATTTTGGCGTATGCTATACGCCACTACATAATGTCAAATAATTTATTTCTAATAAGTAATGAGACAAAATAAAACGCTATTTTAAAATATCACAAACCATTGATAATCAAGTTTATGATAATCGTAAATCTTAATTCTTAAATCGTCCTTGTACTTACCCCTAACTACTTCACATCAAAACTTCCTTCTCCGATTTTAAATCCTTCTGAGAAAAGTTCAATTTTATAATGTCCTTCACGGTATTGAATCGCAGAACCACGTCCATAAATAATTTCTACGCCTTGTCCATTATTTTGAAACTGAATATCTTTTTTAGCTGTGTAAGTTGTTTCCTTTCCAAACAAATCGAAGTTACCAGAACCCACTCCCGAATCATACAAAACTGAGCCATCTGGGTCATAAACACGCATATAAATCGTTTTGGTATCTTGTTTTGCAATTGGGTTTGGCTGTAATTGGAAAATCACTTTAATTTTATCCACTTTTGAAGCACGATAAACACCTCCATCACGTTCTTTGTTTTTATCTGAAACCGCAAGAGCTTGTACAAATTGTGCTTGTAGAGCCGATGCACGAGTCACTTTAGCGGTTAATTCACGGTTGCGACGATAGAAATTATCAACAGAGTCTGTCAAGTTTTGCTTAGACGTTTTCAGACCCATATTTTCATTTGTCAAGGTACTATTTTGAGAGAATAGGTCTTTATTTTTAGCAACTAATTCGCCATTTTCACGCTTTAATTGTACTAATTCTGCATCCTTTGCCGCCAAAAGCGTTACAAAATCAGCAATTTTAACATCGTATTGTTTTTTAGAGAAAACATTAACTTGTTTCAACTGAACTTTGTCTGCTTCCAATTGTCTTTTTGCCGCTTCCAATGATTCAATATTTCCACCTAAAACTTTAATCTGAGCAATTTTTGCGTCCAATTGTGAACCAATTGAGTCTAATCTAACCCTTGCAGAAGCCAACTCCTCAACCTTTTGATTAATTACTTGTTCTTGGTTTTTATTTGCAGTTTTAGCATCGAATAATAAGTAGCCAAGTATTCCTGAAACGACTACCAGAATTCCCACTAATGCTTTCCAAATGCCATTGCTTTGCGATGATTCTTCCATAAAAATATTCTGAATTTTGGGTTAACGATGAGTATCTAAAGTTCTTTTTTGAAATTTTAGAGTTCCGAATTTAGTAATTATCAACGGATTAGAGAAATTTTCAGACTAAATTTATGAAAGGTAAACTGTTAAGTCATTAGCTTTGTTAAAGATAATAATCTCAAATAACGAACATTAAACATCAAATAACTATTATAAAAGATGCCCCAATATGACTTTTTAGTAATTGGCTCTGGAATTGCAGGGCTTTCGTACACCGCCAAAATTGCTACTTATTTTGAGGAAAAAGGCAAGGATATAAAAATTGCCATTATCACCAAAACGGTTGCGGAAGAAAGTAATACAAAATATGCTCAGGGTGGCATTGCTACCGTCTGGAAAGATGATGATTCTTTTGAAAAGCACATTGATGATACAATGGTGGCGGGCGATTTTTTATCCGACCGCAGAGCCGTTGAAATCGTTGTAACTGAAGCTCCAGAACGTTTGAAAGAATTGATTTCTTACGGTACTAATTTTGATAAAAAGAAAGATGGAACGTATGATTTAGTAAAAGAAGGTGGACATTCTGACCAACGAATCCTACACCATAAAGACTCAACGGGAAACGAAATTGAAAGAGCATTATTAGAAAAAGTAAAGTCGTTTAAATCAGTTGATTTTTTTACGCATTATTTTGCCATTGACTTAATCACTCAACATCATTTAGGTGAAAAAGTAACGAAAGACACTCCTCATAAAAAGTGTTTTGGAGCTTATGTTTTCAATAAGTTGACAGGCAAAACAGAAACATTCTTATCAAAAACTACTCTTTTAGCAACGGGTGGCATTGGCAATATTTACCAAAGTACCACCAATCCAATTATTGCAACTGGCGACGGTATAGCCATGGCTTATCGTGCAAAGGCTTTAGTAGAAGGTATGGAATTTATCCAATTTCACCCAACGTCTTTGTATCAACCTGGCAAAAAACCTTCCTTCTTGATTTCTGAGGCTGTTCGTGGGCATGGTGGTGTTCTGAAAAATATTGATGAAACCACTTTTATGGAGCGTTACGACCCTCGTTTGTCACTTGCTCCAAGAGATATTGTAGCTCGTGCCATTGACTCCGAAATGAAAAAAAATGGAGTTGACCATGTTTATTTAGATACTCGTCATCTTGAATCTGAGGATTTTAAACATCACTTCCCGATGATTTATAATTACTGTAAGGATAATCTTGGTTTGGACATTACGGGAAAAGATATGATTCCAGTTGTGCCAGCTCAGCATTATTTATGTGGTGGTATCAAAGTAAACGAATATTCTCAAACCAATATTGAGCATTTATTTGCCGCAGGAGAATGTTCTGCAACAGGACTTCATGGGGCTAACCGACTGGCTTCCAATTCATTACTTGAAGCAATTGTGTACGCCCACCGTGCCTTTTTGAAGTCAATTGAGACATTTGAAGAAAACGTTTTACCAACCAATATTCCTGATTGGAATGATGATGGGACTACACACCCAGAAGAGTTGGTATTGGTAACAGAAATGACTCGTGAATTAGAGTCTATCATGAGTAATTACGTGGGAATTGTGAGAACCGACCGTCGTTTAAAACGTGCCTATGACCGTTTAGAATTGATTTATATTGAACATGAAGAATTATACAGACAATCTAAAATTTCGGTAAAAGTAACTGAATTACGCAACATGATTAATGTTGCCTATTTGGTGATTAAGGATGCTATTGCGAGAGAAGAAAACAGAGGTTTACATTATAATTTAGACAATATCAAAACTGAATAACGTAACACAGACTTTAGTCTGTAAGTTGGTACAGACTAAAGTCTGTGTTACATTATTTCCCTTGAGCGTTAAACTGCTCAATTATCTTTTTATCAGCAATTTTTGTTTGAATTTTTTGCAAAGAACTTAATACAATCTGTCTCATTTCAACTGATTGAAGCACTTCATCCATTTTCTGATTATACTTCAAATTTGGAAGAAAAGTCACAGGGAACAAGGTAAAATCATGTTGTGTAAAATTCGGAATTTCAACTGTTTTTTTCTCTTTCCCTTCCTTTATCGTTTTGTGTGTTACGTGTTTGGTCGTAATACTTACTTGTGGTAATTTAACGTCTCTTTCACCCGTAAGCGTTGTATTGGAGATTTTCACATCATCAATATGATTTGCTTCAATTGGTGTTTTTTTCACAACTTTCTCCCCTACTGTATGAACGTGCCAAAATTGTTGGTCGGTAACGGCTAAATAAACGGCTCTTTTATTACCTAAAATTTTTGCAAATGAATCACTCAGCGACTGCATGGCGGTTAATTCTGGATATTGAACAGATACGATGGCACGAATACCTTGAATTTCTTGTGTAATGTGTGTAAAAGATGATAAAACACTAAGTTGATTTGCCATTTGAGATGATTTTATTGAATCGTGGTTGAGATTCTATTTATGTGATATAAGGAATGTTATCAAAAAAAATGCCAACCATTTAGGTTGACATTTTAGTTACGAAAATAACGTTTTTTTTTGAGATTTGGTATAATTATCAAATGGAAAGTTCATTGATTTTCTGAATCAAACTTTCAACATCTTCAAAAGTGTTTCGTAGTTTCTGTAAGTCAAGTTTTTCGATTAAATCAGGAGAATGCTTTAATTTTCCATATTTAAGTTTCTTCTCTTTTCCTCCCTTTATAATAATAAAATACCGCTGAAAGATAGTATTTAAAACATCATCGGGATTTCGGATAACTTCAAGATGTTTATTGTAAATCAAATTATCATCTTTAATATGAGAAGCCTTGTTCTTGTAATAAGCAAAAACGTCTTCGATAACTTCTGGTTGAGAAAGTATCCATGATTCCATTCTTTGAACCATAAAAAAGACAAATTTCTCTATATCAGAGAGATTGCTATTTTCTATTCTATCCTTTTTTTTATCTTTTGAATCATCTAAGTCTATCAATAACAAACTATTAGGTTCTCTAATTTTTACAACGTTCGTAATTGAATAAGCGGGTTCTGCTTGGATTCTCACTCTTTCTTCTTCAAACTCTGAGTTAAGTAGCTTATTAAACCCTTCTCTTAATCTATTTGTATTATCAAAAGTATCTGCATTCGGATTACTTTTTGGGTCAGCACCACCTTCAAAAAACACCTTGATAGTTACCACCGTACACCTCCTAACTCGCCACGTAGCCACATTTGCCCCGTTAAAAACTCACCTTCCCAATCAGGAAAATCCTCTTCTGATACTGTTTTTACCACTGTCTGATTATCTTCATCTTTTTCAAAAATCATCAAATCTTCTAATTCAAAGGCGTTTAGCAATAAAGGTGAATGTGTTGCGATAATCATTTGAGTGCCATTTTGAGCTGCATATTTTATACCTCTGGCAATACCATTAATCATATCTGGGTGTAAACCTGCCTCTGGTTCATCAATACAAACTACACTTCCTCGATTTGGATTATAAAAAATGGACAAAAGTAATAAATAGCGTAATGTACCATCAGAGATTTGTTCAATTGTAATAGCTCTATCTAAGTTTTTTTCTTTTAAAGATAGTAGTGTTTTTCCAGGATAAGAGATGAAAGACAACTCTTTAAAATTAGTATTTACATTTTTTAATTCTTCAATGATTTTATCATAAACTTTAATAGAACTATTACTAAAATAACTCATTAAAGCAGTTAGATTTTTACCATTCGACAGTAATTTATCCTCAGAATAATAAGGAGAAAGTTGTCTAATTTCTCCTCCAAAAGAAGTGTCAAAATAGTCGTAAATTGAGATTTTCTCAATAGCTTTTTTTATGGAATAAAGTTTAGGGTTCGAAAGTTCTGATAGAAATATTATCGGTAATTCTTTAGGATTATTATCATGAGAATATTTAATAATAATTTTACTAGTCTCATTAAAAACCTCCTCTGATATGACATAGTCAGTTAGCCCTATTTTCTTTATCCTAACATCATAAAAAATATCGCTATTTGAACTCCATTTTTTCTTTGTCGCCTTGTCAATTCCTAATTTATCAAAACAATAACTTATTATAATCTCATTAGAGTCAGGATGAATAAAATTCGTACAACCTGAAAAGCCCCCCCACTTATGAGAAAACAACTTTTCAAACTCTCCTTTAATTCCTTGTTGAAGCAATAAAATCAATTTGATAAAGTTAGATTTACCAGTGCCATTAATCCCTACCAAAATATTGGTATCAGCGTTTAACTCAATGGTTTGTTCTTCTCCAAAACTAAAGAAATTTTGTACTGTTATTTTCTTTATCATTTTATAATTATCATTTTACGGCTCTTCATTAAAACAACATCCCCGCCAAAGTAGCTGACATATAACTTGCTAATGTTCCAGCAATTAAAGCACGAACTGCCACTTTTGTTAAGTCTTTTCTGCGACTTGGTTCTAATGCACTAATACCTCCAATTTGAATACCCAAAGAACCAAAATTAGCAAAACCGCACAAAGCAAAACTTACAATAGCGATTGTTTTTGGAGAAAGCGTATGAGCTTGAATCATGGGTGATAATTTCAAATATGCCACAAATTCATTGGCTGCCAATTTTGTTCCCATCAATGAACCTGCTTGTACAATTTCTTCTTTCGGTACACCCATACACCAAGCAAAACCTGCAAATAAATAGCCTAAAAGGGTATCTAAACTAAAATCTGTGTAATTGAAAATACCACCTACTTTGCTAAAAATAAAGTTGATAAGAGCAATCAAAGCCAAGAAACCGATAAGCATGGCTAATACATTTAAACCTACTTTTAGTCCATCCGAACAACCTGCTGAAATGGCATCAATCAGGTTTGTATATTCTTTTTTGACTTCTAATTTTACAATTCCTTTCGTTTCGGATTCTTCTGTTTCTGGATAAATGATTTTTGAAATTGCCAATGCACCTGGAGCAGCCATAATACTGGCAGCAATCAAATATGCGGCAGGTACGCCAAATTGGATATAAGTAGCCATTACACCACCAGCAATACAAGCATAACTACCAGACATTGAAGCTGTTAACTCAGAAAGCGTCATTCCTTTCAGATAAGGCTTAATCATAATTTGAGCTTCAACTTGCCCCACAAAAGCACTCGAAATATTAGAAAGTGCTTCTGAACCACTTACGCCCATTAAGAATTTCATTCCTTTTGCCAATACTTTCACAACGGCTTGAATTACGCCTAAATGATAAAAAATATTTACTAAAACGGCTACAAAAATGATAGTTGGAATAATGTTAAAGAAGAAAATGAAACCTCCACCATCAAAAGCTTTTGATACGGCTGGAACGTCTGCCAAAGGTCCAAAAACAAACTTTGCCCCTTCATTACTAAAATTAATGACACGAGTAACCCAATTCCCCAACGTTGAAAAAATAACTGCACCAACTGAGGTTTTTAAGATAAAAACGGCCAAACCAGCTTGCAAAGCCAAGCCCATACCAACAGTGCGAAAATTAATAGCTTTACGGTTATTTGACATCAAATAGGCGATGCCCAAAATCAATACAATTCCAATGAGTCCTGTGAAACGTTCCATACGTGAAGGGTTGATACTAAAGATAAAAGTGGTTTTTGTTTATTAGATGAAAGGTTAAAGATAACAGTTTTTTTTTACAACCGAATCCGCTCCGAAATTTTACAAATATCAAAAGCTACTTTTTGAAGATTCATAAATTGCTCTGGAATGACAATTTTGCTTTCTTCATCGGGTTCGGAAGTGGCTTTTAATTTTAAAATCTGGATATTTTCTTTTGCCACAAATTCACTTTGTTCGATAATTTTGATGGCTTCATTCATCATGTTTTCAGTGTTTTGAGCGATTCGTTTCAACTCTTCAAAATCAGGTAATTCTTCAAAATGCTCTTTGGCGTATAAAGCAAGCGTAGCCACGTAGGACGACATTAAATGATTCAATACAGAAAATTTATGTATTTCATTGATACTTAATTGCTTATGCTTTGGCTCAGAAAACATTCGCTGAAAGCCTGAAGCTAAATTAGCACTTCGAACAAAGACTTCTTTTCGGATAATTTTATACGGAACTCGGTCGTATTCTTCCCCAAAATACATTTGTGTAACTTGGTGATAATAAGCCAAATTAGCTTCTAACATTTCACCCAATGTCTTTCTAAGTTTCTCATGTTCCCAATTGGGCAATAAAACGTAACTGCCAATAAAAGCTAAACCTCCGCCGATAAGTGTATCATAAACTCGTTCAATCATCAATGCCCGACTTCCCATTCCCAAAAAATCAAAAAGGATGAGAATAAATGGTGTCATAAATACCACGCTTACCAAATACGTTTTGCGTTGAAAACTATACGTTCCTAACATACAAAATAGCAAAATGGCAAAAAGCCAGTAGTCATTGGTGACATAATTGAGAATCATCATACCAATAAATGCCCCCGAAACGGTACCAATAAGTCGGTCAAGATTACGCTCTTTGGTAAGACTATAAGCGGGTTTCATAATCACCATAATGGTCAAGAGAATCCAATTGCTATGCAGAAAATTGAACGATTGGGCGATGATAAACCCAATCAGCATCATGCCCGAAACACGAAGAGCATGTCTAAAGTTTTCAGATTTCAGGTTTAGATTTTCAAAGAAAGTGTCTAATTCATATTCTTGGTGCGAAGTGAATGAATTGGTCTTTATTTCATTTCTACCTAATTTTTTGAGTTGCTTTTCTTTAAAGTAGCCTTTTATCTTCTTGATTCTGAGGAAGATATTTTCAACATTTACTTCAATATTTTTAAGTGCCTGTAAACCTGTACTTGAAAAAACGGCTGTTTCTTTCATTTCATCGCCTTCGAGAGCAAGTGCTTCGATAGCTAATTTCAAATCTTGAATTTTTCGGGGTAAACTTAAATCAAAATTGGGTTTTGTTCCGTCTTTTAGCGAAAAGGCAATTTCTTCAATTTGCTGAGACAAAAGCGTCAGAATTACCTCAAAATCGTTCAAAATTCCTGTATGGTCAAACTGCTTATGGAGTTTTTGATAGTTGTAAAAAGTAGAAATAATTTGTTCGTACAAATCGACCATATCCACAAAAACAACAAGCAAAAAACGTCCTTCTTGGGTGTTTTCTCTTACAATTTCACGACTTTTAAATAACTGCTCTCTGACCGCATCCAAACGTTCATTGACGGTTATTTGAGCTTCGATTAATTTCTTATAATTCTCGTCATAGTCCATTCCTGCGTGATAAAACCCTGCTTTTATTCGCATAAAATCAGCTATTTCCATCACACATTCTGCTAAGGATAATGTCGCTAAACGGTAAGGCATAATTTTGTATAGCGACAAACTCAGGGCCGTGTACCAAAGTCCTCCGAAAGCGATAAAAAGAGAATAAATGACAATTTCGGGCAAAGGTCTAATATCATCAATTCCCAAAGTCATTACCAACAAAGCCGCCACTCCGATTGACGAAGCACGGTTTCCATAGATATAAGACATTGAAAATAAGAAACTTAACCCTCCAATTAATAAAGCGGTTAAAAAAACAGAAAGTGTGGCCAATCCTGTTATTAATGAAACAATTGTTACCAAACCCGTCGTAAAAAACATAGCGTTTCGACGATGCGTAATGGGTCCTGGAGTATCAGCAATACTGGCACATAATGCCCCTAATGAAATATTGATTCCTGTTTTTAATAAATCAAATTGTGCCAGCACAATACTCGGAAGCACTACCCCAAAAGTTATCCGCAGTCCATCACCAAAGTACGGACTCAGCACAAAACTTTTAATAGTATTTGAGGTTTTATGTATAGGATTAATTGACATTATTTTATCAGAAATTTCAAAACGACTCTTTCCAAAGATACATGAAAAAATCATGCAAGGTTGATTTCTTTACACAAAAAATAGGGCAAACAAATGGAATTGAGCCATTTACTTACCCTATTTTTAGGTTTTAGGATTTAGTTGTTATTATTTAAGTTTCCAATTAATCAGCACATTCATATACATCAGTTTATGATTGACCAACTTGATTAATAATGAGCCAACACTAATACCTAACTAAGTACATTGTTTATCAACTTCCCGAAAGTAGAAATAACTTATTAAACAGTGTACTAAGCCACTACTAAATCTCTACTCACAAACGGTTTCAGTACTTCCTCTGTAACAATTTCTCGTTCGTCCATTCTGTATTTCAGAGAGTTTAACAAACCTGTAATTGCCTCTTCGGTATGATTGGTATTTAGTGTAATTCTCATCCCCGAATTTTTCAGAGGGACAGTTGGGAAAGACGATACATTAACAAAATAACCGTCTTGTTGCAAACCATGAGCAATTTCTACACAATGAAGCGGGTTTGCCCCAACGGCTAAATAACAAATTGGTGTAATATCTTGACGAACCAAAGGCAAATCTAAAGCGGTTGCAGTTTGGTTAAAATGTTTAATCAATCCTGTTAATCTATTCTGACGCTCATAAATTTCATCACTCAAGTGAATATCAGCCGAAGCAATTCCTGCGGTCAACATTACAGGAGAAACAGGGCCAGAAAAAATCAATGTTGAACCTGCATTTTTTATCATTGCTTTCTGAGTTTCATCAGAGAAAATCATTGCAGAGCCATTTGCCCCAAAACCTTTATTAATAGAGGTAATCAAGCACATTTTTTCATGATAATAGTCCACATTACTGAGGGCAAAACCTCGTCCATGTTTACCCGCCCAACTCATTCCGTGTGCGTCATCTACGTACAGGTGAAATTGTTCGTGTTTATTCAATAAATCGTATAATTCTTGCATCGGTGCTACGTCTCCAAACATAGAATATACACCGTCTGCCATATACCAAACTTTACGAAACTTCTTTGAAAGTTCAATAATTCGGTCTTCCAATAAATCCATTCGATTGTGGCGTAATAGCTCAACGTGGGTTCCGTTTGCCTTCGCAATCATGGTGGCATTCTGAACGCTGCGGTGTACTTGATGGTCGAGAATGACGGCATCATTTTTATGTACAACATTGGGTATCCAAGAAATGTGTCCTAAACTCGTCGTGGGGGCGACAATGACAGGATTTCCAAAAATTTGGGCAAGTTTATCTTCTAAAACCTCATAAAGTCCCGATTCGAGATAGGTTCTGGAGGATGAAAATTGAATACCATATCGTTCAATGGCATCTTTTGCAGCATTTTTTAGACGTTGGTCAAGCTCAAGCCCAAGATAACTACAATTGGCGAAATGATGTAGGTCTTGTCCATTAAGATTAATTGTCTGTCCATTTAATTGGTAATCGGAAAAATGCCCGTGGAGTATTCCAAGGGATTTTGCGTGAGACATAATGTCTTGCATTTGTCTCACTTGGGGCGGAAAGTGATTCATAAAAATTTTACTTAGGTTGGCGTTGCACAATTGCAACACCAAATATGAATCATAATAACTCCCAAAACAACAAAAATCTTCACGAATGAGTAAAGGGATACACAAATGGCTGAATTATCTATTTAAGTGGGACATAATAAGTAAAAATACTGATTATCAACCCATTACATCTTAAACAAAATGTCAATTTAATCTTAATGACTTCCGTATAATTTAGGATTCTCATCAAACATTTCCTTACAAACGATACTACAAAAACCTACTTGTTTTCCTTTATAAATCGAAACTTGTTTTGCTCCTTTTGGAACAGCCATTTTACAAATAGGGTCGGTTGTATCTTCTTTCAGAGTCTGTACAACTACTTTTTTTACCGTTTTCGATTTTTTTACCTTGCCTAATTGTTTCGATTTTCCCTCCTGTTGAGCAAAAATTCCAAATAGTAAACCCCATGTACAAAATGTAGTGATGATAATCTTTTTCATGATATAATTTATTAGTGAACTGCCTAATTTCTAATGGATTAAGTAGTAAGTGCCTGAGTTTTATTTAATATAATTGTTCGGAGACAAAAATATGTCCAAAAATTATTGAACAATAGAATAACGAAGAACAACTTAGATACAAGTAAGTACAATGACGATTTACGAGTACCATAAATTTGATTATCAATGACTTACCGAATCTCAAAATAGTGTTTTATCGTGTCCTATTACTTATCATTTTGACGTTCATTAATGACAATGTTAATCAACAAGAAGTATTTTTTTGAAGTCATTGATTTTTTTAAAATTAGACTGCAAAGTTATTATGCAAATGAGGAAGTTGGCAAAAAGATTATATTTTTTGCGTAATTATTATACTCGTTTGGTTGGTGATGCGAGTGTTTTAATTAAATTTGAATTATAGTCTGCTTTTTTTTGCAAACTTAAAAACAGAAATTGCAATATATTGCAATATATTCTGAAATTTGTACCATTCATAAATAATTCAAATAAGGCTTTCTGAATTGCCATTTATATAAAGAAAATATGAGTAAAATTATTAGTGTAGAGAAACTTAGATTAAACACTCGTCAAGATAATAAGGGTTGGAAAAAATGGGGACCATATTTGTCGGAACGTCAATGGGGAACTGTCCGAGAGGATTATTCACCAAGTCAAGATGCTTGGAATGCCATTTCGCATGATATGGCACGCTCTGTTGCTTATCGTTGGGGTGAAGAAGGTATCGCTGGAATTTCAGACAATAAATCACATATTTGTTTTGCTTTAGCACTTTGGAATCATAATGACCATATTCTGAAAGAACGTTTTTTTGGATTGACAGGAAACGAATCTAATCATGGTGAAGACGTAAAGGAGTTGTATTATTACCTCGACTCAACGCCTACGCACTCATACATGAAAATGCTTTACAAGTATCCAATCAATGCTTATCCTTACGATAAATTGGTTGACGAAAGCCGTAAACGTTCAAGATTAGAGCCTGAATATGAGCTACTTGACACAGGAATTTTTGATAAAGATGAATATTTTGACGTTTTTATCGAATATGCCAAGTCTGACGAACAAGATATTTTAATCAAAATAACGGCTCACAACCGTAGTGCTAAAGATGCTCCTCTAACGCTACTGCCAACTGTTTGGTTTAGAAATACGTGGAGCTGGGGTTATGAAAACTTCAAGTATAAACCCATGATGAGGGGGGTATCCAACAAAGCCGTTGAAATTGACCATAAAGTTGTTGGGCATTTCAAATTGTATTGTGAAGGAGCTGATGAATTACTTTTTACCGAGAATGAAAGTAATTTTGAACGTCTTTATGGTGCGGCCAATTTCTCTCCTTACACCAAAGATGGCATCAATGAATACGTCGTAGAAGGAGATGCAAAAGCAGTTAATCCAAATAATATTGGCACGAAGGCTTCGGCAAAATATGAAAAAATCGTAAAAGCAGGAGAAAGTGTAACGGTACGTTTGCGTTTGGTTGACCATTCTATTCTTGAGCCTTTCGGAGGATTCGAGGACACGATGGATAAAAGAATTCGTGAAGGAAATCAGTTTTATGAAGAAGTTCAGCAAGACATCAAAGACCCTGAGTTATTAAAAATTCAGCGTCAGGCGTATGCAGGAATGTTGTGGACAAAACAATGGTATTATTATAATGTCAATGAATGGATAAAAGGTGACCCAGCGATGCCTGAACCTTCTGGATACCGCAAGTATGGGCGAAATGCAGGTTGGAGGCACATGTATGCTGCCAATATTTTGTCGATGCCCGATAAATGGGAATATCCTTGGTTTGCCGCTTGGGATTTGGCTTTCCATACTTTACCATTGGCTCGTGTTGACCCCAATTTTGCCAAGCGTCAATTGGCAGTTGTCTTGCGTGAATATTATATGCACCCGAACGGACAAATTCCTGCTTATGAATGGTCATTTTCAGATGTAAATCCACCTGTACACGCATGGGCAACTTGGAAGGTTTATGAAATTGATAAAGAAATAAACGGTAAAGGTGACATTGCCTTTTTAGAAAGAATTTTCCATAAATTACTACTCAACTTCACGTGGTGGGTTAATTTAAAAGATGAAGGTGGCAATAACGTATTTGGCGGTGGATTCTTGGGAATGGATAATATCGGAGTTTTTGACCGTTCGGCAACTTTACCAACGGGCGGACACTTGGAACAAGCCGATGGAACAGGTTGGATGGCTATGTATAGCTTAAATATGCTAAGAATTGCCTGTGAAATTGCGTTGGAACGTCCTGTTTATCAGGATATGGCTTCTAAATTCTTTGAGCACTTTTTGCACATTGCAGGAGCGATGCAGTCATTGGGTGGCGATGACATTAGCCTTTGGGACGAAGAAGACCAATTCTATTACGATATGCTACATTTACCGAATAGTAAAAGTATGTTATTGAAAATCAGGTCGATGGTTGGATTAATTCCACTTTTTGCGGTAGAAGTTTTAACGCCCGAAATGTTAGAAAAACTTCCAGATTTCCGTCGTAGAGTAGAATGGGTATTGAATAACCGCCCTGATTTAGCAGGATTAATTTCACGTTGGTACGAATCAGGAAAAGGAGAAAACCGATTACTTGCCATTTTGCGTGGACACCGTATGAAAATGATTATGAAACGAATGTTTGACGAAAGTGAATTTTTATCAGATTTCGGGATTCGTTCATTATCAAAATATCACCTCGAAAATCCTTATCAATTCCGAGTGAACAATGATATTTTACGAGTAGATTATACGCCTGCCGAGTCAACAGGAAGTATGTTTGGAGGAAATTCAAACTGGCGTGGACCAATTTGGTTCCCAATGAATTTCTTGTTGATTGACTCATTATTAAAATTCCAAGCATATTATGGAAATGACTATGAGGTAGAATATCCAACCGATTCTGGAATGATGGTAAGCATTAAAGATGCAGCCTTGAGTATTTCCGAAAGGTTAATAAAACTATTTACAGAGGACGAAAAAGGTAAACGTCCGATGTATGAAAAGTACGAAAAGCTACAATCTGACCCACATTTCAAAGATTTATACTTATTCAGTGAATACTTTGATGGCGACACAGGAAAAGGACTCGGAGCCGCTCACCAAACAGGTTGGACAGGCTTAATAGCCGAGTTAATTCTGACAGTTTCGAGAGAGAAGAAAGCAGTTGTGAAGGATATGTTGTAAAATAAAATGGGGTTATGTATTTGATACATAACCCCATTTTATTTTACATTAAGAAATTACAATTCCTCCACTCCCATCTCCTCCTCTATATAACACTCTTACTCTAATAATATATTTACGATTTTTCAATAATCTCAATTTAATAAATGTATTATTTTCTGTGCCACTGTCATCGTCGCCAGACAGATACTCTGGGTCATCTTTGGTAGATTCCTCAAACAAAACCATCAGCGTATCCATATTTCCAAAAGTTTGAATTTTATATTTTTTGGAATATTTCGGCCTAAATATAAAATCTTGCTGTTCTCCGCTTCCTACGGTAATGGGTTTTGATTCTAACAAAGAAATTTTAGTATAACTATCTTGATTAAGAGGTGGATAGAAAAATTTTACATATTCTTTATCTTTATCAGAAAGCCCACCCGCAGGAGTTAACCCATTTCGGTATAGGGCAGGTTCTTTAATTAGACCTCTTTCAAAAGGATAGTGCATTACAGAATTAGGATCCCAAGTAGAACCTGCTACTTCCGTAGTGCTAATTTTACGAATGATATTATAAAAAGTTGTATTTCTACTCCAACTATTGGGCGGCTGACCTAAAGCACCATAAACTGCCTCTTCATTCCATACAATACCCGCATTGGGGTTTTGATGCTCATGATGAAAACCAAGCGTATGTCCAATTTCATGAATAGCAGTATCTATTTCTTTGGCATTTCGTGAAATATCCCACCCAAAATTCATTGTTCTCTCATTTACGGGTTGGTTAAAAATGTCTCGCCCAACATAAGACCATGAACCATCACCTCTCATAAACCCGATTCTAATATCAGCTTCTTCGGGACTATTAACTTCTTTAAAAACTAAACCAATACCTACATTTTTCCAAACATCGAAAGCACTTCTGACGACTTGTTCTTGCTGAGGTGATCCTTTCCATGAAGGTTCATCATTTTGAAAAAAATAATACTTCAAAATCGTCCCATTCGCCCATTTAGAACCAACTGAGATAATAACGTTGGCTCTTTCTTTATTGACAAATTCATCAAATACTCTTGGGGCTATCATGGGCAAAGAACAAAAGCTATGTTTTGGATGTTCTTCAACTTCTTCTTGAATTGACATTTTCATAAATATTTTAGGTTACAATTTATCGGAATTATGTACTTAAAAATGCAAATGCAAATTTGACCCAAATTAACCGCTGACGGGGTGAAAAACCGCCGTCAGGGTCTTCTTCCGTAACCCTGAAGGCGGTTTTTCACCCCGTCAGCGGTTTTGCATTAATAAGTATATAGTTCCGCAATTTATTTACAAAACTCATTAAGGTTTTACCCCTTTAACTGTTGATTTTCTAATTCCTAAACCTCCATTAAAAATATCATTAGCAATATTAACTCCTAAAGGAACACCCCCAATATTTTGAGATAAGTCTGGTTTACCATCACTACCTAAAGCGAAAGCATCAAAAGACCAATGAACGCCAAGGTAAATTCTACTAAAACCATTTTCTGCAATCATTTGGTCAAAACCATCTGAAAATTTTCGATAATGTTTGGGTCTTACTACACCATTATTATCAAAACTTTCTCCATTAAATTCTTCCGAAACAAAAGCTACTGTATCGAACATTGGCTGTAAGTTTTTACCTTTCCAATCATAAAATTGTTTCGCTATTTCAAAGGTTGCTCCACCAAACGTGGCATGACCAGATGGATAAGCAGGAAAATTGGGTGTACCATTTGGTTTACCTTTCTCATTTGTACTTGGAGCTCCCAGTGGCAACCAAAGTGGATCACAATCATTATCAATATTGCTTTTTCCAGTACCAACAGGGCCCATCGAATCATCGTGTTCTCTTATGCCTAACACTGGTCGCCAATAATTATAACGATACTTTTGTTCCCATGCTAAAATTCCTGCATCACCCATTGCCACATTAACGAGAGCAAACAAATGAGCATTTTCTTCAAGCGTATTATTTTGTTCCTTTGCAATTTCTCGAATAATCTGATTATATAATCTTGGCGGTGTACCTAACTCTTTTGCACCATCATATCCCCAATAAATACCAATAAGGGTTTCATCAACCGTTCTTTTAGAATAAGTAGTGGGTAAAGTCCCCATCAATTCAGCGGCGATTCCTTTTCCCCTAACTTGTTTTAATGCTTTTTGGTAATTAGGGTCTGTTTCATAAGGACTTGAAGGGCTATCCAATTCGTAACGCATTGACGAAGCAAATAAATCAGAACGTCGTCCATAAAAAGGAGCATGATAACCTTGATTTACATTGATTGGGTCTGGACGATGCGTTCCATGACTTGGATAAGATGAATAATCATTATCTTTTGCATCTGGGTCATCTTTTCTTAAAAACAAAATATTATTAGCAATGTCCTGTCCATACTTATGACCAGCGTTTATTTCAGCAGTAGTCCCTGTTATTGTTGCTTTCTTATGTTTTTGTTCGAAAAAAGGCTTCTGAGTAGGAAAAAGGCAAGTCAAGGTAGCATGAGCAGCCGCAGAAACCGCTGCACTGACAGAAGCACCTACAATACCCGCCGTACCAGTATAACTCGTTAATAACGAACCACTTGTTCCAACATAAGCGTCATACATTGCTAAATGAATAATTGCTAATGCCCGAGAACTAAGCGTTGGACCATTAACCATAGCTCCATCTTTTCCAGAGGTATGACTTACTTTATTCGCCTCAAGAGCCACCTCATTCCAATACAAAATAATATCCTGTGTCATTTTTATTGAGTGTTTAGATTGTTTAAAAATTTCAAGACAAACGTAAATACATTTTAAATGCAGAAATACTTTTTCTTATTATGTGGTATCATTATTGAGTTAATGGTTTAAATACCTCATAAAAGTCCTGACAATCAAATAATTATTACATTTTTCGCAACACCCAAAACATCAATCAGGGATATTAAACATTTCCTTAATTTCTACGTAGCTTTTACTTTTCAATTCCTGGATACGTCCATTTCCAATACTTACGCCGCCTGGAATAATTACATATCGAAACTTGACACTACTGAAATTTTGATTTGCGGTATAAGTGATTTTACCAACTGTCAGCCCTTGTATAAGCGTATAACTACCAGAGGCTGCATTTATTGAATAAACACCTGAACCATTGTTATAATAACTTAACACGATACCTTTATCCAAAACTTCTTGCGTAATTTTTGGTGCAGCCACAACCGCTGTATATACTGTTCCAGAACCAATAAAGCTAACAGTAATCCAATCTGAATATTGAACATTCGCTGTCCCTGTCGCACCAGTTTGTCCTGTTGCACCAGTAGCTCCCGTTGCTCCTGTCGCTCCCGTTGCACCAACAGGTCCAACATCGCCTTTTTCACTTTTACAGGCATTCATTAAGATAACAGCCATAGTTATCAATGCTAATCCGAAAATTCTTGTAGTTGTTTTCATGTTTTCTATATTTTTATGTTAAACAATAGATGCTCATCAAGTACATTGACTAAGCGATAGCAAAGAACTATTATAAAAAAATACCCTCTATAAACTTCTGATTTTACGGTCACTTTACTGATTTAACGGTTTACCTTTCAACACAATCAGATAAATTCTTTAAATTTGTTAGTACCACATTTAATCGAAAACATGAAAAGCAAGAACATTATTAGCTTAACCATTGCATTTGCCTTTTTGGCTATTGCCATCACGGGTATTTTACTTTACATCAAACAGAAATCTCACGCTGCCGAAATCACTCATACCATTTTTGGTTTGATTTTTATCGGCTTTGCTATTTTTCACATTGTCAACAATTGGTCATCAATTACAGGCTATTCTAAAGAAAGAAAATCAGGAAAAATTCAGAAAGAACTTATAGTAGCTTCCGCAATTTTTGGTATTGTACTCATTGGAAGTGTTACTGAAGTATTTGAACCAATAGCAGAAGCAGGGAGAGTTTTTGCTAAGAAAAGACAACGTCCTGAGGCATTATCTTTTGAAGAAATAAAAACCAATCAAGACTCAAAGGGAACAGCATTGAGAGTTTTAGTAGAGAAAAACAAGGAGACAGAAATGCCCGTTGTAGCCATTTGGGTGGAAGATTCAACGCATAAATTTGTAGAAAATCTGTACGTTCCTGCCAAAGAAGCCCAAGCTCCCAAAAGCGAAGAAGAAGCGAGAGAAGGTAAATTTGAATTTTCTGATTTCAAACCAGAATCACTTCCGACTTGGCAGGCAAAAACTACATCAAAATTACCTCTTTCAGAAAAAGATACGCCACACGAAAACTTTGTGGTTAATTCAAAAACGACTGCCAAAGGGACTTTCTATGTATTATTGGAAGTAAAAAGCAAAGACAAAACAGAAGTTTACGAAGCGAAAGTTAGTGGAGGAATTTCAAAATTATCTTCTAAAGATAATTCATTGATTAAGAGTGGATTAGTAGAGATTTTATAGCCGTAGTGACGTATTGCATACGCCAGTGACCTGATTATTGGGTGACTGGCGTATGGGATACGCCACTACAAATTTTTACGAAACTCTACTGGCGTTTGGTTCGTCAACTTTTTGAAATATTTTGAAAAATAAGATTGGTCAGCAAAATTGAGTTGATATGCAATTTGCGAAACGCCCAAATCTGTATGGGTTAATAATCGCTTAATTTCCATTATCATGCGGTCATTAATTAAATCAGTTGAAGTTCTTCCTGTGATATTTTTCACGGTTTCACTCAGGTGATTCGATGTAATTTTCAAGAGTTCTGCATATTCCTTCACTGACAAATTCTCCTGACATTTTTCTTCAATTAATTGTTTAAAACGCTTCACTAAAATACGTCCTTTATTGGTAGATTCTTCGGTAACATGAACAGGGTAAATCCGTTTACTTTGAATCAACACTAAATCCAACAATGCCCTAATAACCTCCTCATTATCAGCTAATTTTAAATAATTTTCTTGGATTGCTTTCTTAAAAAGGTCAATAAAATTTTGCCTTTCTGCTTCATTTTCTAAATAAAGAGGCGGTGTTTCTTGGGCTAAATTATAGAAAAATGGCAACTCAAAAAGTTTGTAAGGGTCAGTTTTATTGAAATGATAAAACGACGAAGTAAACAGGAAAATAAAGCCCTGCACATCTTCGGATAATACTAATTCATGGATTTGCCCTGGTGAAACAAAGAAAATGGTGTAAGGCTTAATGACATAATCCTGCATATCAATCGTATAAACGCCTTCGCCCTGTGTGATGAAAAGAATCTCATAAAAATCATCGTGCCTATGCGGATAAGTCACTTTAAAATTTCGGTGAATATCAAAAGGTTCAATCTGAAACTGAATGGTATTTTCGGTTTTAGAATTGAACTTGTCTATGCTATAAACGGGGATTGATTGCATGAATAATTTAGTGATTGGGTGATTTATGATTGAGTGATTTTTCCACCGAAAGTATATTTTTATAAATATTTTCACAATTAACATTTTACATAAAAGACTGTAAAACAATCAATTAAATATAAATAGTAAAATTCAAAATATTCATTACCCATCATAACTACCTAAAATTAAGGATTATTTACCACAATATTTCAATGGTTTTTGATGAACTTTACATTATAAATTTCGCTGTGGGGAACACGGCAGACAATACTTAACAAAATCACTCAAAAAATAATGGCAAATTATTTCAATACTCTTTCATTAAGAGAAAAACTTAGTCAATTAGGCGTTTGTGAATTCATGGATAGCAGTGCATTCGCTGACGGTGTTAAAGCTTTAGAAGGTAAAAAAATTGTGGTAGTAGGTTGTGGAGCTCAAGGACTTAACCAAGGTTTAAACCTTCGTGATTCTGGCTTAGACGTTTCTTACGCTCTCCGTCAAGAAGCTATCGACGCAAAAAGACAATCTTGGAAAAGTGCTACTGAAAATAATTTCACAGTTGGTACTTACGAGCAATTAATTCCAACGGCTGACTTAGTAATCAACCTTACGCCAGATAAACAACATACAGCGGTTGTTTCAGCGGTAATGCCATTGATGAAACAAGATGCTACGCTTTCTTATTCACATGGTTTCAACATCGTTGAAGAAGGAATGCAAATCCGTAAAGATTTAACAGTTATTATGGTTGCTCCAAAATGCCCAGGTTCAGAAGTTCGTGCTGAATATGTTCGTGGTTTTGGTGTGCCTACTTTGATTGCCGTTCACCCAGAAAACGACCCACAAGGAAAAGGTTGGGATTACGCAAAAGCTTATTGCGTAGGTACAGGTGGACACCGTGCGGGTGTATTGAAATCATCATTTGTGGCAGAAGTAAAATCTGACTTAATGGGTGAGCAAACTATCCTTTGTGGTTTGTTGCAAACTGGTTCAATCCTTTGTTTCGACAAAATGATTGAGAAAGGAATCGACGCTGGATATGCTTCAAAATTAATCCAATACGGTTGGGAAACTATCACGGAAGCATTGAAACAAGGTGGTATTACGGGTATGTTCGACAGACTTTCAAATCCTGCGAAAATCAAAGCATTTGAAATTTCTGAAGAATTGAAAACGATTATGCGTCCGTTGTTCCAAAAGCACCAAGACGATATCATGAGCGGTCATTTCTCGCAAACAATGATGGAAGACTGGGCTAACGACGATAAAAACTTATTGACTTGGAGAGCAGCAACTGGCGAAACAGCATTCGAAAAAACACCTGCTGGAGCGGTTAAAATTGCAGAACAAGAATATTTTGACAACGGTCTTTTGATGGTTGCAATGGTACGTGCAGGTGTTGAATTAGCGTATGAAACAATGGTAGAATCAGGAATCATTGAAGAATCTGCTTACTACGAATCATTACACGAAACGCCACTTATCGCAAATACAATTGCACGTAGAAAATTATTTGAAATGAACTCAGTAATTTCTGATACGGCTGAATACGGATGTTATTTATTCGACCACGCTTGTAAGCCATTATTAGCTGATTTCATGACGAAAGTTGAGACTGACATCGTTGGTAAAAACTTCAACGAAGGAAAAGATAACGGTGTAGATAACAGAACATTAAACGCAGTAAATAAAGCAATTCGTAGCCATTCAATTGAGAAAGTTGGTGACAGATTACGTCAGGCAATGGGTGCTATGAAAGCAATTGCTACGGTAGCGTAATTCAGTTATCAATAATCAGAAAACAGTGATTAACGTTTGTTGGTCACTGCTTCCTAAACAAAAATCCTGTAAACTTTGAAGATTTACAGGATTTTTTTATTGTAGCTGAATAAAGGCTAAACCGTCTCCCAATCCGCTTCTGGCAAATATTCTACCAAGCCTTTTTCGGTTTTTCCAACGGCTACTCTTCCTGATTTTAAATATTCCAAAATCTCCCAATTTTTCATGTATTGGTAGAATTCAGAAATTTCTGCTTCTGTTCCGTTCTTTTCAATTACTACGTAATCAAGTCCCCAATGAACAACTTTTGCGTTCCAGTCGAGGTTGATTTCTTTGATGTCTAATGGCGTTCCTCCAAGTGGAGTTGCTAATTTAAAAAGAGCAATTTCGTTGAATACAATTTCGTGGTCAAGATACCCGAAAACGGCTAAAACATCAACCACTTTACGGATTTGACGTACTAATTTCTCAACAGCATCACGACTTTCGTGACGAATCACGATGGTGAAGCGAGAAACGCCCTTACGTTCGGTTTCACAAACAGTTAAGGACTCTATATTTAACCTTCTACGAGTAAAAATAATCGTAATACGGTTCAATAAACCAATGGTATTGGTGGTGAATATGGATAATGTGTATGTTGTCATTGTTTTGATTACGGAGCAATAAATTTAACCTAAAATCAATTTTGCTCTTTCTACTTTAAGAAAATATTAGATAACTTAGTATGTAGGGGCGTATCGGATACGCCCAAACTAATATCGGGCGTATCCGATACGCCCCTACATATTATCGAAATTATTATTCCAAACGAATACTCGACACGCTTCCACCAGCAGGAACCATTGGGAATACGTTTTCTTCTTTCTCACAAACAATTTCTAACAAGTATGGCGTATTAGCTGCCAACATTTTATCCAATTCTCCCGATAATTCAGCACGGTCTGAAACCTTGTGAGCATCAATACCAAAACCTTTGGCAATGGTAATAAAATCAGGGTTTTGTAGTTCTACGAATGAATATCTTTTCTCGAAAAACAACTGTTGCCACTGACGAACCATTCCTAAGAAATTATTATTCAAAATGATGATTTTTACAGGTAAACCACTTTGAGCAATCGTTCCCAATTCTTGAATTGTCATTTGAAAACCGCCATCACCAATTAAGGCAATTACTTCACGGTCGGGAGCTCCAACTTTAGCCCCAAAAGCAGCAGGAAGGGCAAATCCCATTGTACCAGCACCACCTGATGTCACCAACGAATTTGGTTTCATGTACTCATAATAGCGGTTGACAATCATTTGGTGTTGTCCAACGTCTGTTACCGTAACGGCTTCACCTTTTGTCTTTTTAGAAAGCATCGCAACGGCTTCTCCCATCTTGATTTGGTCGCCATCATGGAATAAATCACGTTTAGAAACCTTCTCAAATTCTACTTCATCATACTTTTTGAATTCTGCAATCCATTCGGTATGCTTACGTTCTTTGATTAATGGTAAAAGGGCTTTCAGTGCTTCTCTGGCATCACCTACAACTGGTGCAGTTGCCACGATATTTTTGTTAATTTCTGCAGGGTCAATATCTATATGAACAACCTTTGCTTGACTGATAAATTTAGCCAAATCACCCGTTACACGGTCATCAAAACGCATTCCGATGGCAATGATTAAATCGGCTTCGTCTGTCAAAACATTTGCTCCATAGTTTCCGTGCATTCCTAACCAACCAATATAATTTGGGTGATTATGGGGCAATGCTGACATTCCCAAAAGTGTAGTAGCTACTGGAATATCGGCTTTTCGAGCAAAGGCATCTAATTCATCCTGAGCATTAGCAATTAAAATACCATGACCTGCAAAAATATATGGTTTTTGAGCCGAGTTTATCAATTTGGCAGCTTCCTCAACTTGTGATTGCTTCGGAATATATCTCGGACGGTAACTTACAATTTCATCACAAGGCTTATAGACAAATGGTTTTGTCATAAAATCTGCTTGGGCGGTGCGAGTAATATCCAATAATACTGGGCCTGGACGACCAGACTCGGCAATATAAAATGCCTTCGCCATGATTTCTGGAATTTCATCGGCATCTGTAATTTGATAATTCCACTTAGTTACTGGCATCGACATACCAATAATATCACATTCTTGGAAAGCATCTGTTCCCAATAAATTAGCTTTTACTTGACCAACCAAACAAACCATTGGTGTTGAGTCCAACAAAGCATCAGCGATGGGAGTCATTAAATTAGTTGCTCCTGGGCCAGATGTCACCATCGCAACCCCTGCACGCCCTGTCATACGAGCATACCCTTGGGCAGCGTGTCCAGCACCTTGTTCGTGACGAACCAAAATATGTTTAATACGGTCTTGATAATCATAGAGGGCATCGTAAGTTGGCATAATTGCCCCTCCAGGATAACCGAAAATGGTTTTTACATTATTCTCTACCAAACATTGCATGATGGCTTGAGCTCCCGATAAAAACTTGGGAGGTTCGATTGTGGTCGCTTCTGCGGTCATGGTTTGTGTGTTTGCCATGTTGTTAATTTTTTAATTGAATAATTTTTATTCTTGTGGTTTTGTGTCTTTGATAATTTTACTTTTCTGGTTGTGGATGATTCCTAAAATTTCACCCAACTGCATTGCCTACAAACTCCCAGAATAATACAAACTAAATCTATATTTATTCAAAATTTCTACGTGTTTTTTTAATCTTTCTGGATATGGATAAATGAAATTTTTCACCATAATATTTGAGTAATCCGACTGCAAAACCAATTCTTTGGCAGTAAGAATATCCGTATTTTTCTCATTTGCCAACTTAATGTATCGTCCTTGTGTAAAAACTAAATAGGAGAAAAAAGCCAACACTGATAATAAAAAAGCATTCTTAACAAATTTTAAGTTATTCCAACGGTTTAAGTATTCAAAATGGATGAGTATTGACACAAAGAATAATAACGTAAAAGGTAAACTCAAAATACAGTATCGCTTCGCCAAACTTTGTTCAACACCTTCCGATGCCCTCCCGTAGGCGGTCATCAAACTAATTAAAACACCAAACAATCCAAATATCAAATAAGGAATTAAATGCTTTAATTTTTCTCTGTCAAATTTGAAAATCAGGTAAGTTGCTCCAAAAATTGAGATAAATTGCCCAATGGAAAAAATAATTCCCAACGTACTATTTGATGTAATATTATTAGAAAGAAAACTCAAACAATAAGGAACGATTTTTAAGGGATTTAAAGTTCTTTCCGTCAAAACACTGGTCGAATGATAATCACTAAAGTAAAAAAATACTTGAAGCGTCATACACAGCGAAACAAATAAGATAAAACCAATTTTATTCTTTATTTCTAAGCTATTTAATATAATTATAGCAAGAATACACACCCACGTCAGGAAGCCCGTTGCATAAGATAAAGTAGCAATATGAGCCAATAAACAACTAATCAAGACATTTCTCCATGTAATTTTTTGCAAAATAATCAATGATAAAAACGTAGCAAAAATCATTAAATAATGACATAGAATAAATCCAGAAATAATGCCTTCATAATTCTTAAATGAAAATATCATCACCATACACATCACTAAAACGATATGATTGATGGTACTTTTTGAGCTTAAAAAACTAAAAACATTACGCTTAAAAATCAAGTAAAATCCAAACAAGAGTACCATGTTGAACGAAACCAGATAAAACGACTGCCATTTACTAATTAAGATAATGAACAAATTTATCAAATGAGGATACAACATTCTGCACTCGTTATGAGGAGCATTTAAAACTGAAATACTGAGCGTTCCTTCATAATAATGTTTGACAAAACCCGCCAATTCCCATTCATCAATCGTTGGAATGTTGAGTTGGTTAACAAATAAGTATGAAATTAATGAGGCAAAAATGGTAATTTCTAATACAGTAAAAATGCTTGAATTAATTAATTTCATAAATTTCATCTTTAATTTTTTCGATTTTACCCCCATTTATAAAATCTATTTTATCTACTCATTAAGCAGTTTATTCCATCTTAGATCATCTCGATTGGTCAAAATTCTGTATTTTAACCAATCGAGAAAACGATATTTTCTTATAAATCCGTCACACAACCTTCACTCGCAGAGCTTACATTTTTCACGTATTTACGCAAAACACCTTGCTTAAATGGCGACTCGATTGGTTTCCAAAGTTTACGTCTTTCTTCCAATTCTTCGTCTGAAACGTGTACATGAAGAATATTATTGGTAGCATCAATGGTGATTAAGTCTCCGTCTTTTACCAAACCAATATTTCCACCTACTTGAGCTTCTGGCGTAACGTGTCCAACCACAAAACCATGCGTACCACCCGAGAAACGTCCGTCAGTAATCATGGCTACTTTATTTCCTAAACCTGCTCCCATTACTGCCGAAGTTGGTTTCAACATTTCTGGCATTCCTGGCCCACCTTTTGGACCTTCGTTACGAATTACAATTACTTGTCCTTCCACGATTTCGCCTTTTTGCAAAAACTCAATTACTTCTTCTTCACATTCACAAACTTTAGCAACTCCTTCAAATTTCTCTCCTTCTTTTCCTGTAATTTTTGCGACTGCTCCGCCAGTAGCCAAGTTTCCGTACAAAATTTGTAAGTGACCCGTTGCTTTGATTGGACTTGTTAATGGCACAATTATTTTTTGCGTTTCAAAATTCAACTCAGGAACTTCTGCTAAATTTTCAGCAATGGTTTTACCCGTAATCGTCATACAATCACCGTGTAATAAACCTTCTTGTAACAAGTATTTCATTACCGCAGGAACTCCACCAATTGCCAACATATCTTCCATGTAGTATTTTCCAGAAGGTTTTAAGTCAGCGATTAAAGGCGTTCTGTCAGAAATTGCTTGAATATCCTTCAAGGTAAAATCAACCTCCGCTGCACGAGCAATTGCCAAATAATGAAGAACAGCATTGGTTGAACCACCCATTGCCATTACAACCGTCATAGCATTTTCAAATGCCTTGCGAGTCATGATTTCACGTGGAAGAATATTTTTCTCCAACATATTTTTCATGGCAGCCCCAATCGCTAAACATTCAGCTTTTTTGCCTTCGTGCGTTGCTGGATACGATGATGAATTTGGCAAAGTCAAACCCATTGCTTCCATCGAACTCGCCATTGTGTTAGCTGTGTACATACCTCCACAAGCTCCTGCTCCTGGGATGGCATTTTTGATAACACCTTCGTAATCTTCGTCTGAAATATTTCCTGCGAATTTCTTTCCTAAAGCTTCAAAAGCAGAAACGATGTCTAATTTTTGTCCTTTGTATTCTCCTGAACGAATTGTTCCACCATAAACTAACATGGCAGGACGATTCAAACGAGCAATTGCCATCATGGCTCCTGGCATATTTTTGTCGCAACCCACTACGGCAATTACGCCGTCGTACCATTGAGCACCCACTACGTTTTCGATTGAATCAGCAATTAAATCACGAGAAGGCAAAGAATATGACATTCCGTTGTTTCCGTTAGTCATTCCGTCTGAAACGCCAATGGTATGAAAAATCAAACCAACCATTCCATTATCTTGAATACCTTTTTTGACATGAACCGAAAGTCCGTTCAAGTGCATATTACAAGTATTTCCTTCATAACCCGTGCTGGCGATACCAATTTGGGCTTTTTGCATATCTTCTGTTGTCAGACCGATACCATAAAGCATCGCTTTTGCAGCAGGATTTGTAACTTCTTGAGTAAGTGTACGAGAGAATTTGTTAAGTTGATTTTCAGTACTCATGATTGATTGTTTTGATAGTTTTTTTAATAGTAGGACAGGTTTTCAACCTGTCAGGACGCAATTGACAGGTTGGAAACCTGTCCTACAGTTCAAACAAAAGACCTTCCTCGGATAGAGAAAGGTCTTTAATGATATATAAAAGCCTATCTCTAACTTTTTAGCAGAGCAGAATTAGGACTACAATAATATTTAAACCATGTTGAAGCATCTAAATTAATCATATTATTTAACAGCGAAAATTCGCTATATTATTATTCGATACTGAACAAATATACAGGAGTTTATTTCTTAATTGCAAAGAAAAACCAAATAATATTTTACCAATTCACACTTTCGCCAATGATTATTTTTTGAATTATGCATAAAATTCAAAAGATAATTCTTTAAATAATTAAATTTACTATCTTTTATTTTGCAAAAAAGGACAGATTCAAGAGAAAATATTTTTGCGAATTTTAGAAAATTACATTTAGCGAAAATTCGCAAAATTCATTTTTGTATAGTATAGGAATCTTTTCTGTGCATTGGATGAAGATACACGGGAAAGATTCCCGTGCTACAAACTACCAACCAACGTATCCTTCTGGAATAATTTCGTTGAGTCGTAAATAACAAATTGCTTGTCCACGATGATGAATGATGTGGTTTTCCATAGCATAGAAAAAACGCCAAACGGGCAAACTTCCTCCCGCATAATCTTCGGGTTTTAGCAATTGTTCAGCTTTGGTAGCATTGACCACCGTTATAACCCAAGCGTAAAACTGTTGAAGTTCCTTTTCCAAATCAGCTTTTGATAATTTTGCCCAAAATGACGGTGGCGTTTTCTCGTAAGGATTGGGAATATTTAAACGCCCAGACAATTGCATAGCCGTATAAATGATACAATGCACAAATTGCGTTCTGAACGAAAACGACTCGGGAGTATAACGAAACTCCAATTTCTCTTCGGGCATTTGGTTGAAAATTGTCAGCGTATATTCCTCCGAGCGTTTCCAAGCGGTTGCAAATTCATCTTTAAAACCCAAAAGGTCTTTTTCAATTTGCTTTTTTCCAAAACTTGGGATGGTAATTAATCCTGCTGTTAGAGTTTTTAAGAGGGTATTTCTGGAGATTTTCATGCAGTTGATTTTAGTGTTTAAAATGCGTCAAAGACGCTAAACCAAACGACCCTGAGTGCAAATCAGGGTCAGCGATTGATTATAGTGTTTTATGTTTGTTTACGAAAAATCCCACGCCACCACTTCCCATAATTCTGGATAAGTCGTATCAAAATATTCGTGGATAATTTCAAAACCTACTCGTTTATGAGCCGCCAATGAACGGAGATTTCGCTTGGCAATTTCGGTTACGCAAAGCTCAAAATGGTCGGATAATTCGGTTTTATGTTTGGCGTAAAGTCCATCAAAAATACCTTGTCCTCGGTAGCCTTCCGCTACGCAAATCTGCCCCATTGCGTAGTATTTGGTATCTTTTATCAGTTTGCCTTTGTATTCCAATTTGTCCAACATTTCAAACATGGCGGTCAACACTGGAACGTCAAATCTGAAACTTTCGGGCATTACTAAAGCGTAACCCACCACTTTGTCGCCGTCTTTAGCAATAATTTGCGGATAAGCCTGATTCATGCGTGAAAGCAGGTCAAAATTATGAACTACGGTAACAAATCCTTGGTCGTTGGCAACGTCTTCGGAGATATTTTTCGTCAAATTTACTTGTTGCAAATCCAATAATTGTTGGATTTCTCGGTCTGTCGTTATGGTCGTGAAAATGACACTCATAAATTTAATGGATAGTTTTTAATGAAAATTGTACTTAAATTGATTGATTTTTTACGGAATTATCTACTATTTGTAGCAAGACAAAATTAGACCACGGATAGAACAGATAAAACAGATTTACACTGACTTTCCTTTAAATTTATCCCTGTAAATCCGTTGAATCAGTACAATCTGTGGGCTAATTTTATTCTGCGACAAATTGTAGATAGTTCCGATTTTTTATTCCTCTCCAAATAGGAATTATCCCATAATTTGAGGCTTATGTAAATTTATAAATATACTTTTTTGAAACAAAGGTAATTCGACAGACTTCAATCTGTAAATCAAAATAACTCCAAAGAAGTGAAAATAGTGTAAGTTTGTAGCACAAAATTTTACGAATATGAACGAAGTAATCAATCTATTAAACAATCGAATTTCATTAGCAAATTCCTATATTTCTACACTTTCAGAAGAAGATTTACAAGCCAAAAGCAATCCAGAAGTTTGGTCTAAAAAAGAGATTTTAGGGCATTTAATTGATTCAGCCCAAAGTAATATCCGTAGAATGGTTGTTGGACAATATCAGGAAAATGCACATATTATTTATCATCAAAACGAATGGGTTAAAGCGGCTGATTATCAGAACTATGACTCAAAAGATTTACTTGGTTTTTGGGTGTTATTGAATAAACATTTTTGTCAAATCTTAAGCAATTTACCTCTTGAAAATTACAAAACTATCACCAATTGGGGCAGTGCAACAACTCCTATGCTGAAAGATGATTTGGTTACACTTGAATTTGTTGCCAATGACTATGTTCGCCACCTCGACCATCATCTCAGACAAATAGGAGTGACTATTTAACATGATTTTTTCCCTACGAAAAGCGACTGACAACGACCTTGATTTGACTTACAAAACCAAGAAAAATGCCTTGTACGAATATCTCGAAATGCTTTGGGGTTGGAACGAACAAGCCCAAGATGAATTTCATCGTGAACACTACAAAAAAGAGCATTTCCAAATTATTGAACGGCACGAAGAAGGTATTGGTTATCTCGAAATAGAAAATCGTGAGGACCATATTTTTCTGGCAAATATCATGATTTTGAAGCAATTTCAAGGAAATGGAATTGGTAAAATCATTCTTCAAGATTTAATAAAACAACATTCTGAAATACATTTGGAGGTTTTGAAAGTTAATAAAAGAGCTATTCAGTTTTATCAAAATTTAGGTTTTGTGATGATTGAAGAAAGTGAAGATTCTTTCACACTGTATTTCAGCAACTCCTCAGAACAACAATCATTCCTCTAAAAATCAACCCCTTACAAAAGTATTACTTTCAAAATTTGCTTTATTCAAAATCATTTGGCATTTTTACCAAACAATCGTTTGGCAAAACATTCTTAAATCAGATTGATTTACAAAATTTTATACAATGATTAATAGTATAAACTGGGTGAGTTCTTTGAATTTGCCCAGTTTTTAATTCCAAAACCATTCAAAACATGACGAAACAAGAAATTATCCAAAAACTTTCAGAAGGTTTCAATATTGTTGAAACCTCTATAAATCACTCAGCAATCGATATTTTCTACCAAAAAAAAGAAAAATGGTCGGCTGCCCAAAATATCCAGCACTTGATTCTCTCGGTGAAACCATTAAATTTAGCTTTCACCTTACCCAATTTTGCTCTGTTATTTTTTGGAAAATTGAACAGAAGTCCAAGAAATTATGAAGAAATGGTGGAGAAATATCACCAAAAATTAGCGGAAGGAAATGTTCCTACTGGGCAATTTACTCCCAAAGAAGAAGACATCAACAAGGACGAATTATTGAAGCAATTTAGAACGGTAAATGATACATTTTTGAAAAAGGTTGATGAATTTTCGGAAGAAGATTTAGATAAATATCTCTTACCACATCCACTTTTAGGCAAATTGACACTTCGAGAAATGTTATACTTTACGATTTATCATACCTTGCATCATTATAAAGCGATATTATTTCAACTCAGTTGAAGGAGTGCCAGAAATTGAAAAAGGCGAATGTATTCCATTCGCCTTTTAGGTTATTAATATACAATCTGATAAACAATTTGAACGAAATGATAAAGACCAAATCTATCAAAACTGTTCAGAATATTTTACATTTTATGAATGTCACCATCAAAAATAGCAACTGCTAACCCCACAAATATCATTGCTACACAAGCGACTGTTTTCCAACAAAAACTCAATACATTTTTCATCTTACTTAATTTTAAAATTAACACCGATATTAAAACCGATTTTATTAGGTTTAACTAACAAGAAGGCGTTGCTGTCGCTTTGTTGATTGAGTGAATAACTAAAAGTTGGCTCAATAAATAAGTAAGCATTGTCTCCAATTTGACGAGTTACGCCGTAAGCAAAGTTGGCAAAACCGTTAAACTGATGATTGCCATTAAGCCTATAAGCTCCCTCTGCACCGACATTCACATAATGTGTGAGTGCCTCTCCTTTTAGGAATATATATTGTAATTCAATTTTTGTGCCTAAATAGTTTGCAGCCTGTGAATATGTTTTATTTATTTCTGCAAAACTCACATCAACCCCTTTATTATCAGGCGATTGCACGACTAAGGAGTCTGTCCTAATCTGATAATTGATGCTGTGTTTGGTACTTGTATAAGTTAATCCTGTACGTAGCTTAAACTTATCAGATAGGGTAAAAATGACCCCACCTTGTGTATAAAATCCCAGACGGTCATCATCATCATTTACGGCTATTCCATGTACAAAATTTGCATCGTTGCCATTAGGCGTAATTGTGTAATAATTCAATAAAGGCATTACACTAAAATACAAATCAATTGGCTTTGACTCTTTGAAATATTCTTCTTCTTTTTGCAAAGTTACATATTTCAACTTTAGTTTTCTAAAATCATTTGATAATAAACTATAATCTTTTGAGTTTAAGATTGTCAATAAAAAACCTTTATTATTATTAAATACATTAAGTAATGGGCTTTTATTGCCTTTAATGTCAAAAATATTTTCATTTATTTCATGATAATTTTCTACAATGCTCTCTTTAGATATTTTTGAGGGAAAAAGGTTTAATTGAGCTTTATTATTTTTATTATATTTTTTAGACTTATTCTGATTTTCAATATTGAAAATGGTACTTTTTTCAGAAGTCACCTCAACAAAAGTCTGATTTTCAGGTGTAGCATTAAAATGATTGGGATTAGTATAATTAGTAACCAGTTTTGATTTTTTATTAGAAATAATCTTTGAAAAAAGCTGAGTAGTCTCATTTTGCTTTTCTTCTAATTTGTGCGAAGGAGTTGATTTAGCATTCAATGGTATTATACCTATTTTCTGATTATCATTTTCTACTTTTTGTAATACTAATTTACGTTCAAATTCAGTCATTTTTTTGGGGTGAAATCCTGAAAAAGTTACGGTATTTTCTTCTGAAGATTTTGAGAAATGATACACGCTCAAACCTGTCAATAACATAATTAATGCTATCGTTGAGATTTGCCAATACGGTATTTTCCTTGTGGGGTTCACAGGGAGTTGAGGCTCTATTTTATGCCAAAGTTGGAAATCTGGTTCAGACTCGAAATCAGCGAATCTGTCTCTAAATACATCCTCAAAAGGGTCGTTTTCGTTATTAAGTGCGTTCATAGCTGATAATTCCCATTGGTTTTAGTTGCTTTCTAAGCAGTTCTTTTGCTCGTGAGAGTTGCGATTTTGACGTATTCTCACTCACTCCCAACATCTGTCCGATTTCAGCATGGCTATAACCATCAATTACATAGAGGTTAAAAACCATACGGTAGCCGTCGGGAAGTTGGTTGATAAGTGTCAGCAATTCTTCATTTGAAAGATTAGCTAACAGGTTGGGGTAATCATCGTTGCTTAGTAAAGTGCTTTCATAATCGGTATTTTGTTGGAATTTAAGATTTGCGTGGTAGTAATTAATGGCAGTCCTGATAACCGTCTGACGAACCCAAGCACCCACCGCTCCTGCTTTTTCGAGGGTATGGATGTTGTTGAAAATTTTTACAAAGGCTTCTTGATAAATATCTTCGGCTTCATCGGGCGTGCGGGTATAACGCCGACAAACACCCATCAATTTGCCCTTGTACAAGTTGTAAAAGGCAGTTTGGGCTTTGCGGTCATTATTTTGGCAGGCTTTGACTAATTCCTGTTCGTTTATCATGCGTTTGGGCTTTCGGCTATTGGCTTTAAGCTTGGGCCTTTTTTTTAAGAGAAGTTATTTATCGTAAGCGATTTGCGAAAAGCAAATAGCATAGGCTATTTATTAACAATGAAACTGTTTAAACTTTCTCAATTATGTCAATTCTTGATTAGATTGAATCTTATCGTCTGGTTGAGCTACCTCGTCTGACTATCGTCAGACTGCGTGTAAAGTTCTACCTCGTCTGACTATCGTCTGACTGCGTGTAAAGTCTACCTCGTCTGACTATCGTCTGACTGCGTGTAAAGTTCTACGCAGTCAGACGATAGTCAGACGAGGTAGCTCGACCATACGATAGTCAGACAGGGTCACAAAGACGATTTCTAAGTCCTATTTCTACGAAATCTCAAAAGTTTAAACAGCTTTAATACAGTGTTTAATAAGTTTTCTGAATAATTTTCACCCTAAAATGTTTGATTGGAGAACTTCCCGAAAGTTTTAGAACTTTCGGGAAGTTTAAATAACTTATTAAACAGTGTATTTAATATCATAAAGCTTATTCTATTTGCAAACCTGAATATTTTAGCATTTTTGAGAAACTCCCCCCCAAAAACTTACAATCATTTTTTAATCTTAACGGTAAAATTGGCTTTCAACGTCTCACCGTTAGTCGTGGTAACCATATATTTAAACTGGTCGTTATGCTCTTTTCCATCAGAAGGTTTTAGTTTATACCATAACTTTTTACCTTCTATTCGCAATGTTCCAAAATTTGGTTGTACCTCAAAATTTACGGACTTTATCTCTACACAAGTGGTCAGATATAAGCTATACGGAATTTCTATTTCCGTTTCTTTTACTTGACTAACAGACACTTCCATTTCTCCATTTTTGGCATCAGCTTTACAGGTTACAACTTCTTTGATATATATTTCAACCATCATTTTCAAAGGGTTCTTTCCTTCTTTATCCGTAATGGTATATTCTAAGGCATCAATGGTGGCTTTATTCGCCGTTTGAGTATATTCTATTTCGCTATTATTAACAATTGCTTTCCCAAAACGTGGTTGAACTGAAATTTTAAGGCTCTTTTTGTCATAATTATCACAGAGTTTATCATTGTCTAACACCTTAATAGTCTGAGCATTAGCATTTGTTTTATTAATAACCAAAAGGTCCGGCATCAAAAACGTTTTACATAAATTTCCCTCTACGTCTATTCTCACACCCGCAATCATACATTTGGGCGTAGCACCGCCTGTACAAATACGATACAAGAAAATATCATCAGCACTCAAGCCAGTCCGAGGAGTGTATAAAACACGATTATTTTGAATAGAAGCTGTTCCTAAAAGTGGTTTCTCAACAATTTCAAGGGTTACAGAATCAAGAATGGCATTACAAAATCGGTCATTTTTTAAGATATTCAGAACGGAAGGCGTATTCACTTTTACGGTATAAAAATCAGGAATTGCCCCTGCATTACACGGAATTTTATTGATGTCTGAACTTACGACAATTCGGAGGGTGTCTTGTTTTGTTTTGATGGGGTCAGTATTGATGGTTTTGTAAATCAATAATTCTGACGTTTCGGCTTTGGCAGAATCAGCTTTATACAAAATCAATCCTGATTTACTGAAACTGATTTTACCAAATTTAGGTAAAGCTTCAAGCTTTAGAGAAGTAAAACCTTGTGATTTTAACAATAAATCTTTTGTATCAAAAGCAACGAAATTATTGGGTTGGGTATAAATAATTCTGGTATTAATCAACGGAGTTTCTACCGTAGGATTGACAATCACTGGCGTAGGCACTTGTTTTATTTCATCGCAAGACGACAGAAGACACAGTACGATAAATATCAATATGTTTACTACATTTTTCATGCTTTTGTAAGATGTAATTGTGTTAGAAAGTATTGAGTACGATGTGTAAAGTATCAAGCTGTAATTTTTCAAAACCACAAACACGCTGTACTTCAACTCAATACTCTCCTACACAACTACCTCTCAAATTTGGATTATTATTCAGTTCCAAAGAATTGTATTATCCTTTTTTTGCCGCTAAGAATTTACCATTTTTATCAAAATAAACATGGTATTTATCAGTTCCAACGGTGATATACACATAATATGCTTCGGGCGAGCTATCTTTTAAAGTAACCGTACCCTTGGTGAATGTCCAACCTGCATACGTTTTGTTTAAATATTCGGTAATAATTGCTGGCAAATCTGTCACAATTATTACTTTATTTTCAAATTTAGGTAATTGAATGGTTGGTGTTTCTACCACTTTCAAGAACTTCCCGTCTTTATCGAAGAATAAAATTGATATTTTTTTATCTTTCAACAAGATGATAGAATACGAATCTATCACGCCACCTTTCAACAATACCACTCCTTTTTCGTATTTCCAGTCTTTATAATTTATTTGGATATAATCTTTAATAACTTGCGGTAAATCACTTTCTTTCAAGGATTTATCCTCAATTTTCTTACTTGGGTCGATAGAATCCGTTTTGATTAATTTTCCTTCATTATCATACGTAAATTCATAAAGGATACCATCTTTTTTAGCTGTTACAAAATATTTCTTTTTACCGTCAGAATTAGTTTTCACGACTGCTCCAATAAAATCATAACCAGTCAATTGAGTTTGAATTATAGTTGGCAAATCGGCTAATTTTGCAGCAAAAATCTTATTTTTATCCCCCGAAACATTATTCTTTGGTTCGGTAAATGTTGCCACAACTGCCAATTTAGCATCAAAGACAATCGTAATTTTTTGGTCATTATGTTCTATCAAAACTTTGTATGAAGCATTGCCAGAAGCATCTTTTCCGATGGCTACTTTTTCAAGTTTATAACCCAAATAAGTAGTAGAAAGATACGTTTTGATAGCATCTGGCAGTTTCAAACTATCAGCCGAATGATATACACTTAAGATTTGTCCTGTTGCAGAAACCGCTGCTTCATGCAACACACCCGACACCGAGAAATCACATCCGTAAACTTTTTTATCATCAATCGTTGAAACTGAAAGATTGGTAGCCGCTGGGTAATCTGTTTTAATCACTGCCGAAATGCGGGCAGTCGTTGTATTATCAACCGATTGTGCTGGCTCTATTGCCGTATCTAATTTTTCGGTACAGCCAGCCAATAAACCTACTAAGGTCATCGAGCAAATAAAAATAAGTTTTTTCATGTTTTAAGATATCAAGAGTTTTAATAATCAAGTTTTAATAATTTTTTGCAGCTACAACCATTAGACAAGAACGTACAAGTGAAGGGTTGCATTGTTGAAATTATTTTTTTTGAAACCACCAAAACCCTCCCAAAAGTAAAACGATACCCGCAAGCAGATAAAACCAAAATTTATTAAAGCTTATGGCTTCGGCATCACCCACTAAAACCGCCGCCGCCCAAAAGGTAGGTAATTGCTTTTCGCCAGATTGACTTTGAAGAAACTCCAATTTAGCTTTTTGCAGAGAAATATCTTTTGAATATCCTTCCGATAAATACCTGTAAAACAACTCGTTGAGTGTATAAGTTGCCTGATTTTCAACGCTCCAAAGTGTTGTTAATGTAGCGGGTATTCCCAAAGCGGCAAAACCTCTTGAAAGGCTCAAAATCCCCTCTCCTACTGCATTTTTACCAACGGCAGTTTTACAGGCTGACAATGCCATTAATTGAGTTTTGAAGCGTTCTAAACCTGATAATTCTGATAATTTCAAGACCGAATCTTTAAAATAAATCATGGGTTCTTGGTCGGTGCTATCAGCTTGGGCATGGGTATAAAGATGCACAATTTGATAATTGTGGGCATTAGCTAAAAATGTATTTTTGGTGGCTTCTTGTTGATTAAAATTCTTCCCAAATAAGAAGTTTGAGGTGATAGTTGCCAACGAAAAATCAGAGCCTGAAAGAGCTGTTTGGTTCAAATTATCACTAAAATTCACAGGCGACATTCCCATAAATTTATGCCGAAATGAAAATGATTTCTCGCCTAAGTTTTTCAACAAAAATTGCATCGAATAAGTGTAACTAATGGCATTATCATTGAGTAAATATGACGGCTTTTGTGCCGATTTACTGAGGGCTTCAAAGGGAATAAAAAAGCCGTCTTGAGCAATAATCAATCGTCCTTTGGGAATAAAAATATTAGTAAACATTTGCCGATAAAGTTGATTACTAATACTCAAAAATCCTTTAAAGTCACTATTACACATTTGATTATCAGCACAATAAGACAAAAAACGAGTAGCATTATCTGCATAATTTTTCACATCAATGGCATACATATTTACACTATCATCAGATACTTGTAAAGCATAAATGGCATTTTTACCCACAAAATATTCGAGCAGTGTTTGGTCATTTATCAAATACTTTTTGACTTGATTTAGTGAAACCAACGTTGTATCATATTTATACCTAAAATAAGTCGGATTTTTTGTTTCTAAACCTCTAATAAATTGCTCCTGTTGCTTCTGAATATCAAGCACTTTCATTTGTAAGTTTTCGTACTTATCAGAGTTTTCATTTTCAGAAGATAGCTTTTTATTTAGTTCCGTTATTTTTTGTTGAAAATCAACTTCTTTAGCCAAATCTTCGGGGGAAAGTTGTTGTTTTGCGGTCAGCTCGTTGAGGCGGTCATTGAGAAGAATTGCCTTACTTTTCTCAAAAAAATAAAACGCCTTATCATAATTTTTCAGCAAAAAACAGGTCTTAATTGCCTGTTCATAAAGTGAATGAGTTTTGCTCCGCCAAAATAATTTAGAAGTTGTGCCTGTATGTTCAAAACGCATAATGTCGATTAATTTGTCGGCAATACTGTACGTTTCAAGAGCCACTTTCAGGTGTTCAGGAGATTTTGTTTTTTCGTAATATTCAAGCCAAGTTTCGGCTTTATCGGTCAACGTTGTAAGATAAAAAGATTTGAAATCTGCTCGTTTGAGTGAAGAAACCGATGGATTATCAAAAAGTGACGTATTTTTAAAGCCAATGGGAGCAATTGCTAAAGCCTTTTGGAAGAATAAAAAAGCCAATGGATACTCCTTTTTCATTCTATAAGTTGAAGCAATATCATCCAAAATATTGACTTTTATGTATGGACTTTCGTTGGTTTTGAGGGCAATATTAAAGTGAGCTAAGGCTTTGTTGTAATCTTTCAGATAATAATATGCCATGCCGAGACTAATATAAGTCATCGAAAACATATAGGTTTCTTCACTAAGAGCGAAGTATTTTTGAGCCTTTTGATAAAGTGTAATTGCCTCATTATAAGCTTGTTTACTCTTGAAATTTTGGGCTAATATATAATAAGCATACGCCAAATATGAAAAACTTTCAGCGTTACCATTTTCCAATACTTCAATGGCTTTGTACAAAATGACATCCGCTTCAGATGATTTTCCTAAACTGTTTAAGGCTTTGGCTTTTTCAGTATAACACAAACCCAACACCATTTTATCGCCTTTTTGCTTACCATAATTAATGCCAATATCTGCTTGGGTAATGGCTTTTTCAAAGTCCCCAATTTTACTCCAAATCATTGCTTTTTGAGAATATGATTTAGACAAAAACTTTGATTTTTTGGGAAATTTCTTTGCCATTAAAATACTCAAGTCAAAGGCATCAGAAGCTTTTTGGTTTTCACCTTGATGATTATAATATTTGCCCAAACAAAAATAATTACTCTCCAAACAAGATTCGTCATAGCCTCGTTGGTGAGATTTATTCAACACAATAGCTTGATTGATAAATTGAATAGCTTTTTCGTATTGATTATCGGCAGCAAAATTTTCTGCGATTTTTTCTAAAATAAATGTGTAGGTAGAATCTTTAATATTACATTTTGAGCAAATCTGACTCAAATTAATAAATACATTTTGTGGAGATTTTACTTTAATAGCCTTTTGATAATTGAGCCAAATTTCAGAAGAGGTTGGACAATTTGCCCAAGAGAATAAATTGGAGAGAATAACAAAAAGAAAAGTATAAAGATATTTTTGCATAGTTTTAAATTGAAACAGTTTTGGGTTAACTGCTTCAATTTAAAACTTTTATAGGAGATTTAAAATTTTCTTACGGATTTGTATATCGTCTAATTTTCCCTTTGCGGCTAAGAGAATTGATAAAATCATTTTTCACAAAAACTGGTTTTCGTTGCATATATTTCACAACCTCTGCCACCACATAAGGTGCGGCATAAGATGTTCCTGCTTCATAAGAACCCGTTTTCCCTACTGAGTTTGGAATGGCGTGCAAACAAGTAATTCCCATCATATCGGCATCTACTGAAAGGTCTATTTTCTTCGCTGAAATTGATTTATTCATACAAACCATACCCTTAAATTTACTGGTAACTGTCACAACGTTATTTCCGAACAAAGCATCATCAGCATAACACGCTGGATAATAAGGATTTGCATCAATATCAATTTGCTCATTTCCAGCAGAACAAATAACAATTAATTTTGCTTCCACCGCCCGACGCATCACTTCTCTGAATATTGGCGAATCTTTCTTTCCTCCCCAACTGGCATTTACTACCTTCATTTTATGTTTAATAGCATATAAAATGGCACATAAATTATCATATAAATTGCCAATATTTTGGCTGTCAAAGGTCTTTAAACCAACGATTTTCAAATTTTTAGCGTATGCTTTTCCAGTTTCTTGTACAATAACTCGTGCAATTTTTGTTCCGTGAATGACTGGATTTGGGTCAGTTACGTCATTGGTAGAAGTTGCACCTTCTGCCACAAAATTATAGTCTAAAGTTGAGTCTAAGTGATTCGCAATAAAAGGTTCATCATTTGCATTAATACCAGAGTCAATAATACCAATGGTAAACGTTTCAGACTTTCCAGAACCTACCACTGGCTCATTACGAGCTTGTTTCAATGAGCCTAAATATGGTGATTTATATGTTGGCATATTTGGGTCAAAATGTGGCACTCCTGCTCCAATAATTTCACCGTCTGGATTTAAAGTCGTTTCTATTTTATGCAAATCTGGTCCAGCAAGCATTAATAAACCTCCATCACAATCACAGGTTTTATTAGCATCTACAATAACATTGACAGCATCAGCCACTTTAAAAACATTCACAATTCTACTTAACATATTGGGGGTTTCTCTTTCACTTGATTTATTTTCTGGCGTTATATCTTCAAGCGTTTTATTGCCAGACAAAACCTCCCATTTCCAATAGCTTTCCAATTCTTTCTCAACAGATTCTATTGCCTCACTTTGCTGACTTTTTACGGTATCTTTTCCCATCAATAATACCGCCCGACGATTTTTTAGTACATAACCAGCACCTTCTAAATAAACATAATTTGATGCCCCCCTCATGACTGAATCTAATTGCGTAAATGAACGAGACCTATTGGATTCTTCTCCAATAATTTTGGGTTTTGTTCCGAGTGAAAAGTAGAAGAAAATAGAGAATAATAAAAGAAGTAGTAGGAGAACAAGCAGTGGACGTTTCATGGTTTAATAATTAAAGGGTTAAATATTGAAAAGTTTCAACTGGAAATTTAGTCGCAATTATCAGTAGAAAAGGAAACACGAACAGTTTAATAATTTAAGATACAAATTATCTCAATCAAGAAATAATGTAATCTTAATAACTTATTTAACGGTTCACAATCAAATGAAATACACCGTATTAATTCATTCCGTACCTTTGCCCCAAATTATTTTAGTAAAATAATCTCAGATACTTTAAAATCTGATAAAACAGAGCATTCTTGCTCACGAAATACAAAAATTAGCATATTTCACAATGGAAAAAATTAAAGTTGCAAACCCTGTCGTTGAACTTGATGGCGACGAAATGACTCGTATTATCTGGAAATTTATCAAGGATAAATTAATTACTCCTTACTTAGACGTAGATATTAAATACTACGACTTAGGAATGGAATACCGTGATGAAACCAACGACCAAGTTACTGTTGATGCAGCAGAAGCTATCAAAAAGTATGGTGTAGGTATCAAATGTGCTACCATCACTCCTGATGAAGCTCGTGTGAAAGAATTCAATTTGAAACAAATGTGGAAATCTCCAAACGGAACAATCCGTAACATCTTAGATGGTACAGTTTTCCGTGAGCCAATCGTTTGTACAAACGTTCCAAGATTAGTACCAAACTGGACTGCACCAATCATGATTGGTCGTCACGCTTTTGGAGACCAATATAGAGCAACTGATTTCTTAACAAAAGGAAAAGGTAAATTAACCGTTACTTTCACGCCAGAAGACGGTTCTGAAGTTCAAACTTTTGAAGTATTCAACTTCAAAAACGACGGTGTAGCTTTAACAATGTATAACACTGACGAGTCTATCCGTGGTTTTGCACACTCATGTTTCAACATGGCATTGAGCAAAGGATGGCCTTTATATTTATCTACGAAAAACACCATCTTGAAAAAATACGATGGTCGTTTCAAAGATATTTTTGAAGAAATCTACCAAGCAGATTACAAAGCACAATTTGAGGCAGCGGGTATTGTTTACGAACACCGTTTGATTGATGACATGGTTGCTTCTGCTTTGAAATGGAATGGTAACTTTGTTTGGGCTTGTAAAAACTATGACGGAGACGTTCAGTCAGATACAGTTGCTCAAGGTTTCGGTTCATTAGGTTTGATGACTTCAGTATTGATTACACCAGACGGAAAAGTAATGGAAGCTGAAGCTGCTCACGGAACGGTAACACGTCACTACCGTGACCACCAAGCTGGAAAACCAACTTCAACTAATCCAATCGCTTCTATCTTCGCATGGACTCGTGGTTTAGAATTCCGTGGTAAATTAGACGGAAACGAAGCTCTAATTAACTTCTGCCAAACTTTAGAAAAAGTTTGTGTTGCTACGGTAGAGTCTGGAAAAATGACAAAAGATTTAGCTGTTTGTATTCACGGAAATAAAGTGAGTCATGGCGAACACTATCTATATACAGAAGAATTCTTGGCAGCAATTGACGAGAATTTACAAGTAGCATTAGCGTAATTCATTTAGTGAATGAGTGATTTGTGATTGAGTGAATTACTCCACGATATTTAGTGAATGAGTGATTTGTGATTGAATGAATTGCTTCGCAATGTAAAACAAAACCCCACGAGATTTTAATATCTTGTGGGGTTTTGTTTTAATAATGTATCAATTAAAAATATCATTCACCTTAATTTCAAAATCTGGTAAAACTGGACTGGCGGAACAAATATCATCATCATAGCAAATCTGAGCTTGTTTTAGAGATGTGTAAACTTGAACTGTTTTATTATCTGGATAAATTAACCACAAAACTTTTACGCCTGCTTTAAAATACTCAACCGTTTTCTCCTCTACTTTATTTGCCTTATCATTTCCAGAAATCACCTCAATTACAAACTCTGGAATTTCGTCTTCACCTTGTTTTGTTAATGCTATCTGCTCTTTTGAAAGAAAAGCGATATCTGGTCTTCTCATCTGAATACCAGTAAGTTGAACATCATACTCAGAGATAAATGTACCTAATTTCCATAATCCCTTTTCAATAAATAATTGATTAAGTGCTTCGTAGATAAAGACTTGTGTTTTGTTCATGCCGATAAATTTGATTATTTCCCCATCGTTCCATTCATACTTAAAACCATCTTCTGGTTCCCAAGCCATGAACTCCTCTAAGGTTCTGGGTAGAGCTAATATGTCTTTTGTTGCTACCATTGGTTTATTATTTTTTATTCAAAAATAGAGAAATATCCGTAAAAATCAAGGTTTCTATTCAAAATCTTAGAGCATTATTCAAACAAAGCCTGCTTATCTTTGTTTAGATTTTATTAAGCATTATCATAAAAAATACATGAAAGTAATAGTAATCGGCTCGGGTTTTTCGGGATTGGCAGCAGCTACAAGTTTGGCAGATAAAGGACATGAAGTTATCATTTTAGAAAAAAATAGCGTTGCGGGTGGTCGTGCAAGAGTTTTTCATGAGCAAGGATTTACTTTCGATATGGGTCCAAGTTGGTATTGGATGCCAGATGTGTTTGATAATTATTTCGAAACTTTTGGTAAAAAGACTTCCGATTATTACAATTTAGTTCGCCTCGACCCTTCATATTCGGTTATTTTAGAAGGAAATGAAACTATCAATTTACCTGCGGGAGTAGAGAAATTAGGCGATTTATTCGAGAGTATGGAAGCAGGAAGCAAAGTTAAATTCCAAGAATTTATGCGTCAGGCAGCGTATAAATACGACGTTGGCATCAATAATTTTGTTTGGAAACCTTCACGCAGTATTACCGAATTTTTGAGTGTAAAATTATTGTACGACGTAACTCGATTAGACGTATTCCAATCTTTTTCTTCGCACATTCGGAAGTTTTTTACGGATGAAAAAATCCTAAAAATCATGGAGTTTCCTATTTTATTTTTGGGAGCTACACCCGAAAATACACCCGCCATGTACAGCTTGATGAATTACGCCGAGATGGAAATGGGAACGTGGTACCCAATGGGCGGAATGCACGAAATTGTGAAAGGAATGGTGTCTTTGGCAGAAGAAAAAGGCGTAAAAATATTATTGAACAAAAACGTCCAGAAAATTGAAGTTCAAGGTGATAAAGCCAATAAAGTTATTACCGAAGACGGAGAATTTACGGCTGATGTAGTTGTGGCAAGTGCTGATTATCATCACGTAGAAGATAAATTGTTAGAAGATAAATACAGAAATTACGACGAAAAATATTGGGATAAACGAGTAATGGCTCCGTCGTCCTTGTTGTTTTATTTGGGCGTAAACAAACGAATTGCAAAATTAAAACATCATAATTTATTCTTTGATGAAGATTTCAAAGTTCACGCTCATGAAATTTATACCGAGCCAAAATGGCCTTCAAAACCACTTTTTTACGCTTCAGCTCCATCAAAAACAGATGATAGTATTGCCCCAGAAGGCTGTGAGAACTTGTTTCTACTAATTCCAGTAGCACCCAATTTGGAAGATACTGACGAAATTCGAGAGAAATACTATCACATCATTATGGAACGTTTGGAAAAATATTGTGGCGAAAATGTCAGAGATTCTGTAATTTACAAAAGAAGCTACGCTCACCATGATTTTAAGAGCGATTATAACGCCTTCAAAGGAAACGCTTATGGATTAGCCAATACTTTGATGCAAACGGCACTTTTGAAGCCAACCTTAAAAAGTAAAAAAGTAAAAAATTTATATTATACAGGTCAATTGACCGTTCCAGGGCCAGGCGTTCCACCGTCCTTGATTTCGGGGCTTTTGGTAGCAGGGGAAGTTGAAAAAGAGAATAGAGGATAGATTACAGAGAATAGATTTATGACTCATTCCTTTCGTTTAAAGTCTAAAATCTATGCTCTGACCTTTGTTATCCAAAATCTATACTCTGACCTCTATTATCTAATATCTAAAAATGGATTTATATACCAAAACAACGCTTGAATGTAGCAAGCTCATCACGGAGCATTACAGCACGTCTTTTACCTTAGGTATCAAGACTTTAGACAAGGAATTTCACTTGCCTATCTATGCTATTTATGGTTTTGTACGCTACGCAGACGAGATTGTGGATACATTTCATGGTTTTGATAAAAAAGCGTTATTAGCCCGCTTCAAAGCGGATACTTATACGGCAATTGAAGAGGGTGTTAGTTTAAATCCTGTTTTGCATTCTTTTCAGTTGATTGTCAATAAATATAAAATCGACCATGAATTAATTGAGGCTTTTTTGCACTCGATGGAAATGGACTTGTACTTCGCCGACTACAATCAAGATGGTTACGAAGAATACATTTACGGTTCAGCAGAAGTAGTTGGCTTGATGTGTCTGCGAGTTTTTTGTGAAGGAAATTCGGAACAATATGACACTTTAAAAGCTGATGCCAAACGTTTAGGCTCAGCTTTTCAGAAAGTAAATTTCTTGCGAGATATTAAATCTGATTTTCAAGAAAGAGGACGTACCTATTTCCCCGATGTAGATTTTCAGAATTTTACCTTAGCCGATAAAAAAGCCATTGAAGATGATATTCAAGCGGATTTTGATGCGGCACTTCGTGGTATTTTAGCCTTACCTAAGGGAGCAAAAGGAGGCGTTTATTTAGCTTATAAATATTATTTGAGACTATTCGATAAAATCAAAAACTGTCCTGCTTCCAAAATTCAAAACGAAAGAATTAGAGTTCCAGATATTCAAAAAATGGCTTTGTTGGCGAGTACGTATGTGAAGTTGAGGTTGAATGTTTTGTAGATAAAGTTACTAAGAAGCCATTTAGAATAGTTTTATGAAGAACTTAAGGTTATAAAGAGATACACAAAATTGTACATAAGTTTGTCTAATAATGTTTATTCCAAACCCTTTGATTGGGGAACTTCCCGAAAGTTTTAGAACTTTCGGGAAGTTGAAATACATTATCTAAGCAATCATCTCAAACCCACAATAAGGCACTAAAACCTTCGGAATTTTAATCCCTTCAGCCGTTTGGTTATTCTCCAAAATGGTAGCTAAAATACGTGGCAAAGCCAATGCAGAACCGTTTAGCGTATGTAATAATTGAGATTTTCCTTCAGTTTTCATTCTCAATTTTAAACGATTTGCTTGATAAGTCTCAAAGTTTGAAACTGAACTTACTTCCAACCAACGCCCTTGTGCCGCTGAATAAGTTTCCATGTCATACGTGAGAGCAGACGTAAAGCTCATATCACCACCGCACAAACGCAACACACGGTAAGGCAATTCTAATTTCTGCAAAATACTCTGCACGTGCAAAGACATTTCTTCCAAAGCCGCATAAGAATTTTCTGGTTTTTCAATGCGGACAATCTCGATTTTATCAAACTGATGCAAACGGTTTAAGCCACGCACGTGAGCCCCCCAAGAACCCGCTTCTCTTCTGAAACAAGGCGTATAACCCGCATTTTTAATGGGTAATTCGCTTTCTTGCAAAATTACATCACGGTACATATTGGTAATTGGTACTTCGGCAGTTGGAATCAAGAATAAATCGTCTTCAGTAGCGTGGTACATTTGACCGTCTTTATCGGGTAATTGTCCCGTGCCAAAACCAGATTCTTTATTAATCAAAATTGGAGGTTGCACTTCTACATAACCTGCATTAATAGCTTCATCCAAGAAGAAATTTATCAAAGCACGTTGTATTCTTGCTCCTTTTCCTTTGTAAACAGGAAACCCTGCCCCCGTGATTTTATTCCCTAATTCAAAGTCAATAATATCGTACTTCTTAATCAAATCCCAGTGCGGAACTGCTCCTTCTGGAAGCGTTGGAATAGCACCATTTTCCAAAACAACTTCATTTTCTTCGGGTGTTTTTCCTGCGGGAACGCTTGAATGTGGAAGATTTGGCAAAGTCACCAATACTTCATAAAGTTCTGACTCTAAACCTTTTAACACATCTTCTAATTCTTTAGAGCGAGCCTTCAAAGTACCCGTTTCAGCTTTTGCGGCTTCGGCTTCTTCTTTTTTACCTGCCTTCATCAAACCACCAATTTCTTTAGCAAGAGCATTTGATTTGGCAAGTGTATTGTCTAATTCAACCTGAGTTTCACGACGTTTTTCGTCTAAACCTAAAATTTGCTCAACGGCTTCTTCTCCACCTTTGAAATATTTTCTATTCAAGCCTTCAATCGTTGCGGCTTTGTTTTCTTTTATTTGTTGTATTTGTAACATGGTTATAACTTGTAATTTTTATAATCTCCAGCCTAAAGGCAAGACTTAATGATAATTTTAGGGTAAAGTAAATCACTCAAAATAATACCCTTATTCTTTTAATTCAGAAGGTAAATCAGCGATTGGAAACCCATATTTTTCTATAAACTCATCACATTCAATCTGAAAAGATTTCTTTTTATGATGTTCTTCTTGATTTTTGATATAATTACGAACACTATCTACTTGGGATTCACTCACTGATACTGCAAAATATTCTTCTGCCCAAGTTAATTTTTCGGGGACTAATTCAACTTTGTTTGCCCAAAATGAAGACTCACCTTTAATGAGTTGCATAACATTGGCAATATTTTGGGTTGGTCCCAACGAAATCAAACAATGAATATGGTCTTCAACACCATTAATAAAATCTACATAAATTCCTTTTTCACGAGCATTCTGTAAAATGTGTTGAAAGAGAATTGGACGAATAGACTTTTTAAGAAATGGCTCACGTTTTTTCGTTGCCCAAACAACATGAAGATATATTTTCACAAAACTCATTATCGTTTAATTTAGTAGATATTGTCTATTTTCATTCTTTTCCCCAGCCTAAAGGCTGGAGTTAGTAATATTTTTTGGCTAAAGCCTGTGTTCTCAATGACTTTATCAAAAAAATGCAGATTATTCAAGTATTTGTAAGCAACGGCTTTAGCCAAAACCTATGATTCTTTTCCCCAGCCTAAAGGCTGGAGTTAGTAATACTTGTTAGCTAAAGCCTGTGTTCTCAATGACTTTATCAAAAAAAGGCAGATTATTCAAGTATTTGTAAGCAACGGCTTTAGCCAAAACCTATGATTCTTTTCCCCAGCCTAAAGGCTGGAGTTAGTAATACTTGTTAGCTAAAGCCTGTGTTCTCAATGACTTTA